>DATIWI010000208.1:0-35219 GCA_035519475.1 Opitutaceae bacterium
CCCGGCGTTCTGCTGGCCAGCAGAACGCCGCTCCTCTGGCCAGCCTCCGGCAAGGCTCGGCCCGTCCAAGTGCCACCGCCTCGCCGGAGCGCATCGAGTGGAGGCGGGGTAGAGGGGATTCGGCTCACCGTGACCCTGGCCAACTATGACCGGCATTTGAAGTACCGCCGACCGCGAGTGCGCCGGCGCGCGCAACGGCTGCCCGGCGATCCGACGGAGAAGTCAATTCGGTTTCGCCGTCTCGCCGGCCACTGGCGCGGGCGCGCTGGCGCCCGCCTTCTGCCGCCTCCGCGCGACCAGCAGGACCGCGAGGGTGATGAGGAAGGCCACCGGGCTCGCGAAGATCGCATAGAGCGGCCAAAGGTTCGACTCCTGCGACAGGCCATAAAGGCAGAACGCATAAACCGGCAGCATGAAGGAGAGCGGCAACGCCGAAAGCAGCCGGGCCGGTCCGCGGAGCCTGACCAGCGCATAGACCTGCAGCGCCGGGTAACCGGGCACGGCCAGGAATACCAGCGGCACCAGCACCGTCGTCAGCGCGAACCACAATTTCTCCAAGATGCCCGCGGCCTTCCCGGGCTTCGCCATCGTCTGGTTCAAGCCCCGTTGCTGAACCGCGCTCAGCTCCAGCGCCCATGGCGCTTCGGGGGCGGCGGGCACGCCCGCGTGCCACTCGCCCTTCACGGGCACGCGCACCTCGAAAAGCTGCCGCCAGCGATCATCGCAAACGCGCACCCGGATCTCGTCGATCCGCGCGCCGGGCTGGCCGAAGAGCCACGCGATCGCCTCGCCTTTTCCGGCCGGGTAGACTGGCGACGGGTTCATCGCCAGCCGTCCATTCCGGACGCCCGCGAGGTAGCCGGCGGCCTGAAAGCGCAAGGGTTGCGCGGACTCGTAGACGATCCGCACGTTGAGTGATTGACCGGGCGCCAGGCGCGTGGCCGGGTCCGGAGTGACGCCGGTGGCTTTCACAACGGGCGGCGTCTGCGCCTGTGCGGCCAACGTCAGCATAACAGCCAAGGCAAGCAATGGGACCACGCGGGGCATTCGCCCGTATCATTTCGGCCACGAGGCGCCCGGCAAGCCGGCAGTCGCGGCATCACCGCGGAAGCCGCGCCGGACCGTGCAGACGGGTCATGGCGGACAGGCCGGCATGCGGGTTCGACCGTTCGACAGGCTCACGGCAGGCACGCCGATCCGATTGCGTTGGTCGGAAACATCCGGCCGGGGACCAAGACGGCTGAATTCTCCGCGGTGGAATTGACGCCCCACCTTTTCTGGACACGTTCCGCGCGTTCCGCTCATCGCCCTCCTTTCGATCCCCAATCGGCTCTACCCCATGATCGCGCGCTCGCTTGCCGTCATGCTTGCCGTGCTCGCGCCGGCCGCCGCTGCAGAACAGGAACAGGCGTCGGACCTATCCTATAGCCGCCCGGCGGGCTGGGAGCGGACGCTCAATGACGCGTTGCACCTTGTGGTCCTCACGCCCCCGGGCGGGCACGCCTCGGCCACGTTCTTCGTGGGTCAGGATTATGCCGGCACGCCCGACCAATGGCATCAAGAGCTTTGGACCGGCCTCATGAGCAAGCTGACGCCGCAGTCCCCGCCCACCGAGGGCCGGCGCGGCGAATTCCGGACGACCTCCGGGGCGTTCACCAAAGCCGACGGCACCCCGGCATGGATCTGCCTCTACTCCCTCGTCAAGAACGGGCGCGGCGAAGGCCTGCTCTTCTTCGCCGACGGCGAAACGCCGTTCCAGGCCAACCGCGCCACCGTGGACCGCCTGGTCGACGGCATCGCGTTCGCGCCATCCGGTGACCAGGCGCCTGCCCAAGCGGGCGGCGCCGCCCCCCCCGCTTCCGTCCCCGCGGCCACGGCCGACCCGGGAGGCGCGGGCCCGATGCCGGCGCCCGCGACCGCCGCTGGCCACGGAGCGTCAGCGCAGGCGCCCGCTGAACTGGTGGTCGACCTTCCGGCCGGCTGGACGCAGAAGGTCGATCCGGCGAGCAAAGTCATCTTCATGCGACCGCCGGAGGCCAAGGTGACGAGCCACAGTAGTGACGCAGAGCTCGTGATCATGCCGGCCCAGGATTTTGACGGCACCCCGGAGGAGTGGCATACGGCGGCGCTGGAATTCGCCCAGAAGAACACCCGCGGGCTCGAGCCGGTCCGCCACACCTCCTTCGGCGGCTGGCTCATTTCGACCTCCCACCTCGTGGATGCCGCGGGCGCCGAGCAGCGCCAGGTCGTTTACACGGCGCGCTGGGGAACGCGCGCACAGGCGTTCATCTTTTTCGCGACGAACCCGGCGGTGTTTGCCAAGGACGCCCCGATCGCCGATCGCGCCCTCACGCAGATCGCGATCCCCGGGGCGGACGGCGCCGCCGCGGTTGCCACCCAGACGCCGGATTCCTCCGGCGGCGGTCTCGCCGGCCCGGATGCGAGTGGACCGCCGGGAAACGCCGCCGCCGACCCGCCACCCCCCGGCACCTTTATGCCTTCGATGCCTGGCAACGATCTGCCCGCGGAGCTCACGGTCACCGCGCCGCCCGGCTGGGCCGTGCAGCGGGATCCGCAGAACGGCTCCACCTACATGAAGCCGCCAGATTCCCCGGCGGTCAATAAGGCCGCGCTCGTGGTGTTTCCGGCGATGGCTTACACCGGCACGGCGGAGCAGTTCCACAACCAGACGCTCGCCGCCGCGACGGGACAGGGCCGCCTGCTCGAGCCCGCCCACAACGGCGTGGCCGGCGGATTCCTGGCCACGGAGGCGCACGTCCAGACGCCCGAGGCGCCCAGCCTGCGCGTCGTGGTCTACACCGCCCGTTGGGGCAACCGGGCCCAAGCGGTGCTCTTCGTGACCGCCCGCGACGATTTGTTTCGCAACAACGCCATGGCGGCCAACGCCGCCGTGCTGGCCGTCCAGGTTCCAGGGGCGCCGCCCGCCGCTCCCGCCGCGCCGGCGGCCCCGGCCGCCGCCAGTCCGGGCCCGACCGCCCCGCCGCCGCCCGCCTTCGCCTCGACCACCCCGGGCCCCGCGTCCGGGCCGGACCCTGGCGACACCATGCCCGTGCTCGAATACACCGATCCGCCCAACTTCTTCCGCGGCGGCACCGGCGGCAATGCCTACGCCGAGTACCAGGGCAGCGACATCAACTTCACCCTCTGCGTCTACCCGTTCCGGGAATTCCAGGGCGACATCCGGCCGGCGTTCCAGCAGGGCCTGCTGCGCGACTGGATTGGCGTCATGTACAAGGAGGAGGGAGTGGCGGGCCCGCCGAGGTTCGCCAATTACACGACGCCTGGCGCCGACGCCGCGATTGGCGCAAATTTCCTCGATACCCGGCAACAGGAGCACTTTCGGCTTTTGCTCGTCTCCGGCCACTGGGCGGCACTCGTGGACATGATCGCGCCCACGGCATTTGCCTACCAAAAGGGATTCGCGTCCGCGGTTCAGTTGCTCAACTCGATGCACGTGGGCCGGAAGGCGGCGCCCCCGTCGCTGGCGAACGGCCCCGGTCCGCAGGGGGCGGCGCTCGCGGGCCTTTTCCAGGGCATGAAGCAGAAGACGGTCTCGAACCTGATGCTCGGTGCCGGCCACCTCAGCTCGCAGACAGCGCTGCACTTCTACCTCCTGTCGCCCGACGGCCGGGTCTTCCGTTGCTACGATTTCCCGCCGGGCGGCTCCGAGGCCGCGGCGCGCCAGTTTGACTTCGACGGCGCCGCGCGGATGGATCCAGGCAACGCCGGCCGGTTCGCCGTCCGCGGCAACCAGCTCTACCTCCGGATGGGCGGCCCGAACCAGGATGAGATCACGGCCACGGTGAACGACCCGAACACGCTCCAGCTCGAGGGAGTCGCCTACCAGCGCAAATTCTAGCGGACCCGTGAAACCTGCCCCGCCCCACCGCCCGCTTCGCCCGGCCGCGCTGGCCTTGGTCCTCCTCGCCGGCGCGGCGCCCGTGGCGCCGGCACAGCAGTCGCCCACCGCCGGGTGGTCGGGATCCGTCGTGGCCCAGGTCAACGTCACGACGGACACCTATTCCCGCAACGAGACTCAGACCTGGACCCTCACCGGCGCCCCGCCGACCATGGCCGGCTCGATCGCGGTCTATCCAGCCAAATGGAGCTACAGCGGCAGCGGGACGTACCAGAGCTCGGGCTACGGCACCACGACCAACTGGACCTGGACCATCAACACCCCACCGATCGATGTGCCGATCGCCGTCGCGGTGCGCTCCTCCGACAACAAGCTGACGTTCCACCGCTGGAGCGCGGCGCTCAGCACCTACGGCGCCAATTGGCTGACCGCGAAGCAGACGGTGACCGCCGGGGGTCAAACAACCACCCACACGTTCGGCTTCTTCACGAATGAATGGAACTTCGACTGGATCGTCGACGATTCGTCGAAGAGCGACATCTCCGGGTCGACGACCCTCAACGTCGGCCGGCTGCCGGGTCCGGCCGCCCTGTCGGCGCTGATGCCGCCCGAGAGCGCCACCTTCACCTGGCATTTCACCAACGGCCCCGCCGCGGCGCCGCTCAATCTCACCGCGACACCACTGACGCCGGGCGTCGTCTCGCTGACGATCCCGAACCTCACCTCCGTCTCGCCCGCGGTCGTCGGCCAGGCCGCCGGGAATTACGGCGTCGTGCTGACCGGCAGCGCCACGCATTTCGCGGACGGCACCAGCAGGGCCGACTTTGGCGACGGCATTACCGTCACCTCGCTGTCCGTCCACTCGCCGACGAGCGCGACCGCGCAGGTCAAGATCACCGCCGCGACGGCCCTCGGCCCGCGGACCGTGACCGTGACCACCGGCTCCGAAGTGGTGCGGAAGGTCAACGGGTTCTCAATCAACCAGGGAACCGTGGTGGGACCGCCGCCCCCGGTGGCCACAAGCGGCTACTATCGCATCATCCTGAACGGATTTCGGTGCAACCGTCAGACGTTCCACGATATCAGCCTGAATGCGGGCCCCGACGAGGTGTACGCGGCAGCGGGGGTGTACCTGTGCAGGCGCAACCCGACCGACGACCGGACGCCGCTGACCCTCGTTTCATCGTCCCTCGTCAGGACGGCGGTGCATGGAATCATCCCGGATCCGAACCAAGTGTCCGGCGTCACCGATTTCGGCAGCTCCCCGGCGCCGGGCAATGTCCAGCCTCGCGTGCGCGCCGGGTCAGCGACGCCGTCCGGCGGCATCACCAATGGCGATGTGTTTCCCACCGGCCAGAATCCGGGGACCACCACGGCGAACCCGACTCCCAATTCGTTCCCGCTCCTGCTCTGGCAAGGGCAGCTCACCAACGGTCAGGACGCCGTCGTCATCGCCCCCGTGCTTTGGAAATGGACCACGGGAGATGCCAGCGCCTTTAGCAGCTGGTCGAGCACTCGAAACGGTTTTTCGGGCGATTCTTTCCTGTTCAACAACCAGCCCAGTGCAGAAGTTGCCGCCGCGTTGCTGCCGGGGATCAAGGGCAACAATCTCACGCCGGTGGTTTCCCCCGGCTCCGAGGGACCCCTGATCCGCTGGTATTATATCGCGCCGGTCACCGGTGGATCTGTCTTCGACTGTTGGCCCAGCAAAGACCGTCCCATCGGACTCAAGGCGCCCTACGATGGTTGGGACACGTACGGACAGATTACCTCGGGGGCAACGCTCGCGGCGTTCGGGGTCCCGCCCCTGCCAGGAATCAGTCCGGACGGTGGTTTCGTCGCAAGTTTTGTCGTCGTCACCCGCGAGTCGATCGAGGCCGCGCTTGCCTCCCAGCAAACCTATGGCCCCGGCCTGTCGCCCGGCGTGGTTCCGCTTCACTTCGTGGACCACGGCGTGGATCTCGATGGCGACTACGACGTCTTCCTGCGCGTCGAGCGCGCCCCCGAGGCCGCGGCCACGGCCCCGCCCAACGTCTCGACCACCCAGGCAGCGCCGGCCGTGCCGATCACCAGCGTGACGCCGAACTCCGGCCAGCAGTGGGATGACCAACTCGTCGTCACCTTCGAAGCGCCGGGAGCGCACTTTGTCCAGGACCGGACGACGGTCGACCTGGGCCCGGGCATCACCGCCGTCGCGATCGCGCCGTATAAGGCGGTCGATGTCGCCTCGCCGAGCAAGACGCTCGCCACGCTCAAGATCGCCGGCGACGCCGCGCCGGGGCCGCGCACGATCAAAATCACGACGGGCTCCGAGATCGCCACACTGGCCAACGGCTTCACCGTCGTCGCGCGCGACGTCCACGACGTCTTTCAGATCAGCCCCGCCTCGGGCCGCGTCGCCCAGCAGGGTCTCGCGGTCGCGATCAGCCGGCCGTCGCCGTGGCCGCGGGACTATTTCTCGACGCAGGGAACGACACTGGATTTCGGCCCCGGCATTGCGGTGACGGGATTCGCGGCGGTGATAAGCGACGACTATCTTGCCCACGCCAAGGCGACGTTGAATATCGCGGCGAGTGCGCCGATCGGCCCGCGCACGGTCACCGTGAAACGGACTGGTCTCCCCGACGATTCATTCCCGGCCGCATTTTCCGTCGCCTCGTTGATCGACAAGTCGAATCTCGCGACGCCCAAGGTCGGGGCGGCACCCGCCATCACCGGGGTGAGTCCGAATTCTGGCAAGGCCGGCACCAGCCGCCTCGTGATCACGTTCACCGCCCAGTCGACGCATTTCGTCCAGGACTCGACCAAGATTGACCTCGGATCCGGCATCACCCTGGCCGACCAGTACCTGTTCATCGTGTCGCCGACGCAGGCCATGGGCGGGTTCACGATCGACAGCAACGCCGCGCCCGGACCACGCACTGTGACCATCACCACCGGCAACGAAGTCGTCCGCCTGGCCAACGGCTTCACGGTCACGCCGTGAAGGCTGAATCCCCCGCCCGGTCGCTCTGCTCTCCGGCTTGCGCGCTTGTCCTGTTGGCCGCGTGGGTGCTGCCGCATCCCTCGGCCGCCGCCGTGCAGATCTTCTCCCGGATCACAACGAACTTCGACCCATCGCTTGGTCTGACTCCCGCCCAGCAAGCCGATCTGTCCAGCGCCATTGCTGCGCAAGTGGCTTCGCGCATCGCCGTCACCGAGGACTGGAATTGTGTCAAACCACCATCGGTCAAACCGCCGGCCCCCAAAAACGAGGGCATCCCTGCGCAGATTGCCACACCACCGCCCGGCCTGAAACTGGGCGCCATCCCCTCGCCAACGGACAACCAACTGTATGAAATCATCGAGTTGGATGTGGGAGTCAAAGCCGGCGGAATCAACGTCGGGATTTGGCGCGATAGGGGTAACGATTACAACGGGAACACGACGCTGGCTTCATTCGGCCTGCCCCTAAACATCTCGGACCTTGGCCAGGGCGATGCCCTGGAAGCCAAGCTGGCGGACCTGCTTGCCCTGGCCGTGGACTCCGCGATGGTCCAAGCTCATCCGTGCGGCCGCTGGACCGGCAAAATCGAATATCGAAACGAGCGGACCACCGGATCCCACACCAAATGGGAGGATCGCTCCTTCCACAGCCTGCTCGACATCACGATCACGTTCACCAATCGGCGCGAGGCCGCCGCCCACACCCACTTGGATGAGAAATCGACTTCCGAGTCGCGGGTGACGGCCTCGACGGGTGACACATCGGACCCGGTTCCCGACAGTTGGGGGAAGATAACAACGAAGGGCGATGGGGATACAAAAGCGACTTACCGCGTGGCGATTGTTCCTGAGACAAAAACGTATACGATCAGCGTGTCGGTTCCGCCGATAACGGCGCATACGCACGGCGAGGTCGGCGGGCGCGCTTCGCCGCCTCGCACCACGTCCGACTTCGATCACGCGGTCCAGTGGTACCAGACGGATCTCGCCGGCAGGCTGGACGATCCCAAACACCTGCACGGAAGAAAATCGCTGGTGGATAGCAAGACTGAGACGGAGACCAAGACCGCGACCGAAGAGTGGGATCTGCAGTGGGAGCCGTGATGAAACCTCGCATCTCATCTCAACAACCCATGATCGCTCGAAGATTCGCCGCCGGAACCATCGCCATCCTCGCCCTGCATTCAGCGTTCGCCGCCCAGTGGTCGGGCTCGGTGCAGGCCAAGTACGATCTGGACGATGGCACCGGCTATTCACGCCACGAGACGCAGACGTGGACGCTCACCGGCGGCGCGCCGACGATGGCCGGGTCGATCGCGCTGTATCCGGCCAAGTGGCACTACACCGGAGTCGGATCGGGTGCCATTGGCGGCTTCGGAGGAGCGGCGGCCCAGGCCACCTGGACGATCGAGGCCACGCAGAACGTCCAGCTCGCGATTTTCGTGCGCGCGTCGGACAACCAACTGATTTTCCGCCAGTGGAGCTTGCCGGCGTATGTGGCCGATGCCCTCACCTACACGGGGCAGTCCGTCACCTCCGGCAGCAATCCTCCCACCACGGGCAGCGGCAAACTGGGCGTGAACGAATGGGTCTTCGGCTGGATCGAGGCCGACCCGGCGCAGACCGACGTCGGCGGGCCGATCACCTCGTTGGTAAGCGCGCCTCCGCTGGCCGTGCCGTTGAACTACTCGGGCAGCACGCAGCCGACCGTCACCGGCACCTGGCATTTCACCTTCGGTGGAACCAATGGCCCCTCGATTTCGGGCCCGTCGGCCACCGCGAAATCTCTTGCGCCGAAAATCGCGACCGGAACGCCGACCAGCATTCTCGCCAACACCCCGAAAGGGAATTCCCCGCCGCCGCCCAAGCCGGCGCAGGATCCGGCGAATTTCAAGGGCGCCCAGGTCGGTGACAGTCAAGTGCAGTTGAACTGGGACGCCGTGCCGGGCGTGACGACCTATCTCGTGCTCGGTCCCGGCAGCGCGGGCGGCGGCAACGCGGTCGACGGGCTCAAGGTCCAGAGCACGACCACCACGCTGACCGGCGTTCCCGCCGGCCCGCAGGAGTGGCGGGTGACCAGTTGGTACAGCCCGGATGGCTCGCGGACCAAGGCGGAGAATTGGCCCAAGGCAAGCGTCACGGTCGTGGCGCCGAAGAACCATTACCGCATCACGGCGACGCATGTCGTCATCAATCACCAGGAGATCGATGACGACTCCAAATGGCACGGCAAGGTGAACGAGATTTTTGTCACCACGTATGCCGTCGTCTTCGATCGGCGCAACCAGAACGCGATCTCGGCGGGACCGCTGCTGCGCACTCCGATTCACGGCGATACGAACAGCGATCCGGCGACCGGTATGCGCATTCCCGCCGGAACGTTCGCCGCCAGCGGCGGCATCAAGACCGGCGATGACGTCAAGATCTGGATGTGCGACGGCCCCGGCTCGAATTACTACCCGATGGTGCCCTGGGACGGCGATCTGACGAACGGCGTCGAAGTGGTGGTGCTTCGCCCGATGGTGTGGGCCCTCGGCGGCAGCGAGCAGCAGTTCTGGACGCCATACTCGAATCGCGTCACCTATTACGAACATCCCGCCGACATCATCGGCCTGCCCGAAGTGAGCGCCGCGCTTGGCCAAACCTCCGGGATCTCGCTCGATCCTGCGCCGGAGTTGATCACGAGCGGCACCTACAGCGTCCACGAGGAACGGCCGTTCGGCTTGACCCAGGCGCCGGCGAGTTCCTCCACCGCCGTGCAGGGGAGTACTGATATATTTGGGAGCCTGCACTCCAACTCGGCGGAAAACATGCCCGCCGTCTGGTCTGATCGCGTCATCGTACTCACGCGGGAGAAGCTGGAGGCATTTCTCGCGGGGCGGTCCGCCGGCACGTTCGAGGTGCACGCGAAGGGAGATTGGACACAGGGCGAGTACACGCTGTTTCTGGGGATCGAGCGGCTCTGACCGCTCCCGCTGCGCCAGGGACTCGACCACCACTCCATGCCACATTCATCCCCATCGCTTGCTCGCCACGTCCAACCTTCGTCAGACTGCGCGGACGTATGCGGCACGATTACCCGGCGGTCGGTCATTGGCCTCGTTTGCCTGTTCGCCGCTTGGTCGCTCGCCTCTCGACCCGCCCTGCTCGCCGACCAGTGGTCGGGCTCGATCGAGCTCAAGCTGGATGTGGACGCTTCCAACTACTCGCGGCACGAGACCCAGACGTGGACGCTCACCGGCCAGCCCCCGAAGCAGTCGGGCGCGATGGCCCTCTATCCGGCGAAATGGCATTACACCGGCGGCGGCAGCAAAACGATCTCGTTCCAGGATCCGGTGCAGGGCCCGACCCAGCGCCGCTACGACTGGAGCGTCGACGTCACGCGCAACGTGGAGGTCGCGATCCATGGGCGCGCTTCGGACAAGAAGCTGGTGATTCACCAGTGGACCGCGACCCTGCGAGTGCCGGACGCGATCAGCGCTACGCAGTCGGCCACGATCGCAGGGGGTATTCCGGCTCCGTCGACCAGCTTCCGGGCCACCGCGGATCAGTGGAACTTCGGCTGGATCGAGGCCGATCCCGGCAGCACCGACGTCAGCGATTCGTCTACCGTCAGTGTCGGTCCACTCCCGGTTCCGATGGGGCTCGACGGCTCCAGCCTGCCGCCGGCCAACGTCACGTGGCACCTGACTTCAGGTCCCGCCGGCACTCCGAGCGCTTCACCACCCGCGTTCACGGCCACCGTCTCCGCCGCCCCGGTGCTGCAGACGCTGAGCGTGGCGACCATCAGTCAACTCTCACCGGCGGTCACCGCCCCCGGGGCCGTCAATTACCGGGTCATCATCACCGGAAACGGCACCCACTTCGCCCCGGGCACCAGCAGGGCCGATTTCGGCGACGGCATCACGGTGACTTCGCTGACCGTGAGCTCGGCCACGAGCGCCACCGCCTACATAACCACCACCAGCTCGACGCCGATCGGGCCGCGCACGGTCTCCGTCACGACGGGCCCCGAAATCGCGAAACTCGGTAATGGCTTTTCGGTGATTCAAGGAACGGTGGTGGGGCCGCCGCCGCCGGCGTCGGGCGGTGTGCCGCAACCGTCGGGCCCGACGATCACCGCGATCACGCCCGCGACCGTGGCCCCGGGCGCGACCCACGTGGCGGTGACGGTGCGTGCGGCGAACACGGGTTGGACGCCTGGGTTTACGACGGCCGACTTCGGCCCCGGCATCACCATCACCGCAGTGGACGTGAAATCCACCATCGACGCGGTGGTGACGCTGGACGTGTCCGCCGCGGCCGCCACCGGAAAACGGACGGTGACCTTTTCTACCCGCCCGGTGGGCACCGGCCCGACGGAGCAGGTGTCTCTCGCCAACACCTTCGCGGTGCAGCTGCCGCAGCACTATCGGGTGATTCTGAACGGATTCAAGGTCATCCATCAGACATTCCACGATATCATCAGCCCGAACGGCAGCGGGGACGAAATCTACGCCGCTGCGGGCGTGATCGTCGCCACCCGCAACGCGCCCGATGCGGGCAATGCCCTCACCGTCCTGAATTCGTCCGTCATCACGACGCAGGTCCATGGCATTGCGCCGGACGCGAGCCAGGTCACCGGATCATCGTTCGGCGGAAGCTCGGGCGACAACCGGCCCCGCGTTCGCGCCGGATCGGCCACGACCTCGGGCGGCCTCACCAACGGCGACGTGTTTCCGGCCGGCCAGGATCCCGGCAGCATGACTGCCGAACCCGTGGCCGGGTCGTTTCCGCTCCTCCTGTGGGAGGGGACGTTCACGAACGGTACCGATGCCATCCTTATCGTCCCGAGCGTCTGGAAGGTGACCACGGGCGACACCTGCGTCTACGACGGCTGGGTGAAGAACTGGGCCGACGGCAGCTATGACAACCAACGCCAGGCGGGACTGGTGCGCGACCGCATTCAGAATGGCGATCTCTCGCCAATACCCGGCCCCGACTGCTTTCCCTGCATCAACACCTCCCAACTGGTGGGTTCCGGCGATCCGGACAACGGCGGCCTGTTGGGGCCCTGTGCCTGCACCCCGCGGCGGGACCGCCCGATCGGTATTGTGCCGGCGGATCCCAGCTATGCGCCCGGGATGACCTACTACCACGGCACGGCCGTCGTCGTCACCCAGGATGCGATTGAGCGCGCCCTGAACCGGCCGCGGCAGCTCGGCGTGCTCCCGCCCGGAGTCTCCATCCTCCATTTCGCGGATGACGCCGGCTCCGAGTTTGCCGGCAACTACGATTTCTATCTGCGAGTGGAGCGGGTTGCGGAAATTGAAGCCAGCGCTCCGCCCAACGTCACGACCGCCCAGACGCCCAGCGGCCAGACGGCGCACGTGCCGGTCGGCGTGAAGACGACGACTGGCGTCGCGTCGCAGCTGCCCGGGCAGTCGATCGCGTCCAAGCTCGTGCCCGCCATCACCGCCGTCACGCCAAACTCCGGCCCGCAGTGGAGCGACGCTCTGGTGGTGACCTTCGATGCGAAGAACACCGCCTTCGCCCAGGGCACGACCACCGTCGATCTCGGCCCGGGCATCACGCCCGTCGCGGTGGCGCCGTACCAGGCCGTCGACGTCGCATCACCCACCAAGGTGCTCGCGACGCTCAAGATCGCCGGCGACGCCACGCCGGGGCCGCGCACGATCACCATCACGACCGGCAACCAGGTCGTCCGGCTGGCGAACGGTTTCACCGTTGCCGCGCGCGATGTCAGCGAAGTCTTCCAAGTAAGCCCGAACTCGGGTCAGCAGGGCCAGCAGGGCCTCGCCGTGACGATCAGCCGGCCGACCGGGTACTGGTCCTCGTATTTCTATCTGGGCACCAAGCTGAATTTCGGCCCCAACATCGACGTTACCGCGGTCGAGGTGCAGAACGGCGCCAGCGTCAAGGCCACCCTGAATCTGCATCCGAACGCACCGGCCGGCCCGTGCACCGTCACGGTGAGCCGGCCCGGTTTCGCTGACGAGTTCTTCCCGGGCGCCTTTACAGTCACTCCGGGATCCACGGGTCCGTCGTTTTCCAGGCCCGCCGCCGCGGCGACCGCGGCCGCCCCGGTCGCTACACTGGACAGCGTGATTCCGAACACCGTCCTCTCCGGTCGCACGGCGTCGCTGGTGGTCCGGGGCAAGAACACCCACTTCGTTGACGGCACGACTTCCTTTGCTTTTGGCGGAAACGGGACTGCTGTGACCAGCTCCCACGTCACCTCACCGACATCTGCGGATGTCTACCTGGCCATCCAGCCCGGCGTGTCTGGCTCGCGGACGGCGTGGGCCACCACGGGCGCGGAAAACCTCCAGCTCGCCTCCGCCCTCACCATCATCAATCCGATTCCGCTCACGCTGAATCCAAACACCGCGGTTCAGGGGGCGACCGTCCGGGTCAATCTCACCGCGCCGGCGGCGCATTTTGCGCAGGGCAAGACGATCCTTTCAGGCCTGAGCACCGGAACAGGGTGGGCCGTGACGTCACCAACCACCGCCTATATTGACCTGCGAATTCCCGCCTCGCAGCCGGCAGGCGTTTTCACCTGCACGCTCACGACCGACAACGAAGTCGCGGAAGCGCTCAACGGCTTCACAATCACCCCCGCGCCCGATCCGTGGGGCAAAAGCTGCGCCAGCGCGACCGGCATCGGAACCTTGTCCCCGGGAACGAGCGCGACACGGCCGGGCACGATTCATGCGCAGGGCGTGCGCGACTGGTTTGCCGTCTCCCTTCCCTACGCGACCTCGCTGAGTCTCGCGGTCCAGCCGGATTTCAGCAAACCCGGCAGCGGAAACTCGGACTTCGAGCTGGTAATCTACCGCGACAATTGTTCGACGGCGCCCTTCGCGTCCACGTTCACCGGCGGGGCGGCGAACGACCCCCGCATGGTGACCGTGTCGAACAAGACCGTCACGATCGCGAACAACGCTTTCGAGGGGCCGGCGACAACTTGGTTCCTCTTGGTTTGCGTGCAGGCGAACCAGTGGTCATTGGGGCAACCCAGTTTCGTCCTGAATCTGTCGGCCAAAGCCACCCCGCCGCCGGCGCCCGTGACCACCCCCTACCCGTTTTCTTTTTCCGACAAGCGCCTGGCGTTGCCCGGCGTCGATTATTACAGCGAGACCGTCACGATCCAGGGCATCAACGTGCCCGTGTCGATTTCGATCAATGACAAGGGGTATTACTCGCTCAACGGCGGTTCGTATACCAGCGCACCAGGAACAGTCTATGCCGGCGACAAGGTGACTCTCCGCGCGCGCCTCGACGCTCTGGATATCTCGAGAGTCGTCACGCTGACCGTTGGGGGCCAATCCGCGAATTGGTGGCTGACGGTCAAGCCCTGATTCTCATTTCGCTCGCGCGTTCGGAGATCAGAAAGTCGCGGAAGATCCGGGCTACGCAAGTTGACGCGCCGCACTACCCGTGGACTTTCCCCGCGGAGGTGGTCGCGCATCCATGTTTCCGGGACCGCATCCCGCCCCATCGCCACCCAAGAAACATGTCAACTAATAGTTGACATGTTGCAGAGGCGAGCGCCGGCGAATGCGGTTCGCGCGCGGCGGCCCGCCCCACGCAGGCGCCTCAGCGGTCGATGTATTTCATGTTCGCCTCGGTGTAGCGGTCGCCCACCACCTCGGCGGGCGGAATCGCCGCCGCCAATTCCGCCGCCTCGCCCGGAGTCAATGCGATCTGCGCCGCGGCGGCGTTCTCTTCCAGGAATGTCCTCCGCTTCGTGCCGGGAATCGGCACGATGTCGTCACCCTGGGCGAGCACCCACGCCAGCGCGAGCTGCCCCGGCTTCACCCCTTTGCGCTCCGCGATCGCCCGCAGGCGCTGCACCAGCGCCAGGTTCCGCGCCAGCGCCCCGGCCGCAAAGCGCGGATACCGCTGGGCCCGGGCGTCCCCAGCCCCGAGATTCGCGGTGCTCGTGATCGTGCCCGTCAGAAAACCGCGCCCGAGCGGGCTGTACGGCACGAACCCGATGCCCAGCGCCCGCACTGTCGGCAGGATCTCCTGCTCCACGTGCCGTTCCCACAGCGAGTACTCGGTCTGCAGCGCGGTGATCGGGTGAATTCTGTGCGCCCGCCGGATGGTCGCCGGCGACGCCTCCGACAGGCCCAGGAAGCGCACCTTGCCCGCCCGCACGAGTTCCGCCATGGCGCCGACCGTCTCCTCGATCGGCGTCTGCGGATCGACGCGGTGCTGGTAGTAGAGGTCGATATGGTCCACCCCCAGCCGCGCCAACGAGGCGTCGCACGCCGCGCGCACGTATTCGGGCCGGCCGCTCACCGACCAGCGGCCCGGATCGGCCTTCGTCCGAACGTTGGCAAATTTGGTCGCCAGGAAGACTTCGTCCCGCCGGCCCCGGATGGTTTTCCCGATCAGCTCCTCGTTGTCGCCGATGCCGTAGGTGTCCGCCGTGTCGAGAAAAGTGACGCCCAGATCCAGCGCCCGCAGAATCGTGGCGGCCGATTCCGCGTCGTTCCGCGCACCGTAGAACTCGCTCATGCCCATGCAACCGAGCCCCAGCCGGGAGACGATCGCGCCCTGGGCGCCCAACTTGACGGTCTTCATGCTCATACGCACCCGAATGTAGCCATCCGGTCGGCGCGACAAGCAGAACCGCGGGAAAGGCGGGCCGTTCGGATCGTTTCCACCGCGGGCCGGCCCTTCAACGGTTTGAGTCCGCGCCGGATGGCGGTCCCTCCGGGCCTGTCGCGGCGGCGGGAAGCGGCGTCGGCTCGGTCCGCAGCACAGGCGCCAGCTCCGGCGCGACCCGGCGCAGCTCCGCGACAACCAGCCGGGCGAACGCCAGGCTGCCTTGGGCGTTGAGGTGCGTTGTGTCGACATTGCCCGCCGCAGTGCGCGCGCTGAGAGGCGCGCATCCGGCCTCGCCCAGTTCCTCGCAGAGCGCGATGCTCCGGGCGTGGAGGTCGACCAGCGGCACGTGCCTTTCGGCCGCGAGTTTCCGCACGGCTGCGGCGTATGGCACCAGGCTGGGCAGGAGCTGGTGCGGGTTGGCGGGATCGAACTTCCGGCGGGTGAGCGAGGTGACGAGGATCGGTCGCGCGCCGAGCGCGCGCGCCTCGTCGACATAGCGGGCCATGAACTGCGGATAGGTCGTGGCCGGTTCAGTCTCGCGCGCCGGGCCCTTGCCCGGCTCGTCGTTGTGGCCGAACTGGAACACGTAGTAGTCTCCCTTGAGCGCGAGCGCCTTCTGCCAGAGCCCTTCGTCAAGGTAACTCTTGGAGCTGCGGCCGCCCCGCGACGCGTTGATGCACTCGGCCCCGGCGGTGAGGAAGCATTTGAAGCCCAGGCCCCAGCCGGCGGCGTCCGTCACCGTCGAATCACCGACCAGCACGATGCGAATCGGGCGGGCCGCCTCCGGCTCGGCGGTCGGGGCCGGGCGGACCGGCACCGCGGCCAGGCCCAGGGCGACTGCGTACGCGGCCCCGCGGGACCAGGATGGACGGCGGCGGCGAACGTGGAGCGTATTCATGATAAGGTCAGGGTGAGCGGCGCCACGGGGCGGTGAACTCCGGCCGCGCCGGCGCCGGACCCGCCCGATCGGCGGCTCACTGGACGCGCAGGAGCAGGACGTCGTGCGCCAGGATGGTCCCGGACCAGCCGTCCGCCGCCACCGGCAGGTCGCGGTGTTGCCAGAGATCGCGGAGGGTTTTCGGCGGGGCCGACCGGCCGAGTTCCTTCCAGGCGAGCTGGACGGCCTTGGCCGTGTCGTTTCGATTGAACACGCCGATCGCGCGTCCGCCGTCGTGCAGGGGCTTGGTCCAGATCTCGATCGCGTCCCGGCTCGAGAGCCGCTCGCCCTGTCTGCCCAAAACGTCCTGATCGAGGGCGATGACTTCGCGATTGGACAGGATCGCCAGCGTCTCGGCCGACATGGTGCGCAGGTCGTTGCCGGCCATGAGCGGCGCGGCCAGCAGGCACCACAGACTGAAGTGGGTCCGGTACTCGGTCGTGGTCATGCCGCCGTTGCCGACTTCGAGCATGTCGGGATCGTTCCAGTGGCCCGGGCCGGCGTAGGGCGCGAGCCGGCTCTGGTTGAAGCCGATTTCGGACATCGAGGCCCAGTTATCCTGGATGTCGCCGGTGGTGCGCCAGAGGTTGCCGCCCACCTGCGGGCCCCACTTCCACACGTCGCCCATGCCGTACTCGCACAGGCTGTAAACGATGGGACGGCCGCTCCGCGCCAGGGCGCGGCCCATCTTCTGGTAGCCCGCCGGCAGCGCGGAATCGGGATAGAGGCGTCCGGCGCTGCACCAGTCGTACTTGAGATAGTCGATGCCCCAGCCGGCGAAGGTCTGCGCATCCTGCTCCTCATGGCCGTAGCTGCCCTCGTAACCGCCGCAGGTCTTGGGCCCGGGGGAAGAATAGATGCCGAGCTTCAGCCCGCGCTGGTGTACATAGTCCGCGAGCGCCTTCATGTCGGGAAACTTGGTGTTGGGCACGATGTTGCCCTGGGCATCACGGGCGCCCTCCCACGTGTCGTCGATGTTGACGTAAACGTAGCCGGCGGCGGCCAGCCCCGTGCGCACCAAGGCGTCGGCGGTTTCGCGCACGATCTGGTCGTCGACCCGGTCGCCAAAATGATTCCAGCTGTTCCAGCCCATCGGCGGGGTCGGCGCGAGCCCGTTGGCGGGAACGGGCTCGAGCGCGGGCAACGGGATGACGGGCGGCGGATTCGCCTCGGCCTCTGGCACGCGGACCGCCGTGGCCTCCTCCGAGCCGTGGCCGCCATAGCTGATCGTCACGCGCAGGCGGTCGCCGTCGGGATGCAGACGGTAGTCCGTGTTCCAATCGGTGCCGAAGACGCCATCGGCTCCCTCCAGGTGCGCCTTGCGCAGGGGAAGATCGACGCCGCCGTGGATGACGACCTTGCCGTCGAGTTCGGCGCCGTGCTGCCGGAGGACGAAATACGTGTGCAGGGTGACGCCGCCGCGCCGGGGGACGTCGATGCGCCAGGTGCCGGAGAGATCGGCGGCGGCGGCGCGGGTGGCCGAGAGCGCGAGGAGGAGGCAGGCGACGATTCGCAGATTCATGGGTGGATCGCAGCAGGGTTGGGGTTCGGTGCGGAAAGGATCGACGCCATGAGCACAGCGATGGCTGGGGGCGGGTCAACTGTGCCGCCGCTGGTTCGGCCTAGTCCCCGAGCGGAATGCCGGGCGGCGGACACACGGTCTGGTAGTGCGCCGCACGCTCGTCGAACCGCGCCAGCAGCGCGCGCGCCTTGGGCGGAACGACGGAGATCTCGTAATCCTCCCCGGCGAACTTCCGCACGGCGTCCAGATCGCTGAACCACATGATGGTCACAAATTCGACTTCGCTGCCCAGCGGCCGCTTCAGCAGCGAGATGCCGCGATAGCCCGAAATCGCGCGCTGCGCGATGCCGACGAAAATCTCCTCTTTGAGCAGCGCCTCATAGAGCGGCGCGTTCTTGAGCGACGTCCATCCATGCCAGATGCGAGTGATCATGGGTTCTCCTTCGGTGGCGGCAATTGCGGAGTGCGGGCGAAGAGCCTCCTTCGAGCGGCGGGCGTGCCGGGGGGCTTCAATCGTTCAGCGCCGAATAGTAGCCGTTGGTGAAGTAGCTGAAGATGTCATCCTCGTTGAACGGGATGTGCTGGCACAGGAGCAGGGCCACGGTCCTCTCCTTCGGGTCGATTTGCACGTGCGTGGTGGCGGCGCCATCCCAGCCGAAACAGCCGAACGAGCCCAGCGCCGGGCTTTCGCCGAGTTCGGTGATGACGCGCACGCCCAGGCCAAATCCCATCGCCCGCGCTCCAATGGGATGTGGGTCCGCCAAATGCGCGATATGGTTTTGCGTCATCAGCTCCACCGTCTTCCGCCCAAGGATCCGCACGCCGCCGAGCCGGCCGCCATTCAGCAGCATCTGGGCAAAGCGGGCGTAGTCGGCCGCGGTGGAGTAGAGGCCGCCCCCTCCCCGCAGCACCCCGTGGTCCGGACCGACGTCGTTCTGGTTGGATCCGGCGTTGGGCACGAGTTTGCCCGCGTCGCGGCGGTAGATGACGGCCAGACGGCCGCGCTTCTCCGCCGGCACCCAGAAGCCGGTGTCGCGCATGTCGAGCGGAGCGAAGATCCGTTGCTGGAGGAACACATCAAGGCGCTGGCCGGAGATCTTCTCGATCACCGCCCCGAGCAGGTCGGTGTTGATGCCGTAGCGGAACCGCGTGCCGGGTTGATCGTTCAAGGGGAGGAGCGCGACGCGCGCGACAAAGTCATCCAGATCGGCGGCCTTGTTGATCTTCCCGCGCTTGAACAGCTCGGCCAGCGGCGGATCCGCCGACCAGGTCTCGCCGTAGTAGTAGCCCGCCGTGTGGGTCAGCAAATCGCGAAGCGTGATCGGCCGGTCCGCGGCGACCAGGACCGGCGCGTCGGCCGTCCCGCCCGTGAACACCTTGCGGTCTTTCAAAGCCGGCAGGTATTTCTCCACCGGATCGCTCAGCCGGAGCCGGCCGTCCTCCATCAGCATCAGCACCGCGGTCGAGGTGATCAGCTTCGACATGGAGAAGATCCTCACGATGGTGTCCTTCTGCATCGGCGTCTTCGCGGCGACGTCCTGCCAGCCGTAGGCGCGCCAGTCCGCGATCTTGCCGTCGCGGGCGAGCAGGACGACATAGCCGGAATATTGTCCATCGTCCACGAGCTGGCGGAGGTGCTGGTGGAGCAAATCAAGACGCTCGACCGAAAAACCGGCGGCGGCCGGAGCGGTGGCGGGAAGCGGCCAGGCCGGCGCGGCGCGGGCAACCGGAGCAACGAGGAGGAAGAGTGCAGAAGTGACGGCAAGGAGGCGACGAACGGATTTCATGGAGTTGATGCGAGCGGGAAACCAAGGAGGCCGAGGGAAATGTCCTCCATGGGTTCTAGTGTCATGCCGGACAGGATCAAGATCTGCTCTGGGTCGCCGGCCGCTTCGGCGGCTCACTCCTCCCCGTCGTAGTAGTCAAGGTCCGGCGAGCGGATCAACTGCCGTGTGGGTGACCGCACCAGCCACTTGTGGCTGTCGGGGTAGTGGCAGGATTCGCCGATCGGGTTGTCGGCCACGATATCCACGACGAGGTCCTCCGTGCCGTCGTTGATCAACTGGTGCGGCTCGCCCGGCGGAAAGATAAAGGCGTCGCCAGGCTCGATCGGCATCGTCCCCCCGGCGTGCCGCACGGCGCCGCGCCCCGAGATCACGTGCTAGAATTCCCACTGCGCGCTGTGGGAGTGGAAGGGCCCCGGCTTCTTGCCCGGCGAAATCCGGCACAGTTCCACGTCGAACGGATGGCGTTGCCTCAGATCGGTGGACTGCGGGTCCCGCCCCAACGCCTCGGAGATCTCCTTGCCGGAACCGCCGTAGGTTCCCTTTGGCGAAGCCCAGGAGAGTTCGGGAATGTCCCGAAGATTGATTTTCTTCATGGTGGGTAATGCGAATCTGAGCTTGGGCGGGATGCCCGCTGGCAGAGCGTTTGAATTCGAATTGGACCACCCCAGCGGGCGCCACCCCGACTCAACGCGCCTGCGAACCCGGTGTCCACCCGGATAACATCCTCCAAGGAACCAAGATGCCGGCCTCTTCCCCGCTGGGAATCACGCCGCTCTCCGGCGCGAACCTCCGCCGTTTCGCCGCAATCCGTCGATCTCCCGGACGATCGATTCTGGTAACGCCGCCCGTTAAACGACCGCGCCGAGCAGCGGCTCTGCCGAACGCGAACGGCTAACGACAGAATTTTGCAGAAGATCCTCTCTCGCCAGAATAGCGGGTTACGCCGGTTCAGTTGTCACCAGTAGTGAGCGCGAATGGATTCCAGCGTGAAGTCCGCCGGGTCTCGCCCGACCCATCACCCGACACCGCGTACCGGGCAGTGTCGTTGCCCGCCGGCGATGGTGGCGATTTTTGGCGCCTCCGAATTTCGAAAGAATCTTCTCGCCCCTGTCTAAATGGGAATTTTCCTCGAGACGGAGCCGGCGATGCGAACGACCCTTGAAGCCAGCCCGCGGTCATCCGGAGCCGCTGCCACCATCGGTTTTCCGCCGGCGCTGCTGGCGAATTTGCGCCGCTTTCTGGCGACGAGCCAGGCCGTGTTGTCCGTGGGCGGACCGCCGCGGAGTGGGCTGGCCCAGGCCAGCGCCCGCCTGCGCGTACAACTCGCCGCGGAACTGAGCCCGCAGGCCCGGATGGTGCTCAGCCTCCACATCCCGAAGACGGCAGGCCTGACCTTCAGCCGGCTGCTCGCCGAGATCTTCGGGGAGGATTTCTATCGCAGCTACTGGGAAATCAGCGACTGCCGCGGCAGGGCCGTGGCCGATTTTCCGGAGAACGCCCGCTGCATCCACGGCCACTTTTGCCCCGATCTGCTGCTGGCGCGGTATCCCAGCGCCCTGCTGCTCACCTGGGTGCGCGACCCCGTGCAGCGCGTAGCTTCACTCTACCACTATTGGCAGCGCGAGCCGGACTGGCGGCACCCGCTCTGCCGGACGTTGCACGCCGGCCGACTCTCGCTGCTCGAATTCGCGCGGCAGGACGCGGCCCGAAACGAGATGAGCCGCTTCTTCGGCCGCCTGCAGCCGGAGGATTTCAGCTTCATCGGCATCTTCGAGGAATTGCCGGCTTCGCTGGAGCTCTTCTTCCGCCGATTCGACCTGGCACCACGGCCAGTCTCGCACGGCCATCGCAATCCCGAACGATCCACCGGCCGCTACGCCATCCCGGCGGACGAGCGCGCGGAGATCGCAGCGCTGAACTCCGCGGACGGCGCCCTGTACCGCGAGTGCGTGGCTCAATTCCAGCGCGCGCACGCGGCGCAGGCTGCCTGACGCCCCGCGCGGCGCAGGGCCGCGCAGCCGCCCGATCGACCCCGCTTGCCCGTGTCGCCCTTCCGCTCCCCTCCCCGCTCTCCGCGCCGGCAGACTGCACCGGACGACATTCGTCTCACCGAGGGCCTCGTGCGTCTTCTGCGCGAGCATCTCCTGGCCTGCGAAGCCACGCTGGCCCGCGCGGGCACGGATGCCACCGCGGCGCCGGAGTGGTGCCGCGATCTCCGCGGGGACCTGGAGACCCGTCTCATCCAGCAGGCGCGCGTGATCCTGAGCATGCACATCCCGCTCGCCGAGGCCCCGGGATTCCGGCAATTGCTCGCCGACATTTTTGGGGAAGGCTTCTTTCTCCATTACCACACGATCACCAATTGCCGGGGCCAGGTCGTGCCGGACTATCGCGAGGACGTTCGCTGCATCCACGGACACTTTATCGCGGCGAATCTGCGCCAGTCGTTCCCGCAGGCGCGACTGATCACGTGGGTGCGCGAGCCCGTGCGGCGCGTGGTGGCGCAGTACCACTACTGGCAACGGGAGCCCGACTGGGATAATCCGGTCTGCCAGGCGCTGCATCGACAGCGGTGGTCGTTGGTCGAGTTCGCCCGGCAGGGCCCGATGCGCGACAAGCTCTGCCACTATTTCGGAGACCTGCAGCCCGCTGATTTCACCTTCATCGGCGTGCTCGAGGCCTTCCCGCGATCAGTGGACCTCCTGCGGCACCGGCTTGCCCTGACCGCGGTGCCTCGCGTCGACGCCTTCCGGGCGACCGAGCTTCGCGAGGCAGCTCCCGAGGCGTCTGCCGCCGAGATGGAGGCGATTGCCGAGTGCAACGAGCGGGACGCCCATCTCTATGCGGAATGCTGCGCGTGGTTTCAGCGCGCCTGCCGGGAATTCAATCTCTAGGCAATGCCGGTGTCCGTGCTTCCCGCACCGGACGCCGCCGCTCCCCGCCTTAGCGGATGTAGAAGCCGCCGACCTTGCCGCCCCGCACACTCAGCGTGGCGAGCAGATCGTCACTCCCATCCTTGAAGCTGATCTTCCACAGAGTGACGTGGTATCCTTTCTGCCGCAGGTCGCCCAGATAGACGAGTTCGTGAGCGTTCTGGAGCTTCGGGGCCAGTTGGGCTGCCACCCCGGCGAACGGCTCCTTTCCCAGACCTTTGAAGGCCGGCTCGCCGTCCGCGACGAACGCGTCATGATCGGATTTCTCGATCGCGTTGATGAGCTTTGACGCGAGCGCAGCCTCCGCCTTCGAAGGCTCAGCGGCGGACAGAATCGCCGCGGCGCCGGCAAACATGACGGCAACAAGACCAAGCGACCACATGTGTTTTGTGCTCATGGGAGGTGGCGCAGAATCCGGCCTTCTCATGCGCGGTCCTCCGCCCCGCCACGGGTGGGCGCTCCGCGCCAAATCCGGCGCAGGAGTTCCCGCCGGCGGACGGAATATCGGTCCGACCTGTGCGCGAGGAGCCGGACGGCCGACTCGACTCGGGCCCGGCAATGTTCGAGCTCCGGTCGGGAGAGATCCACCGGGATTTCGGACAACAGCAGGAGTGTGTAATAAAACGGGAACCGCCCCCACCCGCCCGCGGCGTCCCGCGATGCGCGCAGGGTCGCGAGCGCGCGCCGCAGCGTCACCTGCCGCAGGCGGAACGCGCCGGCGGCAAGGGCCCGCCAGAAAGCCACGGAGCACGTGCCGCAGCAGTACATGCCGTCCTCGCGCACAGTGCTTCGTTCGGGGTCAAAGATCCGGGCACCCAACCGCGCTTCAGACAACCGGCGGGCTTCGCAATCGAGTCCTGTGCTTCTCCTGATCAGCGCAAGGACGCGGGTGGCCTCCTCGGCGATGACATGGGCGCGACCGACCCGCGATGAGATTCGCTCGCCAGTGAACAGCCGGAATTCGCGGTGCCAGTCGCTATTCGTGAGCGCAAAGGTGCCGGCGTAGGCTCCGGGCTGGCCCAGGCGTCCGCTCATCCACTCAACCAGGGCCGGCGCTTCGCCCTGCCACGGACGGCTCTGGATCACGGCCGCGTTGAACGCATCCACGGTCGCGATCAGGCTGGCGGTGTGAAGGATCTTCATCGTTTGACGGACTTCGCTTTCCGCGGGCGCCGCAGGTCTCGGGGCGTCTCCCGCGGCTTCACCCCACCGCATCTACGCCGGCGCCCGGCCACGGGCAATCGATTAATCGGTGGCGATGGCCGAACAGCGCGATGCGGGCTTCGCGCAGGAACGCGGGCCACGACGGCGTCGGCACCGGAAGGACCGGCGAGGACGCCGGTCCGAGTGCGCGCGTGCCCTGGCAGGCTTGGCTGGTGGCTCTCCCGCTACAGGCAGTCGGGCAGGTTCAGAAGATTGTCCTGTGAACTCCAATCGCGCTTCGTCCGGACGTGCCGGTTGCCCCGGCTGCGCGGGGTGGGAAAGTACAGGTACGGCTCGAGCTCGCCTTCGCTCCCATCGGCCCCTTTGACGTAGAAGCGGTCCCCGCCGTCGAGCATGCGGATGACATCGGCCACCGGCAGATTCCAGGCGCTGCCGTCCGCGTCCTTGGTTCCACCCAGGCGCGTGATCGCATGGTAGGGATCGGTGTGCGGGTGCGTCTTGGTGATGCAGGTCACGCGATACGAGAAGCTCTGGTTGTAGGGAACGATGCAGGCGTTGTCCTGCGTCGACCAATACGACTGCACAGTCACCCCGTCCACGGCCAGCGTCGAACTGCAGACGTCGCCGATTTCGTTCCAGTTCGTGGCGTTGCGGGGATTCACCTGGATGCCGTCGCCCTCCGGGTCGGTGAGAGCTTCGACCAGTTCGTGCGAGAAGATGGTCGATATCGAGCTGAGCGTCCCGTTGTTCATGACCCAGGCGAGTTCCACCTTTGATTCGTTGTAACCGTGGACGTCGCGTTTGTGCGTCCAACTGTACGTCGAATGCTGGCCATTGAGGTTGGCTTGCACGAAGTTCGCCTTCGTCGGCATGATGACGAACACGAGCGTCTTGGGGTTGCCCCACGGCACCGCGGGGCCGCCGCGTTCTTCCACGTTTTGCAGGGTCCCGGCATCCGCCAGGCCCTGGAGAAACGTGTCGACGTTCGCGTCGCTAAAGGTCTTCGGCGACAGCGGCGGATCCGAAGTGTCTTCCAGGTGAAACCACAGGTCCTGGAGGATCAGGTTGATGCCGTACTGGGCGAGTCCGCTCAGGTAGGGACCGCCGAAGATCCCGGCGATGGCGTTGCTCACGTCGGTCATGGAGACCGGCGGCGGCGGCACGGCGCGGCTCCACTCCTTGCCCCAGAAGATGACCGACACGTACAGGTTGCTGACGATCTTGGGACCGAGGCCGTCCGAGGTCGTGAGGCCGGCGGCGTCCTTGAATTTCTTGCGCACGATATCGCCGCCCGCGCCGGCGCGTTCGGCCCGGGAAAGCGGGGTGGTCGGGCGCACAAGATTCGCGACGACTCCAGCGCCGCGTGGGGATGATCTTGGGGGCATGGGATTCTCCTGGCAGATGGCTCGGCCGCCTGAAGCTGGACTGAGGGTGCGGGCGGCCAACGTCGGCGTTGACCGCGCCGTTGTCAAAGCCGCCAGACCTTTTGCCCGCGGGAGTGGGTGCCCCAAGCGAGGAGGGCGGCGCTGCCAGCAGGCCGGCGGGCCCGGCGCCGCGGGATGCCCGCACTCCCCCTCCGCTCAGTCGCGGCCACAGCGTTGCGCCCTGCGCTACTCTCCCACGGCGCGCCGGACCCGCTCAAGCCGGCGCCAACGGCGAATCGGGATCCGTGGGCAGAGGAATCGAGGGAGCCAAGCGAAGCCCGTCCGCTCCCTGCCCGTCCTTCACGCCCTGCGCCAGCACCGCCAGGCACATCAGATCGCTCAGCCGATGGGCGACGAACTTGGCCCGTTCCATGTCCCCGGGCCGCTCTTCGGTGGTGCCCAGCCGGGCCTGAATCGCCCGGACCTCGGTCTCGAGGCCCGGCGCCTCGGGATCGAGGCTGCGGACGATGCCCATCAGGATCTGCCGGCGCATGGGGAACGGGGCCCGGCTCTCCCGCGCATAGAGGGAAAGCACCATGTGCAGGTTGTAGGCGACCGACTCGCTGTCCGGGGTAGTCATCAGCAACGGAAGCCCCCAGAGTGAACCCACAAAACCCCCGCGCTCAAATTGATTCCCCAAAAACCTCTGCGCATTTGTTGCTGTGCGAATCCTGTCCTCACCGCCGGCGCGGCGCGGCGGGGCGGCGCGTCCGACCGGCGCCGAGGACGCGAAATTCGACCGGCCGGCCCGCGGCCCGGGCGGCCGCGATGCCCAGCTTCATTCCCCGCGACACTCCCCGGTCCGTGTAGACGACGGTGGCATCGGCCACCCGTCCCCACGCCATGCCGGCGGCGACGCCCTGGCGGCGCTCCGCCGGAACCTCGTCCCGCAGCACGCCGGGCTGGGTGTAAAGCAGGTGGCTGGCCAGCGGCGCCTCGCGGCGCGCCAGGGAGTCGCGCAGGCACGCCCGGGCATACGCGACGTTGGCCTCCACGTCGCCCGCATACGGACTTTCTAGAATGACGAGTCTCATGGTTGAAAATCGCAATCAGCGGCCGGCGTCGGTTCAGCCGGCCGGTCAGATGCCCTGGGAAAAGACCTTCTCCAGCTGGTCGCTCTCCGCGAGATCTTGCGGAGTGATCATTTCGCGATCGAGCGGCGGCGGCCCCTCCTCGATTTGGTTGATCGTGGCGGCGTAAGGCCTCCAGTCGAGGTCCCCGAGACGGCGCACCTTTCCCAACTCCTCCCCCACCTCGGCTTTGAATGCTTTGAAGATCAGCTCGGAACAATAGATGCGGTCATCATCGAAGCTGTAATGAATGTCGTACGGTCTTCCCAGATACCGCCGGGCGCGTTCGATGATTCCCGGGATCCGGCTTCGATACGGCTCCTTCAACCTGAAGACGGCGAATTGCCCGAGTCGGCCCCGCCCGAGCCAATCGTCCAACGGGGTCTCTTGGACCGGACCGATGGCCTCCAGCACCCGGAAGTCCGCCCCGCGCTGCACCACGATGCCGCAATGGGAATACCGTGAATGCGTGGCGCCCTCGATCGCATCGACGATCGGGCTATGCGGCAACGACTGGAAGACCAGGTCGCCGACGCGGGGTTGGTAGCCACGACGAAGGTCCCCGCACCCTCCCGCGGCCAGCGCGAGGGCGAACACCAGGCCGACCGCCAGGCCGTGCGGTTTCACGGTTTCGAACCGTCCGCGGCTACGGCTTTGGGGGCGCCGCGTCCTTGGCCGGCGGAGCCGGCCGGGGTTCCGGCGAGGCGTTTGGCGGCGGGGACCCGCCGACCTTGGCAAATTTGGCTTTCAGCCATTTCGTCGGCACATCGATATTGAAGTAGATTTGGACTTCGCCCCCCGATTTCGTGTCCTGGGCCGAGAGGATATCGAACTGGCTGCCGTCGTGTTCGACCAGCGATTGGGTGACCCGGTCGATCTGCAGGATCCGGAGGACTGAATACTCCTCGTCGACGCTGATCACGCGATAAGCCGTGGCGAAATCCTTGCCGTCTCCGCTCACGAGAATCGAGTCCATCAGGGCCATCCACTGCTGGCGGACCTCCTCGGCCTGTCTGGCCTTGCTCGGATCCGCCTTGCCCAGTTCGCGCAGCGCCGCCGCCTTGACGATGAGCAGATCGATATTGTACCGGTCGCCGCGCAGGCCGCGCTCCGCCTCCTCGATGGCGGCCGCGAAGGCTTTTCGTTTCATCAGATCCGAACACTTCTTCTCCGCGTCGGCGACCGCGGGGTTGTAGGGATCATAGTCCTTCGAGGCCGCATAGCTGAAGCGCAGGTCCGCGGCGGCCTTGGCGCGCTCGGCGTGCTCGGGGGAGAGTGTGACCGTCTGGCCACGAAGCATCGCGACCGACACCAACAGAACGAGACCGAGGGCTGGAAGGAACGGTTTCATTTTGAGCGGATCGTTGACCAAGCGGCGGCCCGGGCCCGCCGGCCATCGGGCGCTATCGGTGGCGCCCGATCGTCGCAATCAGCGGAATGACGATGAGCAACAAATGGGCGGCGACCGACAGCGAACCGAGGATGATGCCGACCCACGCGTGCACCACGCCACGGATGACCGGATTCCGTGCCTTTTTTCTCAGGCCGGATATGCCCAGCGGAACCGCAATCGCGCCCAGGATGAGGCCGAGCACCGGGATCAGGCTGAAGACCCCCAGATAGTAGGCGGCCAGCGCGTGCGGGTTCTTGTACGGAATGATGCCGCCAGTCGCGTCGCCCCGGTTCTCGGGCGGTTGCGCTGGGATCGGCGGCGGGGGAAGAACGGGGGGAATGTCGTTCATGGAAGCGGGCGGCTTACGCGGGAACTAGTCCGGCGCCCCCATGGCCTCGGCGCGAACTCTGCTGCTCCGGCCCACCAGGCCGGAGCCGGAGGGCCTGCGGCGATCCCTCGGGTCTTCATGGTGGTTGCGATCGCGGAATGAACCGGCGCCAGCCGAAAAATCCTGATGCCTCCCCGGAGCAAAATCGCGCCGCCGCGATCGCGCAACCTCATTCGAGTCGGCTTGCCGGCGGCGGATCCTGCCTCGCCGGAGCTTGCGTGAAGGCGGGCCGCCCGCCCGGGCGAACGGGCGCCTCTGGAGCGGTCCGACAGGCCGTCCCCCCGGGCGGTATCGCCGGGACCGGCTATCCGGCAGGCTCAGCCGGCCGCGTCGCGACTGGCGCATTGACGCCGTCCCCGAAACCCTCTCCAAACTTGTCGCCCGTGCCCATGAACTCACCCCTGCGGTTCCCGGCTTTCCGCCGCACCGGCTCGCTTGCCGCGGTGTTGTTGTTCCCGTTCACGTCCCTCCCCGGCCAGATCTCGGCGCCCGCCATCGTGCCGGCCGAACTGGAAGGCCGGTGGAGTGGCGAGGTGCGCCACGACAACGACACCGCCTTCATCGGCTTCGAATTCCAGCGCCAGCCCGACGGCCGCGTCCTCGCGCGCGCCTGGCTGCCGAATGTCAACGCGTTCGGCTCGGCCGTTGGCTGGGTCACCGTGGCGGACGGGCGGCTCCTCGTGCGGGAATCCAACATTCCGTTTGCCCTCGTCAACGGCGTGCTCACCGGCAGCTTCGGTCTGCCCGACCTCACGTTTACGGCGCAGCCCACCCTGCAGGCGTTCCCGGCCGAAGCGGAACCGCCGTCCGTGGATCCCGGCCCCGCGCCGGCGTGGAGCTTCCAGGCGGGCGCGCCGCTCTGGGCCGGTCCCGTGGTCGCCGGCCGCATCGCCTATTTCGGGGACGCCGGCGGGCGATTCCACGCCATCGACGTGGGCAACGGCCATGAGCTGTGGTCCTTCAGCGCGGGCGCGCCGCTGTACGGTCCCGCCACGGTCAGCCGCGACGCGGTCTATTTCGCCGCGGACAACGGCCAGCTTTACAAGCTTTCCCGCAAGACGGGCGCGCGGCTCTGGCGCACCGCGATCGGCGGCGCCGGCATCCGCTCGTTGCCGGCGCTCGGCGCGCCGGAGTGGGATTACCTCACCGCCGCCCCGGTCGTGGCCGACGATACCATCTACATCGGTTCGGCCAGCGGCGTCTTCCGCGCGCTCGCCACCGCCACCGGCGCAACGCGGTGGTCGTTCGCGACCGGCGGCAAGATCCGCGCCGCCGCGCGGATTGCCGGCGACCGCATCTACGTCGGATCGATGGACCATTTTGTCTCCGCGCTCGACCGCCGGACCGGCGCCCGGCTGTGGCGGTTCGACACCGGCAGCCCGGTCACGACCACGCCCGTGCTCGCCGGCGACCGGGTCGTGATCGGCACCCGCGACCAGGCGCTGCTCTACGCCCTCAGCGCCGCCGACGGCCGGAAGCTCTGGAGCGTGTACTACTGGCTCTCCTGGGTCGAGTCCACGCCGGCGCTGGTCGACGGCCTCCTGTACATCGGCGCTTCGGACAGCCGGCGCGTGCGCGTGATCGAGCCCGAGACCGGCCATGTCCGCTGGACGGTGCAGGTTTGGGGTTGGACCTGGGGAACGCCGCTAGTGGTGGGCGACACCGTCTACTACGGGACGGCGGGCGCGCCGCAGTATTTCATCACGCAAAGGGCCTCGCTGGGGGCGCTCGACCGCCAGACGGGTGCGCTCAAATGGCGCAAGGCGATCCCGGCTCCGGACAAGGGCTATGTGTACGGCATCGCGGGTTCGCTCGCCTACGCCGACGGCAAGATTCTCGTCGCCAATCTCGACGGCACCCTCACCGCGTACGACGTCCCCCGGCCGGCGACCGTCAGCGTTCCACCCTGACCTGACCGGGACTCCGCGCAGGCGGGAGGTCGTGCCTCCCGAATGCCCCTCCCGCGCCCGGCTTGGCGGATGCCCTCAGCCGGCCGCAGTCGCGCCGCGGACCGGCCCGCCCGGCGCGGTCGGGGGGGTCACCGCCGGCAGGTACAGCGTGAACCGGGACCCCTTGCCGACTTCCGATTCCACTTCGACCCACCCGTGATGAGTCTGCATGATCTTCAGGACGGAAGTCAGGCCGAGACCGGTCCCCTTCCCTTCGGGCTTGGTGGTGTAGAAGGGCCCAAACACCTGCGCCATCTCGCTGCGCGGAATGCCGCAGCCGGCGTCGCGGACCGAGACTGCCACGAACGTCCCACTGACGGGTTCCGGCTGAAACACGGACCGGTAGCCGCGCAGCTCCCGCCGCCGCGCCTCGATCGCGATCAGTTTGTCCGCCGCATTTTCGACGGCATCGCGTGCATTCAACACGAGGTTCAGCAGGGCCACATGAAATTGGGATGACACCAACTGCACGCGCGGGAGATCGCCTTCCAGGCGCAGCGCGACCTCGACCGACCGGCTCGCCGCCTGCTGGAGGAGCGGCAGATTCTCCGCCAGTTCCCGCGCCACGTCGGTTTCGGCAAAAGAGGTCGGGGCATTCTGCATGAACAGCATCAGTTGCTGCACGAGTTGTCCGGCCTGCTCGGCCGAGCGCTCGATCTCATCGATGCGCGCCCGGATGTTCCCGGCATCATAGTTCTCCAGCTGCACCAGGTTGGCCGCGCCCCGGATCACCGCCACGATGTTGTTGAAGTCGTGCGCAATGGTTCCCGCCAGCGTGCCCAAGGCCTCGAGCCGCCGCGCCACCGCCAGCATGCCCTCCATCAGCCGCCTTTCCTCCGCCTCTTTGCGTTCACGGGCGTTGGCGACCGCGACGAGCAGATAGAGCCCGAGACCCGTCAGGGTGACAAAGACCACGCCCTTGGCGTTTTCGAGCAGATGAAATACCCGGGTGTTCCCGCCCGCCAGCACCAGGGCCAGCCAGTCTGATCCGAAAATCCACGCGATGGAGACGATGAAGTAGATGGAGGCAATCCGCGCGGCGCCACGATCAAAGGACCGCGAAAGACGGGGGCTGCGTCCGGCCATGTTGTCGCTACTATCGCCAGCCGCACCCCGTCGCGCAACTGATGATTTCCGCGCCGGCGGTGTCGCCACCGCGCGCCGGGTCAACGCGTCGTCGCTCCGCCCTTGCCGGCGTCCGCGAACCGCGTGCCCTCCGCGTCAATCTTCCCGCGCCCGGCCGGGCTTGCCGAGCAGCCGGGCAGGCACTTACTTTTGACCGGTCGTTCTCACCCTGTGGACTTCTCTTCCCCATGAACCGGCGCGAATTCCTGATCCAGACCGGCGCAACGACGGCCGGTTGCCTGGTGGGCGGCGTGTTGGCCGCGCGGGCGGGCCAAGGCGGTTCCGCCGCGACCAGCGCCGCGGCCCGCGGCGTGGCGATCATCCTCGAACCCGCCGACCCCATCGCCTCGGCCCGGCCGGCCCAGTGGGCCGCCGACCAGCTCCAACAGGCGTTGACGGGGCGCGGGGTCGTCGCCCACCGGTGCGCCAGCCTCGACGAAGCGGCGCCGGGCGAACTGTGCCTCGTCGCCGCCGACGGCAATTCCCCGATGGCGCGCGCGATTGGCGTGCCCGTCCTGACCGACGCGGAGGCGCTGGCCATCGCACCGGGAAGCCTCGACGCGCGGGCGGTGTTGCTTGTTCTCGGGAGCGACAGCCGCGGGCTGACCTACGCGCTGACGGACGTCGCCGACGCGGTTGCGCTGGGCACCGACCCCTGGGCGGCATTGCAGCCACCCCATGCGGTCATCGAACGCCCCGCCAACGCGGTCCGCAGCGTCATGCGCGCGTTCGCCAGCGACGTCGAGGACCAGCCGTGGTTCCACGACCGCGACTTCTGGCGCCGCTATCTCTCGATGCTGGCGGCGCAGCGTTTCAACCGTTTCAATCTCGCGCTCGGCCTGGGTTACGATTCGCCAAACGGCCTCCGCGACACGTACTTCTACTTTGCCTATCCGTTCCTGCTCGCCGTGCCCGGCTACGAGGTCCGCGCGACCAATCTGCCGGATGCCGAACGCGACCGGAACCTGGAGATGCTCCGGTTCATCAGCGATGAAACCGCCGCCCGCGGGATGGATTTTCAGCTCGGCCTCTGGACGCACGCCTACCAGTGGGTCAACAGTCCCGACGCGAATCATGTCATCGAGGGCCTGACGCCCCAGACCCACGCCCCATACTGCCGCGATGCGCTGGCGCTGCTGCTGAAGGAATGTCCGTCCATCGCCGGCGTCACCTTCCGCATTCATGGCGAGAGCGGCGTGCCCGAGGGCAGCTACGATCTATGGCGGACCATCTTCGACGGCTGCGTCCGCTGCGGCCGGCGTGTCGCCATCGATCTCCACGCCAAAGGCATGGACCAAGGCACGCTGGACGCGGCGCTGGCGACGGGCCTGCCCCTCACCATCTCGCCCAAGTTCTGGGCCGAGCACCTCGGCCTGCCCTACCACCAGGCGGCGATCCGCCCCACCGAATTGCCGAAGGCGGTGCCGCACACCGGACCATTCGCCCAAAGCGAGGGCGCGCGCAGCTTCCTCCGCTACGGCTATGGCGACCTGCTGGCGGAGGACCGGCGCTTCGACGTCGTGCACCGGGTCTGGCCCGGAACGCAGCGGGTGCTGCTCTGGGGCGATCCACTCTTCGCCGCGGCCTACGGGCGCGCCATGCGCTTTTGCGGCAGCCGCGGTTGCGAGTTCTTCGAGCCGCTTTCGTTCAAGGGCCGCAAAGGCTCCGGCCTGCCCGGAGGGCGCGACGGTTACGCCGATCCCGCGCTGCGCGCGGCGGGCAGCGGCGATTTCGAGAAATACCTCTATACCTACCGCCTGTGGGGACGGATGCTCTACGATCCGGCGGTCGCGCCGGAGACCTGGCAGCGGCAATTGCGCCACGACTACGGCGCGGCGGCCGGCGCGGCGGAAAAGGCGCTGGCGCACGCCAGCCGCCTCCTGCCGCTCGTCACCACGGCGCACATGCCGTCGGCCGCCAACAACAACTATTGGCCTGAGATGTACGTGAATCAGTCGATCGTCGACGACGCGCACCCCCAGCCCTACACCGACACGCCCAGTCCCAAGCGCTTCGGCGCGGTCAGCCCGCTCGATCCGCAGTTGTTCGCGCGCGTGGACGATTTCGCGGAGGAACTCCTCGCCGGCCGCGTCGGGGGCAAGTACTCCCCTGTCGAGGTTGCGCAATGGCTGGAGGAGCGCGCGCAGACCGCCGCGGACAGTCTCGCTCAGGCGGCGGCAGCCACCGACCATGCCGCGCCCGCCTTCCGGCGTCTCGCCATCGATGTCGAGGTGCAGATCGCGCTGGGCCGTTTCTTCGCCCAAAAGCTCCGCGCCGGCGTGCTGTTCGCGCTGTTCGAGCGCACGGGCGATCCGGCCGCGAAGGAGGTGGCGGTCGCGGCCTACCGCGCGGCCCGGCAGATCTGGGCGCACCTCGCCGAGGTGACAGCCGGCGTCTACGTCAGCGACGTCACGTACGGCGAAGGCTGGTTCCAGCGGGGCCACTGGTCCGATCGGCTGGCGGCGATCGACCGGGACATCGCCCTCATGGAGCAGACGGCGGCGGCACCCGCGCCTCCAGCGGTCGCGCCGGGCGTCGCGCCGGGGAAGATCACCGCCCTGATCCGCGAAGTGTTGGGTCGGTCGCAACGGCCGGTCCAGGATGCGATCAATGTTCCGCCGGCATCATTTCACCGCGGGCAGCCGGTCGCCCTTCAGTTCGAGCCCCGGAGCGATCAGACGATGCCCAAGACGGTTCAGTTGTATTATCGCCACCTGCACCAGGCCCAGCCGTGGCAGACGGCGCCGATGAAGGCGAAGTCCGGCAGTTACCGGGCGGTCATTCCCGGCGAGTACACCGATTCGCCCTACCCGCTGGAGTATTACTACGAGTTGACCGACGCGTCGGGGCGGTCGTGGCTCCATCCCGGCTTGGGGCCGAACTTGACGGACCAGCCGTATTTCGTGCTCCGGCAGGCGCGGGCGCCGGGCAAGCCGGAGCGAAGGTAGAAAAATCCGACAGCAGGCCAAAGGTCGGCGGCCGAAAGGAAGAAGCGTGCCGAGGTGGCCATCGTCGTCGACGCCGGCAGGAAGCCCACGCACGGCGTGACCAAGATGGAGGGGCATGCCTTCCTGAAGCTGACCGACAACAGGTAGCCGGGCTTCGCCTTGGGCGATCGTCCCAGCATTGGCGTGCTTGAGATGCCGGTACGGCAGGCGATCTGAGGGTTTCTGGTTTCAAGGTCTTGGCTCGCCCGGCCGAGACGGCGGGCCGGCGGGGAGCCCGAGGGCGGCGAGGAGGTCCGCCGCCTCGAGGTAGTGGTAGAAATGGCTGGCGTAGTAGTCCATCCGTCCTTCGAGCCAGGTGGCGTCGATCCCCGCGTGTTCGCGGTTCGTCACGAGATGGATCTGGTGCGGCGCGTCGTTGTGGATGCCCCGCCAATAGTCGTGCAGCGCCGCGATCCGCGCCCGCAGCGGTGGGTTCAGCGTCAGCCCGCCGTCCGTGCTCGACGCGATCGCCACCCAGGTCTTGGCGAGCTGTTCGAGCCGCGCCCGCGCGATGGGCCGCCGCGCCTCCGCCGCACTCCCGGCGTAGTCGCACGCCACGATGTGCGCGGCCTGGTAATCGCAGCCGGGCACCTGGGCCCCCGCCCGGTCGATGTGGATCGCATCGATCCCCCCGTCGTCCCGCCCGTGCGTGACCGCCGCCCGGAGGGCATCGTCCCGGAGACCGAGTACCCGGCGAAGGACCAGGTGGACGAAGGCCACGGCGTCGGTCTCGAGCCCGCGCTCGCGGCGCGTCTGCTGCACCAGCGCGTGGATCTGCGCGAACGAGTTCTCCGCCGCCGAATCATGCGCGGACGCGCGCAACGCCCACAAGCGCCTTAACCTCTCAAGCATGCCCATGAATTCATCCTTTCGGTGACGACGCGACATCGGGGAACCGAGTGCCGCCGGCCCCCTCCTACCCCAAAGCAACGGAAGGAGCCGGCGGCGTTGACTTACCCCGGTTGGCTGACCGGAAATCGCTCTGCTTTTGGCGGCCCCGGCCGGCGCGGGAGGGCGCGGCCATGGCCAACCGGCGCGACATCGTCCACAGCG
>DATIWI010000209.1:0-4443 GCA_035519475.1 Opitutaceae bacterium
CCCCGAAAGCCGCCGGTCCGGCTCCGCGGTGCGAATCACCGTGTGACTCCAAGCAATGACCACGATTCTCGGCACTCTGCTTGCCCATGCGGCGCTGACCGCGGGCGCCCTTTGGGCCGCCCCGTTGGCGCCTGAAGGCTATGAGAGCGCCACTGGGTTTCATTTCGGTCCGGCGCAGCCGGAGCTGGACGCTGCACGGTCCAGGCCACTCGAATGTGCCGCCGCACCTCCGCGGCGCCGCCCTGCACGCGGGGCTCCCGATCTCCGCTCGTCCGGACATCGCCGTGGAATTGACGCCTCCGGCGGTGCACGCGTTCGACCGCGAAAGCTGCTTACCAGGAGAAGCTCAGTATATCGAAGCCCTTGTGGAGGGGATCGAACTTGAGCTTCACCTCGGTGAGGACGTGCTTGTGCTCTTTCTTCAAAATCGTGCCGCCGTTGAGCGGCGTGAAGGCGTCATTCTTCGTCCGGGCCCGCGCCTCCTCGATCGCCTGACCCACGGCGCGATAGCCGCCAAACACCTTGAACGGCGCCATGGCCACGACATCGTCTTCCGAAGTCGGCGGCGCGGGATTTGCGGCGGCAACGGGTGGCGCATAGCGATATTGCTGCCGTAAATCGGTCGCCAAGTGCTGTCGGGGCGACGCCTCCGGCGCCGGCTCGGACGCCGTCAGGGCACCGACCGCTGCGATCATGGTGAGATACGCGCGCACGTTGGGCTCGCCCGCCGAGGAGCACGGGGCCCGGCCGGCGTCGAGGAGCAGGGCCACTCATTCCACGAAGTGACGGTGGGCGCAACCCCAAGAGCCAATCGGCAGCGGGTCCGTTTGCCTGATTTGAATGGCCGCTGTCGGTCGTCCGCCGCAGCCTGGCGCGATCGCGGAATCTCGGACAGAGGATCTTCGATCGTTCCTGTGTCGGGCATGAAGCCTGGACCTCCTGCACAAACTGACCGACTCCCGAGGGTGGAGCGCCCAGTTGGCCAGTCCCGCCGCAGCGGCGGGGCCGGCAGAGTGCCCGCGAGACGCTCCCTCCCACGACCAGGTCGCCTGCGAGCAGGCTCCGACACCATTGAAAGACGCGCGACAAAGCTCGAAGCGCGTTGGGGACAGCGCGCTCTACCCAGGTCGCTCGATCCTGCAATGGCGATAGGCGGGCGAACCGTGCCGCCTTGGCCGGCTCAGCCTCCCGGCGTCGGGGGCGGCCACTGCACTCCCTGCAACTCCGCCGGCAGTTGTCTGGGGTCGACGGGATAAAACAGCCGCATGTCCATCGCCTGGCCGGGATCCAGCTCGGCCTCCGGGGCGCCGACGATCAACCACAACACTTCGCTCTCCGTGTCATTGAACACTTGCCGCAGCAGCGATGGCTTCACCCACACGCCGCCGTAGCGAGGCACCGTCAGGGTCTCGTCTCCGACCCGCATCCGCCCGACACCTTCGAGCACGAAATAGAACTCCTCCGCCCGGACGTGCTTGTGCAACGTATTCGCGCTCTTCGGCGGCAAGCGCCAGAGCCGCGCGCCGAGGACCTGACTTCCCGTCCGTTCGAGGTAGTCGGCGTTGGGAATTTGCATCAGGTTCGACGGCCGCCAGGCGAGGTCGTCGGGCTTGATCAGGCAATAATCGTCAGTCGCTTTCATGGTTGGGCAAATGGTCGAAGGTGGGCCGCGGCGGGGGTTCGCGCGATGCCAGCGCGTCCCGCTGGAGCCGTTTAATTCGAACTGTAGCTGCCCCGTTCGATTGTCAACGCGAGCCCCGCCGTCCCGGCGGGGCGTGGCGATCCAGCCCCGGCCGGGCGCGCCTGCGCCCCTGCCATTTTCCAATGGTTTTCGATAGACTCTATTGGCCTCGCGCCCCGCGCTTCAGCAGCAGCCAAGCCCAGAGGGAAAGGCCGACGGCCGCGACCGTGAGTAGAATGAAAACGGGATCTTTCGCCAGGGACGCCTCTCCCCCGACCATGCGCCAAATGTGCGCCAGCGCCACGAGCCCGAAGATTACGCCGGTGGTGATGAGATAGGCTTTCATGGGAGCGATTCCAAACCACACCGTTGGCCGGCGCGATGCTGGTTTCGTTTCACGCGCCATGGCCGCAGGACTGGCCGACGTTACCGAGCGAATCCCTCATCGTGGCGAACGCGAATCACGACCGCCGATTCGCCCGGGCGGGCCTCCCCGCGGCGGCAGACTGAGTCATTGCCGCCGGGGTCCTCGCACCTTCTCCCGCGGCGCACGGCACACGCGAAGGGCTCCGGGGGCGCCCGCGCGATTCACTCAGTCGGGCATGCCCTGCGCCCGGGTCAACCAGTGCATCACGTTCAGCAACAGCTGGTGATTCTGCGGCGCCTCCGGAGCGTTCATGCCCATCGTCTGCCGCCGTGGCCCGATCAGCTGGGCGCTGAACATCGCCGCCTCGCCGAACACCGCGACTCGGCCCCTCCCGACCTTCATGACCGCGCCCTGGCACCATCCTGTGAGCGGCTCCTTGGGCGTGGCGGCGTTCATTTGCCACGCCTTGGTCGGCTTGAGCGACACGAACGCGGCGCTGAACTCGAGCACGGGGATGGCGTCTTTGGGGGGCAGAAACGCGGAGCCTGTGAAGGTCGCGACGCTCGTCACCTTCTCCGGGCCTCCACGGCCTCGGGTGACCGGGTTATCCCTGAGCCCGGTGTCGGGCGTAAAGGTGAGAATCGATGGGCCGCCGACGGTTTTCGACACCGCAAAGCCGTTGCTGAACTCCACCCCGAAGGCCCGGGCCAGGTCGCCCGCCGCGCCGGGAAACGGCATGTGATCCACGATCAGAAATAGCGCCCCGCCCTTCTCGACCCAGGCGCGCACCGCCGCGATCTCGTCCGGCGCAAACGCCGACGGCGTCGGCAGCGACCAGTCCTCGACGTTGCGCGCGTTGAGCGCATTGGCGATCACCAGGACATCCACGCCGCTCAACGATTCCGGCGAAAACGGCTGGCCCAGGCCAGCCACGCGATATCCGTCACGCCGCAGCAATTCGGCAAACGGTCGGTAGCGCCCGTCGGCGGTGTGGTAGTTGTGGTGGGCCTCGTCGACGGCGATGCGGGGGCCTTGCCCCGCTTCGTAGGCCGGCCGCGGCAGAGCTGGCTGGTATTCCAGGTCGGGCGCCTGCTGCGCCGAGAGGATGCTCGTGGCTGCCCATAGGACGATAACTGTAGTTCGATTCGGCATAAGAACGGACCGGCCCATGCTCAGTCGGCAGCAGACGATTGCACGCCCAAATGCCTAGACGCGAGAGCGAGGGCTCCGATCAAACCGCCGGTCGCCAAATACAAAATCTGCAGGTTCCTGGCCAGGCCGGCCGGCGAGCCGATGGCGGCGATCTCCACGGCCTCAAAGAGGATGATCGCCGCGGCGGAAACGAGGGTGGCGGGCCGGGCGAAACGATGACGGCGAACAAGCAGGGTCGCGGCGATGGCCGCCGACCCGCCAACCAGGATGACCAGGGCGAGCCCCGGAATGAGGTAACTCTTGAAGGGAGATCGGCCCAAGGCTGCGACGGGCGGTGCATTCGCGCCCGTCAGCAGCCCAAGGCCGCCGCCAACGGCGGTGATGGCGAGAAAGACATTCAGAACGATCGCCGAGATTCGCGCGGCGCGACTCATGGTATTCTTTGGGATCGCCTAAAAATGGGTTTCGCGGAGCGGTCGTGGCGAGTGAACAATTCGACCCGCGAAGAGACAAAGCGGTGCCACGAAGACGGGAAAACGTTCGGGCGGCGTACGCCTCGCTCTACTCAGCCTCCAGCTCCCGCGGAATGCAGCAGCGCCTGTCTTCATCTGGTCATTGCAATGAGCCCGCAGCCAGGGCGGTGAAATGTAGGGCCGCGCCTTGGCGCGTGCCGGTGGCTCGCAAGCACCGCCGGAATGACAAACAGACTGTCTACGGCGGAGAGTCGCAAACCGGCCGGCTGTACAAGACCATCACGCGCCACTCTCAGGCTTGGGGCGGGAAGATCGCCAGCCCAACCTAAGGCCACGCCGCCGTCGAAATCGCCGTGCGCGCGACGCCGCCGGTGGTCGTCGCGCCACAGAACCGACTCATTTCCCGGCTCCGGCCGCACGACAACACGCAAGGGAGCCCACCAACCGAGAATCCCTTTTGACTCATCCGCTCGTTCCGCTTCGCGGTCGAGTGACGTTGAAAGACCAAAACGCCAACACGGTAATGCCGATGAACCCAACGAACACCATCCATGTCTCGAGCTTCAGCGCAAGCCCACCGCGATCTGCATCAGCCGATCCGGTTCGCTTAAGGTGATGCCCTCTATGCGCGGGCTTCGCGCATCGGGTGCCTGTCGCATGCGTGGACTCTACAGAGTCGAAATGCAAAAACGACACAAGAATGGGCGGATTCATGACGACCCGGGCCGAATGGCGCGCCAGAGTAGTGATCGCCTGCGAGCAGGCTCCTA
>DATIWI010000210.1:0-5227 GCA_035519475.1 Opitutaceae bacterium
GTGCTCACCCTCGCGCTCGGCATCGGCACCTGCACCGCGATGTTCAGCCTCGTCGACGCGGTGCTGCTGCGGCCCCTGCCAATCCGGGAACCCGGCCGGCTCGTCTGGATCGAGAACATCTTTGGCGGCGGCATGTCGGGCCGCACCACCCGCGTCGATGTCTTTAATGGCTGGCGCGAGCACAGCCAGTCTTTCGAGTCCCTGGCCGCCTATTACGCCTTCTCCGATTACGGTCGCCTCACGCTCTCCGGCGCCGGCGATCCGGAGCGGCTGCGCTACGTGGGCGTCTCCGATAATTTCCTCCCGACGCTCGGCATCACGCCGCTGCTCGGCCGCAGCTTCACCGCCGAGGAGTGCCAGTGGCAGGGACCCGGCGCAGTCATTCTGAGCTATAGCTTCTGGCAGCGCCGCTTCGCCGGCGATCCGGCCGTCATCGGCCGGGTGCTCACCCTCAACCAGACGCCGACCACGATCGTCGGCGTGCTCCCGCGCCGCTTCGACTTCGCCGCCATCTTCACGCCGGGCAACGAGGTGGACGTCATCACGCCGTTCCCCCTGACGCCGGAGACCGCCCGGTGGGGCAACACCCTGTTCGGCATCGGCCGCCTTAAACCCGGGGTCACGGTCGCGCAGGCCCAGGCGGAGCTCCAGATCATCAGCGAGCGGCTGCGCGCCACCACCGTGCCAAACGGCGGGCATTTCGGAGCCTTCGTTTCCCTCCTCGACGACGCCCTGCGCGGCCGGTTCCGCCGTGCCTTCTTCATCCTGGCCGGTGCCGTGGCCTGCGTCCTCGCGATTGCCTGCGTGAACCTGTCCAACCTGCTGCTCGCCCGCATCAACGGCCGCCGGCAGGAGTTCGCCGTGCGCGTCGCCCTCGGCGCGCGCCGTCGTCATCTCGTGCGGCAGGCGCTCACCGAAAGCCTGCTGCTCGCCGCCGCCGGCGCGCTCGCCGGCGTGCCGCTCGCCGTCGGCGCCACCCGGGCGCTGGCGCGCCTGGCCACGTTTGGCGTGCCGCTGCTGCAAACCGCCACGGTCAACCTGCTTGCCCTGGGGGTCGCGCTCGGGCTCGTGACCCTGGCCGGCCTCGCCTGCGGGCTGCTGCCGGCGTGCCACCTCGCGCTCGGGCCGGGCTGTCGCCTGCTGCCCACCGCCACCCACCAACGCACCGCCGGGCGTGCGTCGGCCCTGGCCCGCGACGCCCTCGTGGTGGCCGAGGTTGCGCTGGCCGGAATCCTGCTGGTCGGCGCGGGCCTGCTGCTGCGCAGCTTCAGCTCCCTGCTGCAGGTGAACCTCGGCTTTCAACCCCGGCGCGCAATGGCGTGGCGGGTCGATCCCCCGCGGCCGTTCACCGACGTGGCGGAGGGCGCCCGTTATCTCGATGGCCTCGTGGAGCGCGTCGCCGCGCTGCCCGGCGTCGAGGCGGTCGGCCTCAGCGACACGCTGCCGCTCGGTCGCAACCGCACGTGGGGCGCGGGCGCCCTGGGGGTCGACTATCCGCCGGGCCAGTACCCGATCGCCTATCCGCGGATCGTCGACCGCGGTTACTTGCAGGCGATGCAGATTCCGCTGGTCGCGGGCCGGTACTTCGACGCCCGCGACGACGTCCCGGGCGCCGGGGCGGCCATCATCAACGAGAACCTCGCCCGCCAGCTCTGGCCCGGCCGCGACCCCATCGGCCAGAAGCTCGCCCAGAACGGGGGCACCACGGTGATCGGGGTGGTCGGCAACGTGCGGCACAGCTCGCTCGAGGAGGTGGCCGGCAACGAGATGTATTTCGATTTTCACCAGGGGGAATGGAATGCGATGGAGATGGTGGTGCGGAGCTCGCGTCCACCCGCGGCGCTCGCGCCCGACGTGCGCGCCGCGCTGGCCGCCTACGATCCGAGTCTGCCGACCGGCGAGTACTACGAACTGGAGGGCTTGATCGACCGCGCCGTTGCTCCCCGCCGGCTCATCACCCGTTTGCTCGGCTTCTTCTCCGTCCTTGCGCTGACGCTGGCGGGGACCGGCCTCTACGGGGTGATCGCCTACTCCGTCACCCAGCGCACCCCGGAGATCGGAATCCGCATGGCGCTGGGCGCCCAGCGCGCCGACGTGCTGCGCCTCGTTCTCCGCGGCGGACTCGGGCTGGTCGCGGTCGGCGTGGCGGCCGGGCTGGCGGGCGCGTTCGCCCTCACCCGGCTGCTGCAAAGCCTGCTCTTCGGCGTGACGGCGCACGACCCGCTGGTGTACGCCGGCATCGCCACGCTCCTCTTTGCCGCCGCAGTCGCGGCCAGCCTCCTCCCCGCCCTTCGCGCCACGCGAGTGGACCCGCTGGTGGCCCTGCGGGCGGAATGAGGCGCGCGGCGTCAGCGCTGAGCTCTAAGCCCTTGGCAATAGGCGGCCGGCTTCAAGGCTTAGGTGGGAGGTTGAAGTTGGGGTCTGCAGAGTCCAGCCGTCCGAATCGACCTCGACCTAAACCTCAATCCTCAACCCATCGCTGGGCACCGTCCGCTTCACGCTTACCGCTCATCACTCGAAGCCGTCCCGGTGCCGCAGATTTCTGCGTCTTTGCGGACTGGTCCGGTGTTCTGGAGCCAACACCGGCCGTTTTGTCCCAGATTCGCACGCCCATGGAAACCCTCCTGCGGGATCTCCGCTTCTCCCTCCGTCTGCTCGTCAAAACCCCGGGCTTCACCGCGGCCGCCATCGCCGTGCTCGCCCTCGGCATCGGCGCGAACACCGCCATCTTCAGCATCGTGCGCGAGCTGGTCTTCAGCCCGCGCCCTTTCCCCGACGCGGCGCAGGTCGTCCAGCTCTACACCCAGGACAAGAAGGATCCGCAGCGCTTCCGCCAGTTTTCCTACCCGACCTACCGGGATCTCTGTGAGCAGAACACGGTCTTCTCCGGCCTGCTCGCCCACAATGTGGCCATCGTCGGTGTCGGCGAGGGCGAGGGCTCACGCCGCACCTTCGCCGCCATCGTCAGCGCGAACTACTTCCGCACGCTCGGCGTGCCGCTGGCGCAGGGCCGCGACTTTCTCCCCGCCGAGGAGAAGCCCGGCAGCGCCGTGCCCGTGGTCATCGCCAGCCATTTCTATTGGGAAAAAACCGGCCGCGATCCGCAGCTCATCGGCAAGACCATCCGCGTCAACGAGCGCCCGTTCACTGTCGTCGGCATCGCGCCGGACCGCTTCACGGGCACGATGATGCTCATCGGGCCGGAGCTCTATTTTCCCCTCGGCGATTTCGACGTCCTCACCAACGACTTTTCTTCGGAGTCCAAGCGCACCCTCGACCGCCGCGACGCCTACAACCTGTTCCTCGTCGGCCGCCTCAAGGATGGCGTGACGCCCGCCGGGGCCGACGCGGCCCTCAAAACCCTCGCCGCCAATCTCGAGCAGGCGCTGCCGGTCGAGCAAAAGGACCAGACCTTCATCGCCCGCCCGCTGCCCCGCCTGAGCACCAGCACCAATCCCACGGGCGAGAACGACCTGGCGCTCCTCGGCACCCTCTTGCTCAGCATGGCGGGGATCGTGCTCCTCATCGCCAGCCTCAATCTCGCCACCATGCTGCTCGCCCGCGGCGCGGCGCGCCGCAAGGAGATCGCCATCCGCCTGGCCCTCGGCGGCGGGCGCCTCCGCCTCATCCGCCAGCTCCTGACTGAGGGCTTCGTGCTGGCCCTGGCCGGCGGTGGCGCCGGCTTCCTGCTCGGCTTCTGGTCCTCGCGCATCCTGGCCGGCTCCTTGAGCGCGCACATGCCCGTCGCGATCTCCATCCGCGGCGGCACGGATCCCGCCGTCTTCGCGGCCACGCTCGGCTTTTGCGCCCTTGCCACGCTGTTCTTCGCCCTCGGCCCGGCACTCAAGCTCACGCGCCTCGACGTGCTGCCCGATCTCAAGGCGCAGGCGGGCGAGGATGCCGCCCCGCGCCGCCGTCGCTGGCTGCCGCGCCATCCGCTGGTTGTGGCGCAAATCGCGCTGTCGCTGGGCCTGCTCACCGCCGCCGGCCTCTTCATCCGCGGCGCCCTCAAGGCTGGCAGCGTCGAGACCGGGTTCAAGGCGGACGACACCATTCTCGTCGAGGTCGACGCCAGCCTCGGCGGTTACGACCAGACCCGCAGCCTCCAGTTCTATCGCGCCGCCATCGACCGGCTGGCCGCCCTCCCCGGGGTGCAGGCCGCGGGCATCGGCTCCATCGTGCCCTTCGGCTTCATGACCATCAACCGGCCCGTGCAGCGCGCCGGCGTGAAGACCTCCCCCGACGCCCACCCGGCCACCGCGGCCGAGGGCCTCGCCTTCAACGTCCGTTGGAACAGCATCGGCGCGGATTATTTCGCCGCCATGGGCCTGCCGCTGCTCCGTGGCCGGCCGTTCACCGCGGTCGAGGCGGAGACGCCTGATTCGCCGCCGGTCGCCATCGTCGACGAGGTCCTCGCCCGCAAGCTCTGGCCCGAGGGCGATGCGCTCGGCCAGCGCATCCAATGGGCCGAGCCCGACGCGCCGAAGGCCCAGGGTGGCGGCAGCGGCACCATGGGCGCCAGCGACGACATCGCCAAACGGGCGAGCGACGCCAAGTCGCTCGAGATCGTGGGCATCGTGCCTACCACGCGCTGGGAGCTGTTCGGGCCGGCGGATGGCGGCCAGATCTACGTGCCGTTCGCGCAGGGGTTCCAGAGCAACACCTTCTTCCATGTGCGCACCGCGCCGCGCGCGCGCGGCGGCGACGCCGCGCTCTTCGACGTCATCCGCCGCGAGATCCGCACCGCCGCACCCGGCGTTCCGGTATTCACGGTGAAAAGCTTCCGCCAGCACGTCGACACCAACGCGCAGCTTTGGATCGTCCGCGTCGGCGCGGCCATGTTCTCCGTGTTCGGCGGCCTCGCCCTGATCCTCGCCGTGGTCGGCGTCTACGGGATCAAGGCCTACGCCGTGGCGCGCCGCACACGCGAGATCGGCATCCGCATGGCGCTCGGTGCCGAACCCGGCGCCGTGCTCCGCCTGATCCTCCGCGAAGGTCTGGTCATGACCCTCAGCGGCGCGGCCCTGGGGTTCCTGCTCGCGCTCGGCATCGGCCGGGCCTTCAGCGGCCTCCTCTACCAGATCAGCCCGGTGGATCCCGTCGCCTTCACCGCCGCCCCCGCCGTCCTCATCGGCACGGCCCTGTTCGCCTGCTGGCTCCCGGCGCGGCGGGCCAGCCGCGTGAATCCCCTCGTCGCCCTCCGCACCGAATGAACCGCCGCCACGCC
>DATIWI010000211.1:0-50214 GCA_035519475.1 Opitutaceae bacterium
CCGGATGGTGTGCCTCGCCGCGGGCATCGGCCTCTGCTTTGGCGGGGTGGCGCTGCGGCTGGTCGACCTCCATGTCTGGCAGCGCGGCGAGCTCCTCAAGTTCGTCGAGCAGGCGCGGCGCACCTTCATCGTCGTCAACGCCCGGCGCGGCAACGTCCTCGACCGCAACGGCGAGATCTTGGCCACGAGCCGGCCGCTGATGGAGGTGGGCCTCGATCCCACCATGCTCCGCCCGGAGGACGAGGCGCGCTGGCCGCAGCTGGCGCGGATGCTGGGCATCACGGTCGCGAACATCCGCGCCGCCGCCCGCCGGTCCAACGACGCGCTTGAGGACGACGAGCGCGCGGCCAAGCCGATGCATTGGGCCAAGCTTGCCGACGGGATCGACGACACCGTCTACGAAGGCGACAAGAACGGCCACGACGGCATCCTGGGCCTGAAGATCCGCGGCGTCTACGGCAACCGCGTCTACCGCCGCTTCTATCCCTACAACTCGCTCGCCTCGCACCTCATCGGCTTCCTCGGCAGCGACGGCGCGGCCGCCGCCGGAGTCGAGCGGTACATGGATTTCTACCTCCACGGCGAGAACGGCTGGCGCGAGTCCGAGCGCAACGGCCTGAAGAAGGAGCTCGCCCAGTTCCAGACCCGCGACGTGCCGCCGATCGACGGCTACAATGTCAAGCTCACGATCGACATGTACGTGCAGCACCTGATCGAGGCGGAGCTGCAGCGCATCGCCGACCAGTATGCGCCCCTCAAGGCGACGATCATCGTGAGCGACGCCCAGACCGGCGCGCTGCTCGGGCTCGCCAACTACCCGACCTTCAACCTCAACGACTTCAACAAGGCGCCGATCGCGGACCTGCGCAACTACGCCGTAGCTGATGTCTTTGAGCCGGGCTCGACCTTCAAGATCGTCGCCATCAGCGGCGCGCTCAACGACCGCCTCGTGACACCGGACAGCGCCTTCGATGTCGGCACGAGCGTGGTCGACTACCACGGCCGCCAGCTGCGGCTACCGCGCGATGACCATCCCTTCGACACGCTCACCGTGGCGGGCATCATCAGCCATTCGAGCAACCGCGGGGCCGCGCAGCTGGCCATGCTGATGGGCGACCAGCGGTTCTACGCCTACACCCGCGCCTTCGGCTTCGGCCAGAAGACCGGCTTCCCCTTCGGCGGCGAGGTCGAGGGCCGGCTCGCGTCGCCCAAGGACTGGGACAGCCTGACGATCACGCGGATGCCGATGGGCCAGTCCGTGTCCGCGACCCCGCTGCAGGTGCACTACGCCATGGCCACCATTGCCGACGGCGGGATCCTCCTGCGGCCCCAGCTGTTCAGCGAGGTGCGGGACGAGCGCGACAACATCGTGTTCCACTTCGATGAGGTGCCCCGCCGGCGGGTGATCGCCGCCGAGACGGCTGCCACCATGGCGCGCCTGCTCGAGGGCGTGGCCACCCCGGACGGCACCGCGCCCGAGGCCGCGATCCCGCACTTCGAGGTCGCCGGCAAGACCGGCACGAGCAACAAGGTCATCGACGGCAAATACTCCGACGTCCACCACGTGGCGTCCTTCGTGGGCTTCTTCCCGGCCAGCCGGCCGCGGGTGGTGATCTCCGTGATCGTCGACGACGCCGACGCCCACTGCCCGGGCGGCGTCGCCTACGGGAAGGCGGTCGCCGCGCCCTCGTTCAAGCGCCTCGGCGAGGAACTCATCCAGTATCTCGACATCAAACCGGTCACCGACCTGCCCCTCAACCGCTTCGCGTTTGCAGGAGGCCCCCGGTGATCGCCTACCTCACCCAGAATTATCCGCTCATCCGCGCCTTCGGCCCGCGCCCGTCGGGCCTGACCCGGGCGGGCCGCCCGGTCCGCGACCGCATCTTCAAAATGGCACCGAAACTCCAGGATTTGTTCGCCGCCGGCGACACCCTCGCCGTCAAGGGCGGCCTCGACCGCCCCATCTCGGGCCTCGCGATGGACAGCCGGCGCGTGGTGCCGGGCAACCTGTTCTTCGCGCTGCCCGGCCTGCGCACCGACGGCGCGGCCTTCATCGACGAGGCCATCACGCGGGGGGCCGTCGCCATCGTGACGCAGAAGCCCGTCACCCTGCCGCACGGCCGGGTCACGCTCATCCAGGTGCCCGACGCGCGCGCGGCGCTCGCCCGAGTGGCGCAGCACTACTACCGGTTTCCCGACCGCGAGCTCGAGGTCGTCGGGGTCACGGGGACCAACGGCAAGACCACCGTGACCCATCTGATCAAGCACCTGCTCAACGGCGAGCGGCGCGTCGGCCTCCTCGGCACCGTCAGCTACGATCTCGGGGCGCGCACGGTGCCGTCCTACAAGACGACGCCGGAGTCGCTCGACATCTTCGGGATGCTCGCGCAGATGCGCGACGCCGGCTGCCGCCAGGCCATCATGGAGGTCAGCTCGCACGGCATCGACCAGAAGCGCGTCCTCGGCCTCCACTTTGGCGCGGTGGTGTTCACCAACCTGACGCGGGACCACCTCGATTATCACAAATCGCTCGACGCCTATTTCGAGGTGAAGTCGCGCCTGTTTGCCGGCGGCACCGGCCCGCAGCCCCGCGTGGCGGTCGTCAATCTCGACGATCCCTACGGCCGCAAGCTGGCGGGGCGGATCGCGCCGGGCATGAAGCTGGTGACGTTTGGCGAGCATCCGTCCGCCACCGTGCGCGCCGAGGCGGTCAGCCTGGAGTTCAAGCGCAGCGCCTTCCGGCTGGTCTGGCCCGGCGGGTCCGCCGCGGTGGAGTCCCCACTCATCGGCCGCTACAACGTCAGCAATCTCCTGGCCGCGCTGGCGACGTGCCACGCGCTCGGCCGCGACCTGACCGTCCTCCTGCCCAAGCTGGCGTCGTTCAAAAGCGTGGCCGGGCGCATGGAGCGCATCGAGGAGGGCCAGCCCTTCAACGTGCTGGTGGATTACGCGCACACCGACGACGCGCTGCACAACGCCCTCGGCATGCTCCGCGCCGTCACGCCCGGCCGGCTGCTCGTCGTCTTCGGCTGCGGCGGCAACCGCGACCGCACCAAGCGCCCGCTGATGACCCGCGCCGTGCAGGAGCTGGCCGATTTCGCCTGGGCGACCGCGGACAACCCGCGCAGCGAGCCGCTGGCGCAGATCTTCGCCGACATGAAGCGGGGCGTGAGCGCGCCCGACCAGATCACCTTCATCGACGACCGCCGCCACGCGATCAGCCTCGCCCTGGACGCCGCCCGGCCGGGCGACTGCCTGCTCATCGCCGGCAAGGGCCACGAGTCGTACCAGGAGTTCGCCGACCGGGTCATCCCCTTCGACGACCGCCAGGTGGTCCGCGAACTGATCGGGGTGAAGCAGATCAAGGAATCATGAACGGCCCGGGACGCTAGCCATGCCGACCTTTTCGCCAGGCCAACTCGCCGCCTGGTCCCGCGGACGCTGGACCGCGGTCCCGACGAGCCCCATCACCGGTTTCACCCACGACACCCGCACGCTGCGGCCGGGCGAGCTGTTCGTCGCGTTGAAGACGGAGCGGCGCGACGGCCACGAGTTTCTCGCCGCGGCACAGGCGGCGGGTGCCGCCGGGGCCCTGGTCAGCCGCTCCGATCCCGCGGTGGCGCTGCCCCAGCTGGTGGTGGCCGACCCGCTGGGCGCCTTTCAGCTCATCGCGCGGGAACACCGGCGGCTGTTTCGCGGGCCGGTCATCGGCATCACCGGCAGCGTCGGCAAGACCTCGACGAAGAACCTGCTGGCGCTGCTGCTGGGCGGCGCGCCGGCTGACGCGGACGCGCCGGGCGCCGAGTCCACCGTACTCGCCACCGAGGGCACGTTGAACAACCACATCGGCGTGCCGCTCACGCTCACGCGGCTGGATCCCGCCCGCCATCAGTTCGCGGTGATCGAAGCCGGGGTGAGCGGTCCCGGGGAGATGCGGCCGCTGGCCGGCATGATCGAGCCCGATCTTGCCATCATCACGCTGATCGCCCCGGCGCATCTGCAGGGGCTGGGCGATCTCGAGGCGGTTGCGCGCGAGAAGGCCGCGCTGCCCGCGGCGGTGCGGCCCGCCGGCATCGCGGTCTTTCCGCGGCCCTGCCTGCAGTTCGACGCCTTTCGCGACCTCAGCGTGCGCACGCTGACCATCGAGGCGGCCGAGGTGGTGCGGCCGGCCGAGCCGCCCAAGGACAAGGTCTTCTTCGCGATCACCCAGCGGGGTGACGTGACGGCGCTGGCCATCGCCTACGGGCCGCCGCCGCCGCTCCATTTCACGATGAGCCGCGTCTCCGCCGGCATGGCGCAGAACGCCGTGCTCGCCATCTGCGCCGCGCTCTGGCTGGGCCTGACGCCCGCGGTCATCCAGCAACGCTTGGCGGCCTGGCAACCCGCCAAATGGCGGGGCGAACTCCGCCGCGAGGCCGGCCGGCTGCTGTACCTCGATTGCTACAACGCCAACCCCGCCTCGATGGCGGACGCCCTCGAGAATTTCGCCTCGCTCGCGGCCGCCGGCGAGCCCCGGACCTACGTCCTCGGCTGCATGGAAGAGCTGGGCCCGCAGGCCGCGGAGTACCACCGCCGCCTCGGCCGGACCATGCATCTGCGGCCGGGCGACCGCCTCTTCGTCATCGGGGACCAGGCGGAGGCGCTGCGCGAGGGCCTGCTCGAGAACGGCAACGACCCCGCTCAGATCGAGATCGTCGCGGAGCTGGCCCCGGTCGCGGCGTTTCTCGCCGGCTTCCGGGGCGCCGTGTTCATGAAGGGCAGCCGGCGGCACCAGCTGGAAAGGGCGCTGCTGCCGGCGGCGCGGCGGGAGGCCCTCGCATGCTGAGCTACCTCTCGCAGTTCGAAGATCTCTTCGGCCCGCTGCGTCTGCTGCGGGCCGTTACCTTTCGCACGCTGATGGCGGCGGGCACGGCGGCGGCGATCGGCTTTCTCATCGGCCCCTGGCTCATCGCTCAGCTGCGCGTCCTCAAGTTCGGCCAGCACTACGACGACGATCGGACCGGCGATCTCGCGCAGCGTTTCGACAAGAAGAACACGCCGACCATGGGCGGACTGCTGATCTTCTTCGCGGTTTTTCTCAGCACCTTCCTGTGGGCCCAGCCGAACATCTGGGTGGCCGTGAGCATGTTTGTCTTCGCGGGGCTCGCCGGCGTGGGGCTGCGCGACGACTATCTGAAGGTCGTGCGCAAGAACCGCGACGGCATCTCCTCCGGGGAAAAGATCCTCTGGCAGACGCTGATCACCGTCCTCGCGCTCGCCGCGCTCCTCTGGCACCCGACCAGCGCCTCCAAGATCCGCGAGTTGTGGGTGCCCTTTTACAAAGAGCCGGTGCTGCTGTTCGCCGGGACGTTCGGCGTGGCCGCGCTCTTCGCGCTGATCTTCCTCTGGGTGGTGGGCTTCAGCAACGCCATCAACCTCACCGATGGCCTCGATGGACTGGCTATCGGATGCACCATCACCGTGGCACTGGTCTATGGCATCATGGCGTACGTGGCGGGAAGGGTGGATACCTCCCATTATCTGCTCATCAGCTACGTCCCGGGCACGAACGAGCTGACCGTCATCTGCGGCGCCCTGGTGGGCGCGGGCATGGCCTTCCTCTGGTACAATTCGTATCCGGCCGAGGTGTTCATGGGCGACACCGGCTCGCTGGCGATCGGCGGGCTCATCGGCGTGCTGGCCTTCATGGTGCAGCAGCCGTTCACGCTGGTCATTGTCGGCGGCGTGTTCGTCTGGGAGGCCGTGTCCGTCATCATCCAGGTCGGCGTCTTCAAGGTCACCCGGCGCCAGTCGGGCGAGGGCCGGCGCTTCTTCCTCATGGCGCCCATCCACCACCATTTTCAGAAACGCGGCTGGCCCGAGACCAAGGTCGTCATGCGCTTCTGGATCCTCTCGCTGATGTGCGCCCTCGCCGGCCTGGGCACCCTCAAACTCCGCTGACCGTCGCCATGTCCGTTCTTGCCGCCACCGCCGCCGCCCCAACCGAATCGCGTCGCACCGCGGCGGATTCCGCGTATGGTGACGGCCGCCTGCCCGTGACTCCGCCCGATTTTCTCGTGCCGCTGCTGCAACGCCCGGTCGCCATCTTCGGCGGCGGCGTCAGCGGCCGGGCCGTCCGCAGCCTGCTGGGGGCCCTCGGCGTGCGCAGCGAGGTTTTTGACGAGAAACCCGGCGTGGGGGCGGCGGGCGGTTTCACTACCGTCGCGGCCGCCGCGCATGGTCTCGTGGTTTTCAGCCCCGGATTCCCGCCCGAGCACGCGTGGCTGCGCACCGCGCGCGCCGCCGGCGCCACTTGCCTCGGCGAGCTCGACTTCGCCGCGCTCTTCTGGCGGGGCCGTGTCATCGCCATAACCGGCACGAATGGCAAGACCACGCTGGCGGAATTTCTCGCCCACGCGCTCATCAACGCGGGCGAGGATGCCTACGCGGTCGGCAACATCGGCTTTCCCTTGAGCCGCCTGGTCGCCTTCAAGCGCGAGCCGGACGCCGATGCCATCGCCGTCTGCGAAGTGAGCTCCTTCCAGGCCGAGACCCTGCAGCATTTCCGCGCCGGCGCGACGCTGTGGACGAATTTCGCCGAGGATCACCTCGAGCGGCATCCCGGCCTCGAGGCCTATTTCGCGGCGAAGTGGAACCTGGTCGCCCGGACATCCGCGGGCGCCGTCTTCGCCGGCAGCAGTGTGCAGCGCTACGCGCGCCAGTTCAACCGGCTGCTGCCGGCCGCCGCCGGCGTGCCCAGCGAAGGCGCCCCGCCGGACCCGCAGCTGGCCGGCACGGTGTTCGCCCGCTATCCGCAGCGCGAGAATTTCCTCCTGGCGCAGGCGTGGTGGCAGCACGAGGGCCGGCCGGAGGCCGGGCTCTACGCCGCGGCGCGCAGCTTCCGGCTGGGCCAGCACCGGCTCACCCGGATCGGCGAGCTCCATGGCATTTCGTTCTGGAATGACTCGAAGGCGACGAACTTTCACGCCGTCGAGGCCGCGCTGGCCGCGTTCGCGGGGCCCGTGCACCTCATTGCCGGCGGCCGCTCCAAGGGCGGGGATCTCGACGCCTTCGTCCACCGCGTCGCCCCGAGGATCCGCCATGCGTGGCTGATCGGCGAAACCCGGGCGATCCTCGCCGCCGGGTGCGCCGCCCACGGGGTTCCCCACACGGTGTGCGGTTCGCTCGAGGAGGCGGTGCGCGGCGCCTATGCCGCCGCCGGGCCCGGCGACCACATCGTGCTCAGCCCGGCGTTCGCCAGTTTCGACATGTTCCGCAGCTACGCCGACCGCGGCGAACAGTTCGAGAAGCTGGTGAATAACTTGGGAACAACATCCACTTTTCAGTAGCCTTTCCTCCACTCATCGACCCATAATCCAGCCCACCGCCACTGCCCATGAATATTCTCAAGATCCTTGGCATCGTCGTGGCCGTCCACGTCGTCGCCTTCTTCCTCATGTTCGTGAACCCCGGCTGCCGCTCCACCAGCCAGGGCTCCGCGCCGGCAGCCACCGACACGACGCCGGCGGCGGGCGCCCCGACCGACGCGCAGCCGGCCTTGAACCCGGCGACGGCTTCCGCCGAACCCGCGCCGTCCGTTTCGCTCAATATTCCCGCCCCCGCGCCGGCCCCCGTACGTTACAGCCCGACCCGCCCCGGCACCCCCGCCGCCGCGGCGCTCGAAAACGCCCCGCCGACCGATGTCACCCCCGCCACCACCTACACGGTGGTGTCCGGCGACAACCTCACCAAGATCGCCAAGAAACACGGCACGACCGTCGCCGAACTCGAGCGGGCCAACAAGCTGACGGGCAGTTCGCGGCTGAGCATTGGCCAGAAGCTCCTCATCCCGGGCAAGGCGCCCGCCAGCGTCGGCCCGGCCGGCTCCGCCGCCGGCGCCACCTACACGGTCAAGGCCGGCGACACGCTCGCCGGCATCGCCCGGCATGTGGGTTCGACGTCGGCCGAGTTGAAGCGGATCAACAATCTCCGGAGCGACTACGTGTTTGTCGGGCAGATGCTCAAGGTGCCCGCGGGAGGCGGCGCCGCTGAGGCGATGGCCGCTCCGGCGGCGATGGCCGCGGCGGCACCCGTCAAGAAGGCGGACGGTTCCGTCGTCCACGTCGTGAAACCCGGCGAGACGCTGGGCCAGATCGCCCGGAAGTATCAGGTGAAGCTCTCCGACCTGGCGGTGGCGAACAACATCGCCGATCCGAAGAAGATCCGCCCGGGCCAGGAGCTCGTCATCCCCGGCTTCACCGCCGTGCCCGGCGGAGCCACGGCCCCGGCGACGGCTCCGGGAACCCCGCCCTCGGCGACACCGCCGGCGGCCAACCCGCCGCCGGCCACGCCGGCGCCGGAGCCCGCCACAGCGCCGACGCCGCCGGCGGATCAGGACCTCGATTCGGGTCTCAAGCCGCAAAACAACGTGCCGGTCATCAAGGTTGACGACAGCGGCGCGCAGAAGTCCCCGTAAGGTTTTCCTTTCGACCACATCTGAGCGTGCGCAGCGGGCTGCTCCTTCGCCGGCTTGGCGGAGGGGGAGCGGGCCCCCGGCGCCACGCGGGGTGCCCGTATTGAACCGATTCATCTTCCGAGATGCCCTCTGTACCCGCTGAGAAACCGCGCTGGGTCGCGGCGCTGAATCCCGCGACCGTCATTCTCGTCTGCGTGCTCGGGCTGTCCATGCTCGGCCTGACTGTCCTGTTCAGCGCGACGGTGTCGCTCAAGAGCGACCCCTACTTCTATCTGACCAAGCAGCTCATCTGGTTCGTGCTCGCCGCGGGGACCTGCCTGCTGGTGAGCCGCCTGGACCTCGAGGATGCGCGGCGCCACGTGTGGGTGTTCGCGGCGGTGTGCCTGGTGGCGCTGGTGCTCGTGCTCCTCCCCGGCATCGGCACCGAGGTGAAGGGCAGCCGGCGCTGGCTCGGGTTCGGGCCGGCGAGTCTGCAGGTTTCGGAGTTCGCCAAGCTGGCGATGGTCTTTGCGCTGGCGCATTATCTGGCCCTCAGCCAGACGCGCGTCCATGAGTTCGTCCGCGGGTTTCTGGCGCCCCTCGCGTGGATCAGCCTGTTCGCGGGGCTGATCCTGCTGGAGCCGGATTTCGGCACGGCCGCCCTTGTGTTCGCCATCGGCGTCGGGCTCCTCTTCCTCGCCGGGACCCGCCTGCGCTACCTGCTCTCCGCTTTTCTGCTCGCGGGCGGCGTGCTCACCCTCGCGGTCCTGCACAACCCCAACCGCCTGGCCCGCTTCACGGCGTTTCTCGATGTGGAGGGCAACCGCAGCAACGGCACCTATCAGCTCTGGCAGGCGATCCTGGCCTTTGCCGCCGGAGGCGTGAACGGCGTGGGCCTGGGCCAGGGCCGCCAGCAGAACAGCTTCCTGCCCGAGGTGCACACGGACTTTCCTTTTGCGGTGATCGGCGAGGAACTCGGGCTGGTGTTCACCCTGGGTGTCGTGGTGCTGTTTGCGGTCATTTTCACCGCCGGGCTCCTCCACCTGCGCCGGGCGCCCAACCTGTTCCAGTTCCTGCTGGTCGCCGGCAGCCTGCTGCTCATCAGCCTGCAGGCGCTCATCAACCTGGGGGTCGTCACGGGCTGCCTGCCGACCAAGGGCATGTCGCTGCCGTTCATCAGCGCCGGCGGCTCGAATCTCCTGCTCATGGGTATCCTGGTCGGGATCTTTCTCAACACGCAGCGCGCCTGGACCCGGCCGGCCTTCATGCGCCGCGAGCGCAGTCTCAAGGAGGTCATGGCGTGACGGGCGGGCGGCGCCCGCGCCGGGAGGATCCCCCATGAGTCGCTTCTTGATTGCGTGCGGCGGCACCGGCGGGCACCTCTCGCCCGGCATCGCGCTGGCCCAGGGGCTCGCGGCCCGCGGCCACGAGGCCACGCTGCTCATCAGCCACAAGAAGGTCGACGCGCGCCTCCTCGAGAAATACCCGCAGTTGCGCTGCGCCCGCATCCCCGGCGCGCCGTTCACGCTGCACCCGCTCGGTTTCCTCCGCTTCGTTGGGCAGTTTGCGGCGGCGTTTCTCTTCAGCGCCCGCATCATCCACGCGTGGCGGCCCGATGTGATCGTCGGATTTGGCGGCTTCACCACCTCGGGCATCATCGTCGTGGCGGCGCTGTTCCGCCGGCCGGTCGCATTGCACGAGGCGAACCGCGTGCCCGGCCGCGCCATCCGGATTCTCGGGGGCCTCGCCCGGCGCCTCTACCTTCCGCCGGGCGTGTCCATGGCCGGCGTGCGCCGGTCGGCGGTGCGGCATGCCGGCCTGCCGGTGCGCCAGGAGATCGTGCGCCTGCCACGCGAAGCCGCGCAAGGCCGGCTCGGGTTCGATCCCTCGCACAAACTCCTGGTCATTTTTGGCGGCAGCCAGGGCGCCTCCACCCTCAACCGCTGGGTGCGCGACCGCCTCGAGCGGCTGGCGCACGAGGGCATCCAGGTGTGCTGCGTCACCGGCCTCGGCAAGGGCGGGGACGAGGTGCGCACGCTGGCCACGGGTTCGGGCGGCGCGGTGAAGGCCGTCTTTCTGCCCTTTTGTGACGACGTGGCCACGCTGCTGTCTGCGGCCGACCTGGTCGTGTCCCGCGCCGGCGCGGGCACGATCGCCGAACTCATCCGCTGCGCCACCCCCGCCATTCTGGTGCCGTTTCCGCGCGCCGCCAGCAATCACCAGTGGGCCAATGCGCGCTTCTTCGAACAGCAGGGCGGCGGACTCGTCATCGACCAGCAGTACCTCGCCGACCTCGATCGCGAGGTGCGCGACGTCATCTTCAACGACTGGCTGCTTCGCAAATTCCGCGCGAACCTGCAGCGGATGGATCGCGCCAACCTGCTGGATCTCATCCTCGACGATCTGGAGGACCTGGCCGCGCCCGGTCCCGCCCGGCCGGCAGGCGGTTCGTCGTCACCGTCGCGGGCGGAGCCGCGGAATCAGGCTGCATGAGCCCTCCGCCGCTGCCACGACCCTTCGGCTTGGATGCGCGCGCCGTGCATCTCGTCGGCGTCGGCGGCACCGGCATGGCGCCGCTCGCCCTCTACCTGCGCGGAACGGGGTTTGCCGTGAGCGGGGAGGATGATGCGCTCGCCCCGGCGGTGCGGGCGTGGCTGACGGCGGCGGGCGTGACCATCACGGGCGCGGGTGGCATCCCGGCGGAGAGCCGGCTCGTCGTGCATTCCTCGGCCATTCACGCCGATCACCCGGCGCGGGTGGGCGCCGTCGCGCGCGGTCTCCCGCTCGTGCGCCGCGGCGAGATGCTGGCCGAGATCCTCCGCGATCGGAAACTCGTCGCCGTCGTCGGTGCGCACGGCAAGACCACCACCACCGGCATGCTGATCACGGCGCTGCGCCGGGCGGGCTTCCCCTGCGGCTGGCTCTTGGGCGGCCTCTTTCAGGGTGACACCGTCCCGCCCGGGCAGGCGGGACCCGGCGACTGGGTCGTCGCCGAGGTCGACGAGAGCGACGGCACCATCGACCGGTTCACGCCGGAGATCGCGATCCTGGTGAGCCTCGACTGGGACCATCCGGATTATTACGCGCGAGCGGAGGATTTGGAGGAGGTCTTTCACCGGCTGATGGGCCGCACGCGGGGCACGGTGGTGTACGACCCGACCTGCGCCCGGTCCGGGCGGGCCGTGGCGGGCATCGCGGCCGCCCGGCGGAGTTTCGGGATCGAAGGGGACTACCGCGCGAACCGGCGGCGCGAACAGGACAGTCATCTCGTGCTCGCGCTGGGGGGCGCGTTTCCAGCCCTGGAAGTGACCGTGCGGGCGCGCGGCGCCTTCAACGCCCATAATGCGACCGCGGCGCTGGCCGCCGCCCACCTGATGGGCGCCGCGCTGTCCCCCGATCTGCTCGCCGATTACCCGGGCGTGCGCCGCCGGCAGGGCATCCTGCGCGCCTCCGAACGCCTCACCATTGTCGAGGACTACGCCCACCATCCCGCGGAGATCCAAGCGCTGCTGGAAAGTCTGCGCGCGCGCGCGACGGGCCGGCTGGTGGTGGTATTCCAGCCGCATCGCTTCAGCCGCACCGCGCAGTTCAAGGCCGGCTTTGCCGCCGCGCTGAGCCGGGCCGACCGCCTGTTCCTGCTCGACGTCTATCCGGCGGGCGAGGCGCCAGTTCCGGGCGGCACCACCGCCGATCTGCTGGCGGAGATGGGGCGGAGCGGCGCCCCGGTGCCGGTCACCTATCTGCCGGGGCCCGATGGCATTTTCCTCGACGCGCTCCGCGCGGCGCTGCAGCCGGGCGACTGGCTGGCCTTCGTCGGCGCGGGCGACATCGACCACCTGGCGCACGCGCTGGCGGACCGGCTCGACGCGGACACGGCCCGCGCGGCGGCGTGGGATCGCTTTGTCGCCGAGGTGCGGCCCGGGCTCGGCGCGGGCACGCGGCTGGTTCGCGAGGAGCCGCTCGCGCTGAGGACCACGATGCGGGTGGGCGGATGCGCGCGCGCCTATGGCGAGCCCGCGGATGCCGCGGATCTCCGGACCATGCTGCGGGAGGCCGCGGCGCGCGGGTTGCGCGTCCTGCTGCTCGGCCGCGGCTCCAATCTGATCGTGCCCGACGGGGGCGTGGATGGCCTGGTGATCTGCCTGGCCCACCCGGGTTGGCAGGAGTGCACGCTGCGGCCCGACGGCCTGCTCTGGGCGGGGGCCGGCCTGCGGCTCAAACAGCTCTGCGGCTTCGCCCGCCAGACGGGGCTGGCCGGTTTCGAGTTTCTTGAGGGCATCCCGGGATCCGTGGGCGGGGCGCTGCGGATGAATGCCGGCGCCATGGGCGGCTGGATGTTCGACTTGGTCGAGGAGGTGCAGCTCATGACTCTCGCCGGCGAGGTGCGCCGCCTCGGGAAACCCGAGCTCCATGTGGCCTACCGCGAATGCCGCGATCTGCTCGACGCGATCGCACTCGGCGTGGCGCTGCGGCCGGGAGCGCGGGCCGACCGCGAGGCCATCGACCGGCAGATCGACGTCTACCGCGCGAAGCGGCACGAGACCCAGCCGCGCGAACCGAGTGCGGGCTGCATCTTCAAGAATCCGCCGGGAGTCTCGGCCGGCCAGCTGATCGATGAACTCGGCCTCAAGGGCGAGCGGGTGGGGGACGCCGAGGTTTCCCCGGTCCACGCCAACTTCATCATCAATCGGGGTCGGGCCACCTGCGCGGAGATCATCGCGCTGATGCGCCGGGTGCGGGATCGCGTGCGCGCGGCGCGCGCCATCACGCTCGAGCCCGAGGTGCTGCTCTACGGCCGGGATTGGAGGGACGTGCTGTGAATCCCATCGTATGGTCACCGGTCCGGTTTGGGCGCCTCCGGGCGCGCGCCCTCGCCGGGGCAATGGCCCCGGGGTGCGCCCGCGTCATCCCATGAACCGGCCCGCCAGCATCCCGCCGGCTTCGCGCTCTTGGCGAGACATTCGCCAGGGAGTGAGCACGCGCGCCATGTCCCGGGAGGGCCGCCGGCGTGTGATGCTCGCGAGCGTGAAATTCGCGCTGCTGTGCGCCGTGCTCGTCGCCGCGGCCTGGGCGGGGCTGGAGGTCTACGCCACTTGGGAAACCAACCCGGCCCGGCTCAAGGATCCGGTGAAAGCGGTGCCGCTCAAGCAGGTGGTGTTCGCGACCGACGGGGTGCTGTCCCGCGCGTGGCTCGATCAGGCCCTGGCGCTGCCGCGGAACCCCAGCCTCATCAGCCTGGACCTGGCCGCGCTGGAACGCCGCCTGCTGGCCTCGGGCCAGGTGCGCAGCGTGGTGCTCCGGCGGCGCTTTGGCGACAACGCCCTGGTGGTGACGACGCAGGAGCGCGTGCCGGTGGCGCGCGTGATGGTGCAGGTCGGCGGCGGCACGCCGGCCCTGCGGCTCGTGGCGGCCGACGGCGTGGTGTTTGAGGGCGTCGGCTATGAGCGTGCGGCGGTCGAGCCCCTCCCGTGGCTGGGCGGCCTGCAGCTGCGGCGCGCTGCCGCCGGCGGCTTCGAACCCATCGCCGGCATGGACCAGGTGGCCGCGCTGCTGGCCGCGGCCGACCGCCTCGTGCCGGCGCTCCGCGCGGATTGGCAGGTCGTGTCCCTGGCCCGCCTCGCCTCTGACCAGGAGATTGAAGTGCGCTCGCGCGAGATCCCGGAGATCGTCTTTGATGCGCGGGGGAATTTCCCGCGCCAGCTGGCCAAACTCGACTATGTGGTCGATTCTTTGCGCGCGCACGGCGCGCCGCCGATGGCGCGGGTGAACCTGGCCCTCGGCAGCCAGGTGCCCGTCGAACTGCAGGAGACCGCGCCGCTCGCTCCGGCCCGACCCATTTCGCAACCCAAATCCAGACGTGATTTCTAAGACCAGACTCATCGGTGCCGTGGAGATCGGCACCTCCAAGGTGGCCGTGCTCATCGGCGAGCTTCTGCGCGGCCGCACCCTGAACATCGTCGGCTTCGGCTCATGCCAGTCGCGCGGCGTGATCAAGGGCAGCGTGGTGGACTACAAGGAGGCGAGCACCTGCACGCACGCCGCCCTCCAGGCCGCCGAGGAGCGGGCGGGGGCGCCGATCGAGGTCGTCTATCTCGCCCAGACCGGCGCGCACCTCGAGGGCTTCTACAACGAGGCGGCGGTCAATGTGAATGCGGCCGACAACTGCGTCAGCGCCCTCGATATCGACACGGTGTGCCGCCTGGCCAAGGCCAAGGAGCTGCCCGCCGGCCGCGCGGTGGTGCACCACATCCGCCGTCCCTTCCGCCTCGACGCGCGCCTGGTGCCCGACCCGGAGCACCTCGTCGGCCGGCGCCTCGAGGCCGGCTATTGGACCGTCCACGGCGACGAGGCGAAGATCGGCGACCACATCCACGTCATCACCGGCTTCAACCTGCGGGTGGAGGAGCTGATCCTGTCCAGCCTGGCGGCCGGCACGATGGTGACCACAGCGGAGGAGCGGCAGAACGGGGTGCTGGTGCTCGACCTCGGTTCGGGCACCACCGACTTCGTGCTGTACCGCGCCGGCGTCGCCTACCAGACCGGCGTCGTGCCCGTCGGCGGCGATCATTTCACCAATGACCTCAGCCTCGGCTTGCGCCTCACCCGCGGCCAGGCCGAGAAGATCAAGCTCCACCACGGCTCCGCCACGGTCCGCGCGCGCGACAAGCAGGAGAAGGTCTGGCTCAATGGCGACTACTCCGTGGGGGACCGGCAGTTTCCCCGGCAGTCGATCGAGCAGATCACCGCCGCCCGCGCGCGGGAGCTGCTCGAGGTCGTGCGGCAGCAGCTCGGGGCGACCTTCGTGCCGGAGCAGACGCCGGTCGGGGTCGTCCTCACCGGCGGCGCCGCCAAGCTGCCGGGGATCGCCGAGGCCGCCGGCAAGGTGTTCGGCGTGCCGGGCCGCCTGGGCGAGGCGCCGGCGTGGGTGGCCGACGAGCTCCGCGATCCCGGCTACAGCACCGTGCTCGGCCTGCTCCATTACGGTCTCAATGCGCAGGCGGAGGAGCTCTCCGCCGCGCGCCGCTCCGGCGGCTTCCTCCACAAGCTCAAACGCGCGCTGACGCAGGTGTGAACGCAAGGCGAAAGGCAGAAGTCAGAGGTCAGAAGTCAGAAGTCGGAGGCCAGAAGCCGAAGGTCAGAACTCTGAACATGACAATCGCCTAGTCCCTCACTCCCTCATCCTTTCACTTTCACCGTCACTCTCATTTCTTCCGCGATGCAATTCGATCCCAACCGCAACGAACTGCCGCTCACCCATGAGATCCTCACGGATCGCTCCATCGCCATCAAGCTGGTGGGCGTGGGCGGCGCGGGCTCCAACGCCATCGACCGGCTCAAGATGGAAAACCTGGCGCGGCTCCAGCTTGCCGTCATCAACACCGACCTGCAGGCGCTGTCGTCGTCGCCGGTGCAGGACAAGGTGCTGATCGGCGGCAGCGTGACCCGCGGGCTCGGCGCCGGCGGTGATCCCGAACTCGGCCGCGAGGCGGCCGAGGCCGATCGCGAGAAGATCGCGGCGGTCGTGGCCGACTGCGACCTCGTTTTCCTGCTCGCCGGCATGGGGGGCGGCACGGGCAGCGGCGCCACCCCGGTCGTGGCCGAGGTGGCGACCGAGCAGGGCGCGCTGGTGATCGCCTTCGTGACCATGCCGTTCAGCTTTGAAGGCGGCCGGCGGCTCAAGCAGGCTGAGGAGGGCCTCGCCACCCTCCGCCGCGTCTGCGACGCCGTCGTGCCGCTATCCAACGACATCCTGCTGCAGGAATGCGGTGACAACACCGGCGTCCTCGAGGCGTTCGCCCGCGCCGACGCCTGGATCGGACGCGCGGTCAAGTCGATCTGGTCCATGCTGTTTCGGACCGGCCTCATCAACCTCGACTTCGCCACGCTGCAGCAGGTGTTCCAAACGCGCGGCGGCAAGACGCTCTTCAGTCTCGGCAGCGGCGAGGGGCCGGACGCGGTCGCGCAGACCATCGAGAGCCTGCGCTGCTGCCCGCTGCTGCACACGACCGAGTTTTCGCGCCGGGCCGACCGCCTGCTCGTCAACATCATTGGCGGGACCGATCTGACGCTGCCCATGGTCAACGAGCTCATGACTGCCATCACCGACCAATACGGCAAGGAGGCGCACGTCACCATGGGCGCGGTCATCGACGAGAGCATGCCCCGCCGCCTGGAAGTCTGCGTGCTGGGCACGACCGACATCGGCGGGCGCGGGCTGGCCCAGCGGCGGGGGCTGGCCGCGCGCAGTGCGCAACCGCTCGCCGTCAAACATCCGCCGCCCAAGCCGGCGGCGCCGGTGAGTGCCGCGGAGGCGAAGCAGGCCGCGGTCGCCGCGAGCCGCGCGGAGCAGAACGAATTCGCCTTCGGCGAGCACGAAAGCCGCGGTTATTTCGACAAGACCGACCGGTATCTCTTCGAGGGCCAGGATCTCGACGTGCCGACGTACCTGCGAAAGGGAATCAAGATCACGGTGTAGGAATTCGTGGCGCGAATCCTTCTTTCACCACGGATTTCGCGGATCGACACGGGTTTCTCTCTCAACTGCAAAGGGCGCGAAGGGCCGCGAGCGAAGTCGAGGGGCTGCGCCCGATCGTTCGTCAGTCGCCGATCAATGCCCGCTTGAATCCGGCCCAGTGGAACGGCACGGCGCTCCACTTCTGCCTGAACACGGCGCAGGCGAGGCAGAGGAGATTCAGCTTGGCTTGTTTCGTTCGGCTCATCGGTGACTGCCTTCAAATTGCATGAGCCATGCCAGCCGCGGCGGCCGTTTTTAAGCGCCAGACAGTCAGGAAAATATGATTCTCGCCCGGATCCGGCGTCTATTGCCCGGCGGCAAGACCTTCCGTGGCCGGGATGCAATTTTCCCGCAATTGGGACTCCGGGTGACCGTCGGCGCGAGCCGGCGCAGCGTCGGATGACTGGGCAGAACTTCAGCGTGAAGACGTCAGTCGGCAGCGCCTGAAGAGTCGCCTGATTTCAGGCCGGGCGTTGGCGCGGCCGCCGCGCAGGAAGATCGCCCGGAAAAACTCCCCGACGATTTCGCAAACGGGCATATGCTTGAATAATCGGAATGACCCGCGTACACGCCGTTGTGCCGAAAAAGCGTTCGGCACAGAGATGAGACCCATATACTTCATCCTCGTATTGTTTCTGACCGGTTGCGCCACCACGAAGGCACCGCCGGAGAGGACAATGAGCGCGGAGGAGACCCTTGGAGTATTCTTCATTGTGTCAGCGCTTGGCGCCAACGACGTGCCATATGAAGCCCTGCACACAGTCTACCCGTTGAGATCTCAGATTATCACTTTTGCCATCATTGGATTCCACAGGGATCGCGGCAGATGGCCCGCGAGCCAGGAAGAGGTAGAGGCATATGCAGCCAGCAGCCCAGCGAATCCGTCGCTGCCAGAGGATGCGGTTGCGGGACTTGAGCTGAAGCAAAGAGAGGATGGTGGTCTCGTGTACACGACACTCGAGGATCGACAGCGCGGTCGTGAGTTCACCATTTCAAGTACGCATAAGGTCTCGTTTCTGGTTCCTTCCTTTCCGTTTGCGAGTAGTGGCTCAACGCCGGCACCGGTCGCCCGAGGCACTGCGATCCACTTTGATTGGAGCGACGTAATCGCTCAGGCAATCATCCGTGCACTTTCGATGAAGAAGTGATCAGGTCCCGCCAATCATCGCTGCCACTGCCGGCATCGCGCCCGGTTTTCCGTCGCCGCGGTGTGTCCGGTATGGAAGGCCTCTGAAACGTTCACTGGAGGAACATCCTGATGGAATCCGTTGCAATTCGGAGAGCGGTGGCAGGGGACGAGGTCGGGCTCTCGCTGGTGGGGCAGGCGGCCTTCCTGGAGGCTTTCGCCGGAATCGTCTCCGGCGGCGACCTCGTCGCGCATTGTGTGCACCAGCACTCCGTGGAGAAGTACGCGGCATGGTTGCGGGACAATGCCACCACCATCTGGCTGGCGGAGGTCGAACCGGGGCAGGCACCGGTGGGCTACCTGGTGCTGACGACGCCGGATCTGCCGCTGCCGGACCTGGGGCCGCACGATGCCGAGATCAAGCGGATCTATATTCTGCACCGGTTCCAGGGACAGGGCATCGGGGCGCGGTTGATGGATGCGGCGCGGGCCCATGCGCGCGCGCACGGCTTCACGCGATTGCTGCTGGGCGTATATTCCGGCAATGACGCGGCCATCGGATTCTACGAACGTCTCGGCTACCGCAAGATCGGGCGGCGATCGTTCAAGGTCGGCGCCAACACCTATCAGGACTTCATCCTGGGCATGCGGATCGGCGACTGATCGCGCGCCTCCCGCGTTCGCCGACCACTGCCATGCGCCGCACCGAGAAAGAAATCACCGATCCACGGATCATCGCGGAGATTCTTGCGACCGCGACGGTGTGTCGTCTCGCGATGGTCGATGAGGGCGAACCCTACGTCGTCCCGGTGAACTTCGGCTACCGGGACCACGCGCTGTACGTGCATTCCGCCGCGGCCGGGCGCAAGATCGACATTTTGAAACGGAACAGCAGGGTTTGCTTCGAGATCGAGAGCGCCGCCACGATCACCAAGCACGCGGAACCCTGTCACTGGGGAACCCGCGCCCGATCCCTGATCGGCTACGGCCGGGTTGAGATCATCACGGATCGCGCGGAGAAGCAACGCGGCCTGGATATCATCATGGCGCACCACGGGAAGGCGGACGCCAACGAGTATGACGAGAAGCAGCTGAAGGCCGTGGTGATCCTGCGCATCGCGATTGAGCGCGTCACCGGCAAGCAGCTCGGCGATTGGGACTAGGGCCGTTTAGATTGAACCGTAGCCGCTTGCCCTCGGTTGTCATCGCGAGGTGCGCGAAGCGCGCCGTGGCGATCCAGCTGGATTACTTCGGCGGCCCGCCGCGGCGGGATGCCTCGCAATGACAGACTCACGGCAATGAGGTGACTCATACCGCTGTAGGGAGGGAGCGCTTGGACCCGCCTGACCAGGGTTTCGTGGGCCAGGGCCCTGACGCGCGGTCGAGGAAGGCGGAGGGGGCCGGGCGCGGTGTGATCTTCGATCGGGCGGAGTGGCGACGCCGTTTGCCCCGGGGAGGATTGGTGGTATCTTTCCAGTGCCGGTCGCCGCGGCCAGCGCCAGCCCGGGAACCCGCGTGATGCCGACAAGCCAACCCCAGCCCAACTGACCGGACGCACCCGTGTTCATCACCCACAGTTACGCGGGAACGCTGCAAGGGAAGCACCGCTGTCAGTTCTTCTTCCTGTTGGAGGATTATGTGGAGGCGCAGACGGCGTTTGTGCGGGAGCTCGATTTGCAGCTCGAACGGTTTGCCCGCAACCTGAAGGACGCGGCGGCCGTGGTCCGCCCGTTCGCCGGGGACATTGAAGCGACCAAGCGCCATGTGCTGGCGAAGAACTGGACCAACGAGGAACTAGGCAAGATCGGTGACACGCCCGGTCTGCTGATGATCAATGTCGACTTCGATTTCTTCGATCCGCGGCGACATCCCTGGCTGCACCTCGGCTTCGGGCCGGCGTTGCGCGACGGCAAGACTCCGGCGGGCGAATTCAAGGATCTCCTGGGAGATCTCGCCGAGGCGATTGAACAATCCCGGGAGGATGTGTTCCGGGTGGCGCGGGCGGTGATCAACGAGGTGGGGCTCAAGGAGGTCGCGGAGGTTTTCGAGATCAAGCCGGAGATCTTCGGGATCTCGATCGATGTGGCCAAAGGGCTCGAGGTTCTGAAGAAGCTGCGGCAGCGATTGCTGGCTTAGGCGAAGGGCACCGCGGCGACCCTGACGCCCGCCGCCGGGGGATCGAAGTGACCGCAGCCGGCGTCCCGCGTCCGCCGCGGGGGCGGGGCGCCCGCACGCGCCGCTTGGCAAGGTGGCGGCGTTCTGCTTCGTTGCCGGCATGTTTGTCGACGAGTGCGTGATTAAGGTGCAGGCCGGCGACGGCGGGCGCGGCTGCGTCAGCTTCCGCCGCGAGAAGTTCGAGCCGTGGGGCGGCCCCAATGGCGGCGACGGCGGGCGCGGCGGCGACGTCGTGCTGGTGGGGGACGACGACACCAACAACCTCATCGACTACCGCTATCGGCCGCACTGGAAGGCCGGGCGCGGCGAGCACGGGCAGGGCAAGGACTGCGCCGGGCGGGACGGCGAATCCGTGGTGCTCAAGCTGCCGCTCGGCACCGTGGTCAGCAGCGAGGAAACGGGGCAGGTCGTGGCCGAGATTGTCGCCGACGGCCAGCGCGTGGTGCTGTGCCAGGGCGGCAACGGCGGCTGGGGAAACACCCATTTCAAAACCTCCACGAATCGCGCCCCCCGGCGCGCCAATCCGGGGCAGCCGGGCGAGGGCGGCGTGTTCCGCCTGGTCCTGAAGAGCATCGCCGACGTCGGACTGATCGGTTTTCCCAATGCCGGCAAATCGTCGCTCATCACGCGGCTGACCAACGCGCGGCCCAAGGTGGCGGCATATCCGTTCACCACGCTCCATCCGCAGATCGGCGTGCTCGAGGCCTCTGCGGATCCGCGGACGGCGGGCCGCCTGCAGGTCGCGGACATTCCCGGCTTGGTGGCGGGCGCCAGCGAGAACCGCGGCCTCGGCCACCGGTTCCTGCGCCACATCGAGCGCTGCGGACTGCTCATCATCTTGCTCGACATGGCCGGCGGCGACGGCCGCGAGCCGGGCGAGGATTATGCAACCCTCTTGCGCGAACTGAAGCTCTACGATCCCGGTCTGCTCCGGAAGCCGCGGCTGATCGTCGCCAACAAGATGGATTTGACCGGTGCGGCCGCCAAGCTGGCGCAGTTCCGCCGCCGGCATCGCGGCAAGGTTTTGGCGATATCCTGCGCCACCGGCGCCGGGTTGCCGACGCTGAAAAAAGAATTGTTAAAGCAAATGACGGATTCGTCGCGCGCACGGAAATAAATCGCCTTCACCGCGGGGCTGACCTATTTCCGTGCAAAATGTCGGAGCACCGAACACTGCTCATGCGAGCCAACCGGCTCCTTGGGGCGGCCTTGGTCGAGGCCAACCTCGTGAAGATCGAGGACTTGGAGGCGGCCAACGAGCGGCTGCTCGAGTTGCTGCAAGGCAACAACGAGCGCCAGGCGACCCTCCTCGGCGTGCTCATCTACGAGAAGAAGGTGCTGAGCGAGGACGACCTCCTGCACCACCTCGTGGACAACGACGGGATCGGCTTGATCGACCTCCGCACCTACGACGTGCCGGAAGAGTTCCGCAAGAACGTCGACCTCGGCTCGTGCTGGGCCACGTGGTCGGTGCCCTTCGACAAGGAGGAGGACTTCTATTCGGTCGCGACCGCCTACTACCTCAGTCCGGCCGTGCGCTCCCATTGGGAAAAGCAGCTCGGCAGCAACATCCTCTGGTACGCGACCACGCTGGAGATCATCTCGGACTTCCTCGAAAAGATTGAAGCCGAACAGACGCGGACCAACCCGCCGCAGCCGGTGGTGAAGAGCGCGTAATTCCCTCCATGGCACTCGGCAAGGTTCAGCAGCAGATCATCGCCAAGCTCGAGGAGATGGACCGCCTGTCGCCCGAGCAGGAGGAATCCATCCTCGCCACCCCGGGCGACCTGACGGGCGAGGCGCTGGACAAGCTCCTGCAGGACGAGCACAAGATCACCGACTTCCAGCTGCTCGTGGCCAAGGCGCGCGCCCACGGGCTGACGCCCTACAACGTCCAGCGCTGCCAGGTCGGCGCCTCGACGTTTGAGCGGGTGCCGCAGGACTTCTGCCAGCAGAACCTCGTGCTGCCGGTGGGGCTGGTCGGCAACTACATGCTCGTCGCGTTCGCCAATCCCTTCGAGGTCTCGGTCGCGACGAAGATTCAGGAGATGACTGGCAAGCGGGTGGTCCGCCTGCTCGGCCGCGAGCGCGACATCCGCGACAAGTTCAACAAGACGCAGCAGGTCGAGGTGCAGTTCACCGATGTCGTGGAGAAGATCGGCATCGAGTTCGGCACGGCGGAGGACATCAAGGAGGAGGATCTGGCGAGCGAGGAATCGGGGCCGATCATCGAGCTGGCCAACCGCATCATCGAGGACGCCTATTTCTCGGGCACGAGCGACATTCACATCGAGCCGTGGGAAAAGGACCTGGTGGTGCGCTACCGGATCGACGGCGTGTGCCAGGAAAAGCTGCGCCTGCCGATCAAGGTGGCGGGCGCGCTGGTGGCGCGCCTGAAGATCATGAGCAACCTCGACATCGCGGAGCGCCGCCTGCCGCAGGATGGCCGCATCATTTTCAAGCAGTTCACGAAAAAGAGCATCGACATCGATCTCCGCGTCTCCACCGCACCCCTCAATCACGGGGAGGGCGTGGTCCTGCGCATTCTCGACAAGCAGAAAAGCACCCTCCCGCTGCAGATGCTCGGCTTCACGGAAGGCAACCTCGCCATTTACCGCAAGGTCATCCGCCAGCCCTACGGCATGATCCTGCACTGCGGCCCGACGGGATCCGGCAAATCGATGACCCTGTATTCGGCGCTCAACGAGATCAGCTCACCCGAGGTCGTCGTGCGCACCGCCGAGGATCCCATCGAATACACGATGGCCGGCATCAACCAGATGCAGATGCACCGGCAGATCGGGCTCACCTTTGCCACCGCGCTGCGCGCCTTCCTCCGCCAGGACCCCGACATCATCCTCGTGGGCGAAATTCGCGACAAGGAGACGGCCGAGATCGCCGTCGAGGCCGCGCTCACCGGCCACCTGCTCCTGAGCACGCTGCACACCAATGACGCGCCCACGGCCGTCGCGCGCCTCACCGACATGGGCATCGAGCCGTTCATGATTTCGGGATCGCTGCTCTGCGTGTGCGCGCAGCGACTCATGCGGCGGGTCTGCAAGAACTGCAAGGTGCCCGTCGACCCGGTGGGCCGCGAGAAGGAGCTGATCGAGGAGGCCATCGGCTGGAGCGGCCAGATCTTCAAGCACAACCCCCGGGGCTGCCAGCGCTGCAATCACACCGGCTACAAGGGCCGCGTGGGTATCCACGAACTCATGGTGATCAGCGAAGAGTTGGTCGACGGGATCAACAAGAAGCTGGAGACGGCCGAGTTGAAGCGCATCGCCGTGCGCGGCGGCATGAAGACCCTCCACCAGGACAGCATGATCAAGGTGAAGGACGGCGTCTCGACCTTCGAGGAAGCGCTCGCCACGGTGCCGCCGGATTTGTGAACCGGGCCCCGGGGCAATCAGAAAGGGAAGGGTGAAAAGGGAAGAACGGCCCGGAGGGGTTCCGCTGTCTTTCCATTCATCTGCGCCGACGTGAGCCTCAGCCGTACTCGCCGCCGCCGAGGAGCCTCTCGCCGTCGTACAGCGCGAGGATCTGGCCGGCAGCCAGCGCCCGCTGCGGCTGGACGAAACGGATCAGCGCGCCGCCGTCACCTTCCGGGATGAAATCGAGCGGGACGCGCGGATCGCGGTAGCGCACGCGGCCCTCGAGGCGGCAGGGCGCGGTCACGGGTTTGCCGATCCAGCTGAGCGCGCGAATGCGGATCTCCGGTGCGAACAGGCCCGGCGCCTCCGGCGTGTCAAAGGCGACGAGCAGCGCGTTGTCCGCCGCGCGTTTGCCCACCACCACGTAGGCTTGGAAGTCGGTGTTGGAGGGGATGCCGATGCGTTTGCGCTGGCCGAGAGTGAAATAGTGGAGACCCCGGTGACACCCGATCTCCCGCCCGTCGGTCGCGCGGACGATCGGGCCGGGGAAGTCGGGCACATAGGCGCGCAGGAAATCCTGGATCTTCACCTCACCGATGAAGCAGATGCCCTGGCTGTCCTTCTTCCGCGCGGTGGCCAGGCGATGGTCGGCGGCCAGGGTCCGCACCTCGGGCTTCGTCAGATGGCCGACGGGAAACCGCGCGTCGCGGAGCTGTCCCTGCGAGAGCAGGGCGAGGAAATACGACTGATCCTTGTTCTTGTCGACGCCCTCAAGCAGCGCGCAGTCCGTTCCCGCCCCGGCGCCAGCCCCTGGTTCGGTCGACTCCTGGCTGTCATCCGTCGGCTGATCAGGCTCCCCGCACGGCCGGGCCGAGCGAGGAATGGTGGAGCCGGCGAGGGCGGGGGGGGCGGACGCGGCAGCCTGACCAACCGGGCCGGAACCGGCCACGGCCAGTTCAACCCGGCGGGCGTAGTGGCCGGTCGCGACGGCGGCAAAGCCCTCCGCCTGCGCATAGGCGCGAAACACACCAAACTTGATCTCGCGATTGCACATGATGTCGGGGTTGGGCGTGAGCCCGCGCGCGTAGCCGCCGAGCAGGTAGTCCACCACCAGCCGGCGGTAGTCGTGCATCAGATTGACGACACGGAACTCGATGCCGAGTTGCGCCGCCACCGCGCGCGCATCGGCGATATCCTGCCGCCACGGACAGTCGCCGGGGACGTTGTCCTCGTTGATCCAGTTCTTCATGTAGGCGCCCACGACCTCGCAGCCCTGCTGCTGGAGGAGGAGCGCGGCGACACTGCTGTCGACGCCGCCTGACATGGCGGCCAGAATTCGCATGCGGAGAGTGACGAAGAAAGCGGGATTCGGCGCCGGCTGCAACGGAAACGCTCGATCCCGCCGGCGGAACCCTGGAGGAGCCACCCGGAATCGCCTCGTCGCGAGGCTGGGATCACGACGCTGGCGCGGGGGGAGCCGGGCGCACCGCGCCCCGGCCCATTGTCGCCGGCTCGGGGAAAATCACCGGCGGCCGTGATCGCGACCGCCACCGCCGGGTCACTGATATTCCAACCGGCTCCGAACGGATTTGCTTTGCTCGATGAACTGGTCGTCGAACATCAGGAGGTTGATCGTCTCTTCGATGACCGGGGTCTCCTGCCGGATGATGGGCTCCTCGACCCTGCCCATCACATGGGCCTGCGCATCGGTACCGATACCCGCCATGTCGATGGGGCGCGAGCCCACCACGATTTGCTGCATAGGCCCCCGAGTCGTGCGGTGGTACACCCAAGTCTCCGCCTTGCCCGCGGGCGAATTCATCGGCCGGACCTCGCCGGGCTCGCCCATGATGCGTTTCACCATCGCGGCGGTCATTCCCTTTTGCAGAGTGGCTTCCGGGCCGCTCGGCAGGCGCGCCGCCGCGGCCGTGGACGCCGGACCGGCGGCAGCCGGCGCCGTGGGGGCCGGCGCGCTCGCGCAACCCGCCAGCAGCGCAACCAGCGCCGCCGGGAAGAGGGCAGGAACCCGGGAGTTCATGATACAGGGAAGACACCGCAAGTGCCGGAATTCCTTCAAAACCCGCGGCCGGAATCCTGTCAAACGAATGCCGGCGCGCGGACCTTTACATGGGAGCGCAACTCGTTAGCGTCTCGCTTTTCATGAAGCGATGCCTGACTGGTTTCTGGTTGCTCGCCGGCACGCTGGCGGCAGGGGCGGAGGTCGTCCCGCCGGCGCGGCCGTTTTCCGCGGTGCAACGTGTCGTCATTATCAGCGTCGACGGCTTGCGGCCGGACTGCCTGCTGCTGGCGGACGCCCCGGTGCTGCATGGTTTGATCAAGGGCGGCGCCTACACGATGTGGGCGCGGACCGAATCGGAGGCCATCACGCTGCCCGCGCACACCAGTATGCTCACCGGCGTCACAAGCCGGAAGCATGGCATCGAATGGAACCGCGATCTGGCGCTGCTCGCGCCCGTCTATCCGAAGGTCCCCACGCTTTTCGAGATGGCGGCGCACGCTGGCTATCGCACCGCCCTGATTGCCGGCAAGGCGAAGTTCGACACCCTGAACAAGCCCGGCACGGTCACGTACGCATCGATCCTCTCCGGCGCCCGGGGCACCGATGCCGCGGTGGCGGCGGCCGCGGTGGACGTGATCGAGCGGCACCAGCCCGACCTGCTCTTCATCCACTTTCCCGGTGTCGATGCGGTGGGGCATGACAAGGGGTGGGGATCGCCAGAGCAGCTCGCCGCCGTGACGGCGCTCGACGGCCACATCCAATCCGTGCTGGCAGCGCTGGAGCGCGCAGGCTGCCGCGCGAACACTGTCGTGATCGTCTCCGCGGACCACGGCGGCGCGGCGCTGACCCATGGTCCCGACGATCCGCGCAGCCGGCACATCCCGTGGATCGCGGCGGGTCCCCGCGTGCGGCCGGGCTTTGATCTCACGCGGGTCAAGGGCCTGCAGGTGGACACGGAAGACACGTGCGCCACCGCCTGCTGGCTGCTCGGGCTGCCGCAGCCCGGTTATTTCGACGGCCGACCGGTGACGGAGGCATTTGAACTGGAGAAGTAGAAACGCACCCGCGGCCGGAGGGAGGGTCGGGGACGGCGGGAAGCGGGCGGGGACGACGGCCCGTCCGGCCACTTCGTGCTTGGCGGCCCCACCGGGCGCGGATGATGCTTCCCCCTCCGCATGAGCACGCATGATCAGCGGATCGCGCAGGCGTGGCTGACGTCACCGGACAGCGGCATGATCGAACTGAACCGCGACTGGATCGCCGCCGGCCTGCCGCCATTCGCCCTGGTTCCCGGCACGCCTGCAATCGCGACCCTGACGCGGGTCCCGGATCACACTTATGGCTGCGAAAGCGGCTATTTCGTCAATGCCTTCGGGGAGATCTTCTTCTTCGTCCAACTCGCCGCGCATCCCGACATCGATCCGGCGGCCACGGCCGTCTACCTCGCCGGCGATTTCAACGGCTGGGGAAAGGCCATCGGCAACCCCGAGTGGCGGTTGCTGCCGGCGTCGCTCGATGGCGAGCCGGTGCTGTTGTTGGCGGCGTCCGCGGGGCGTTTCTTTGCCGATCCGCCGCAGCGGTTCAAGTTTGTCACCGGCGAACGCCACTGGCTGCCGGTGCCGGCGCAGGCGCCGAATGCGGTGCGCGACGATCTGGGCAATTACAATCGCGCGATCGACCCGGGGCGCACCGGGCGGCATCTCTTCCGGTTCACCACGGCCGCCGCAGTCGATCTGGCGGAGGCGCGCGTGGTGACGTGGGCGGACGACGCGGATGCGGAGAAGGTGCCGCTCCGGCCCGGCGATTTCTTCTTCGAGCTCAAGAGCCATGTGCCGCTGGGGGCGGTGGTCGACGGCGGCGAGACGATTTTCCGGCTGTTCGCGCCCCGCGCGCGCTTCGTGCGCCTGCATATCAGTGATGAGCTGAAGAAACTCGACACCGCCGTGGCCTACGACATGGACCGCCGCAGCGACGGCGCCTGGGAGGCGCGGTTCGAGGGCAACCTGCACGGCTGGTATTACTGGTACACGCTCGACGGACCGCGCGACGCCTTCGGTCTCTTTGACCCCAGCCAGCGCATCCTCGATCCCTACGCGCTCGCCGCCGTGGGCCGCGACGGCCCGGGCATCGTGCTGGACCGGGCCCGGCTGGGCCGGGCCGACCGCGGGTTCCGGACCCCGGCGTGGCAGGACCTTGTCATCGCCGAGGCGCACGTGCGCGATCTCACCGCGGCGGCGCCGGTGAAGCTGACCGGGGAGGAGCGCCGCGGCTTCACCGGTCTGCGCAAGTGGGTGGAAAGCCCGGACTTTTACCTCGCCCGGCTGGGGGTGAACGCCGTCGAGCTGCAGCCGGTGCAGGAGTTCGACAGCGCCACCTCCGCGGCCTACCACTGGGGCTACATGCCGGTGAACTGGTTTGCGCCGGCCAGCAGTTATGCCCTGGCGCCGGCGGAGGCCTCGCAGGTGCGGGAATTGCAGGAGCTGGTGGCGGCGTTCCACCGGCGCGGCCTGGCGGTGCTCTTCGACGTGGTCTACAATCATGTCGGCGTGCCGCGTCACCTGATGCACGTCGACAAGCTCTACTACTTCGAACAGGACGCCGCCGGCCGGCTCGCCGACTGGAGCGCCTGCGGCAACGATCTGCGCACCCGCGCCGCCATGGCCCGGCGCCTGCTCGTCGACAGCCTCACGCACTTCCTCGAGGTCTACGGTGCCGACGGCTTCCGGTTCGATCTCGCCGAGCTCATCGGCGTGGAGGTGCTGCGGGAGATCGAGACGGCGCTCAAGCGCGTGAAACCCGAGGTGATTCTCATTGCCGAGCCGTGGAGCTTCCGTGGCCACATCGCGCGCGATCTGCGCGCGTCCGGCTTTGCCTCGTGGAACGACGGCTTCCGCAATTTCCTGCGCGACTACGTGCGCGGCGGCGGCAGCCCGCGGGAATTCGAGTATTTCCTCAAGGGCTCGCCGTGGTTCTTCGCCGCCTGGCCGGCCCAGACCGTCAACTACACCGAATCGCACGACGACCGCACCTGGATCGACACGATCACCGAGAACGCCGGGAGCAACGGCCTGCACCCGACCCTCAACGATTGCCGGCGCACTCAGCTCATGGCCGCCATCCTCCTCTCCTCGATCGGCATGCCCATGCTCGCCGCCGGCCAGGATTTCCTGCGCTCCAAACAGGGGGTCAACAACTCCTACCTCCGCGGCGATCTCAATGCCCTCGACTACCAGCGCCTGTACCGCTTCCCGGCCACCCACGCCTACTTCGCGGATTGGATCGCCTTCCGGCGGAGCGAGCGCGGGCGCCTGCTGCGGCAGTACTCCCGACCCCCGGACGGATTCTTCCAGTTCGTGTTTGCGCCGGATTCGACCGCCGCCGCCGCCATCTTTAACGCCGACCAGAGCCAGGGGACGCTCCGGCTGCTCTTCGCGGTCAACCCGACCTTGCAGGATGTCCGGATCCCGGTGGGGAACGCCGCTGGCGCCCCGTGGCGCCAACTGGCCGACCACGAGCGCTTCTTTGAAACTGGCGGGCATGAGCCGGCGCGCCCGGTCGAGGAGGCGCTCTTCATGCCGGCGCTGAGTTGCGGTCTGTGGATGGCGGAGTGAATTCCGCCGGCGGCAGTGGCCGGGGATTTTCCGCGGCTTCTGTTTGCGCATACATCTTGCCAAAGCCGGCGCGCTTCTCTTGATTCGTGCGGCTTGGCGGCTCACGGCCGCGCTTACCTGAAACAGACTACTACACCATACTCACCAGAAACGGAGAAAACCATGGCAGTTAAAGTCGCAATCAACGGTTTCGGCCGCATTGGCCGTCTCGTCTTCCGCGCCCTTGTCGAGCAGGGCCTGCTCGGCACGACCTTCGATGTGGTCGCCGTCGGCGATATCGTGCCGGCCGACAACCTGGCCTATCTGCTCAAATACGACTCCACCCAGGGTCGTTTTCAGGGGACGGTCGATTCCCGCAAGTCGTCCCCCGACAAGACCGACGACGACGTGCTCGTCGTCAACGGCCGCGAGATGCTGGTGGTCAGTGCCAAGACGCCGGCCGAACTGCCCTGGGCCAAGCTTGGCGTGCAGCTGGTGATCGAATCGACCGGGCTCTTCACCGACGCCGCCAAGGACAACCCGAAATCCTCCTACGGCCACCTCGTGGCGGGCGCGAAGAAGGTGATCATCTCCGCGCCGGCAAAGAACGAGGACATCACCGTGGTGGTGGGCGTGAATGACGGGAAATATGACCCGGCCAAGCACCACATCATTTCGAACGCGTCGTGCACGACCAACTGCCTCGTGCCGCTCGTCTACGTCATGCTGAAGGAGGGCTTCGGCCTCGAGGAGGGCCTGATGACGACGATTCACTCTTACACCGCGACGCAGAAGACGGTCGATGGTCCCTCCAAGAAGGATTGGAAGGGCGGACGCTCGGCCGCGATCAACATCATCCCGTCCTCGACGGGCGCGGCGAAGGCCACGGCACTCGTGATCCCGGAGATGAAGGGCAAGCTCACCGGCATGTCGTTCCGCGTCCCAACGCCGACCGTGTCCGTCGTCGACCTCACGTTCCGGACAGCGAAGGCGACGTCCCTCGCGGAGATCAAGGCCGCGCTGAAACGGGCCAGCGAGACCTACCTGAAGGGGATTCTCGAGTATACCGATGAGGAGGTCGTCTCGACTGACTTCATCCATTGCGCGGCTTCTTCGATCTTTGACGCCGGGGCCTCCATCGAGCTGAACAAGAACTTCTTCAAGCTGGTGAGCTGGTACGACAACGAATGGGGCTACAGCCATCGCTGCGTCGACCTGCTCAAGATCATCGCCGCGAAGCTCTAGCGAATCTTATTTGGACCAAAGAGGCCCAGGGCACACGGAGGCTTCGCGCAAGAGGCCTCTGTGACCTCTGTGTCTCGGTGGTTTGATCCTTGCCATGCCCGCCTACAAAACCATTCGCGACCTCGACGTCGCCGGCAAACGCGTGCTCATGCGCGTCGATTTCAACGTCCCCCAGGACAAGGTCACCGGCGCCATCACCAACCCGCAGCGCATCGTCGCGGCATTGCCGACCGTCAATTACGCCCTGGAGCGCGGCGCCGCGGTCGTGCTCATGTCGCACCTGGGCCGCCCCGACGGCAAGGTCATCGCGAAGTTCAGCCTCAAACCCGTCGCCGACAAGCTGCAGGAACTGCTCGGCCGGCCCGTCAAGTTTCTCGCCGATTGCGTCGGCCCCGAGGTTGAACGGGCCTGCGCCCGCGGCGCGCTCAAGCCTGGGGACGTCGTGCTGCTCGAGAATCTCCGCTTCCACATCGAGGAGGAGGGCAAGATCAAGAACGAGGATGGCACCTCGGTCAAAGCTGACCCCAAGGCGGTCGAGGCTTTCCGAGCCAGTCTGTCGAAGCTGGGCGACGTCTACGTCAACGACGCCTTTGGCACCGCTCACCGCGCGCATTCGTCGATGGTCGGCGTCAAGCTGCCCCAGAAGGTCGCCGGTTTCCTCATGGAGGCCGAGCTCAAGGCGTTTACCGCCGTGCTCGATCATCCGAAGCGTCCACTGCTCGCCATTCTGGGCGGCGCGAAGATCGCCGACAAGATCCCGCTGATCAACAACCTGCTCGAAAAGGCCAACGAAATCATCATCGGCGGCGGCATGGCGTTCACCTTCAAGAAGGAGCTCGAAGGCATGGCGATCGGCGACAGCCTCTACGATCCCGAGGGCGCCAAAATCGCCAAGGACCTTTTCGCCAAGGCGCAGGCAAAGGGCATCCGGATCACCCTGCCGGTCGATTTCCTCTGCGGCGACAAGTTTGACGCCGCCGCCAACACGCAGCTGGTCACCGACGCCGACGGCATTCCCCCGGGCTGGATGGGTCTCGATGCGGGCCCGAGGTCAATCGTCCTCTTCTACGAGGTCATCGGGCGCGCGAATACCATCGTCTGGAATGGTCCGTCCGGCGTGTTCGAGTTCGATAAGTTTGCCACCTCGACCAAGGCCATGGCCGATGCCATCGCGGCCGCGACGGCGCGCGGTGCGATTACCGTGGTCGGCGGCGGCGACACCGCTACCGCGGCGAAGAAGTTCAAGGTGGTCGACAAGGTCACGCATTGCTCGACGGGCGGCGGCGCCAGCCTGGAATTCCTCGAGGGCAAGGTGCTTCCCGGTGTGGCGGCGCTGGACCCGGCCTGACCCGTCCGTGCAGGGTGGGGCGGGTTGTCTCAACCCGCCGATGGCATGCGGTCGATTTGGCGGCGCGTCGGGGGACCATGCGCCGCGCCCGGTGCGTCGCGGCTGCGGAACCAAGCTTGCGCGCCGCCGGCAAACCGGTGAGAGTCTGCGGTCCACTTTCATTCTCCTGCGACTCCCATTCTGCATGACGCCCGCCACCACCTCCTCCTCCACTCCCCCCATGCTGCTGCGCAAGAAGCTCATCGCCGGCAACTGGAAGATGAACAAGACCTCCGGCGACGCCGTCAGTCTCGTGAAGGAGATCGTCGCGGCCGTGGGCAAGGAGCACGATGTCGAAGTCGTCGTGTGCCCGCCCTTCACCGCGTTGGAGGCCGTCGCCCATGTCCTCGAGGGCTCGGCCATCAAGCTGGGGGCGCAGAACATGCATCCGGAGCCGGGCGGGGCCTTCACGGGCGAAATCTCGGCCGCCATGCTCCGCGCGTTCTTCACGAGCTACGTCATCTTGGGGCACAGCGAGCGCCGCACATACTTCAAGGAATCCGACGCGTGGATCAACCAGAAGGTGCTCGCCGCGCTCAAGAACCAGCTCCGGCCCATTCTGTGCGTCGGCGAAACGTTGCAGGAGCGGGAGGCGGGCGCGACGCTCAAGGTCGTGCAGACGCAGGTTGAGGCGGACCTGGATGGCGTAAGCAAGGAGCTGGCCACCAGCGTGGTCATCGCCTACGAGCCGGTCTGGGCGATCGGCACGGGGCGGGTGGCGACGACCGAGCAGGCGCAGGAGGTGCACGCCTTCATCCGCAGCCTGCTGACCAAGCTGTTTGGTGAGCCGATCGCGCTGCGGATCCGCATCCTCTATGGCGGCTCCATGAAGCCGGCCAACGCGCCCGACCTGCTCGCGCAGAAGGACATCGACGGCGGTCTCATCGGGGGCGCCTCCCTTGAGCCGCGTTCGTTCCTCGAACTCATCCAGGCTGCCGCGGCGGACAAATAGCCGCGCTCGTCGCGGTCGGGCGGAGCCGGGCGGCGCGGGCGCCGGCGGGCAGGAACCGCCGGCGGTGTGGCACGAAGCCGCCTGGTCAACCGGCTACCCGTCGCGATTGAATGCTTCTGCGGATCCGGCGCATCGGCACCGCCGCCAGGAGCGACCACATGTCAACTAATAGTTGACATGTTCATCTGCGCTGCCGGTTCGCCGTCGATGCCCGCAATGGGGTTCCGGCGATTCCGACTTGAGGCGCGGCGCGGCGGACGTAGCGTCACGATGAGATTCGATCCCTTTCCACTCGTTCCGACCTTTTGATGCGCCCGCCATCCCGGTTCCGTTTCCAAGCCCGCCTCGGGCTGGCGTTGGTGATTCTCGCCGCCGGCCTGGCCCCGGGGTGCGGCCGGCTGCAGCCGGGACCCGGCACCGAGGAGGTCCAGCGGGCGATGACGTGGTACCTGAAGAAGATGTACGCGAAGCAGTATGCTTTTCCCGGCGGCAACAACTTCTTTGTTCCGGGCCAGGGCGCCAAACTGACCGTCGAGGAGAACGGGGCGACGACTGCCGCGCCGCCGTTCGTGTATACAATCACCAAGCGCTACACGAAGACGACGGGCGGCGAACGATGGTTTTGCTACGATTTCACCGCCACCGGGCACCTCGAACCGAGCGACGTGACGTTTCACGGCGTCGTGGCCCTGGTCAAAAGGGGCAAGACCTGGTTTTTTCACCGGGGCGACGACGCCTCCCAATAGACGGAACGGCAGGCGCAGGTCCGCGCCGGGAGGGTGCATCGTCCCCCGCGCGCCGCCATGCAGGCGACCATGTCAACTAATAGTTGACATTTTCACCGGGAGGGAAAGGTGCGGCGCGGCCGGTATTCGCCGGATCAAGAGGGCAGGGCGGAGCCGGGGGAGCAAAGCGGGTCTGGCCTTCGTCGGCTCTTCGACCTCCCGCTGCCGGCGTGGTGCGCCGCCGCGGCGGCGGCCGGGCGCGAGTCGGCTTGCCCCGGTCGCGGTCCCTGCGGGAGGATGGCGGCATGACGCTCCAGGGAATCGACTGGCTGGTGATCGGTCTCTACGCGGCCGGGATCCTGTGCGCCGGCTTCCTGCTGGCCCGGAAGACGCAGTCGTCCGAGGGCTACTTTCTGGCGGGCCGGGCGTTGCGCTGGCCCTTCATCGGCGCCTCGCTGTTCGCGGCCAACATCTCCGCGGAGCACTTCGTCGGCCTCGCCGGCAGCGGCTACGCCGGCGGCATGGCGGTGGGCGGCTACGAATGGTCGGCCGTGTTTTGCCTCGTACCGCTGGTCATGCTGTTTCTGCCCTTCTACATCCGGAATCGGATCTTCACCGTGCCTGAGTTTCTCGAGCAACGCTTCAGTCCGGGCGTCCGGCTCTTCTTCTCCGGCTTCATGGTTGTCTTGTCGGTGTTGACGAAGATCTCCATTTCGCTGTGGGCCTCGTCGCTGGTGTTCGCCGATCTGCTGGGCTGGCCGCCGCTCGTCGTCATCTGGGTGATCGGCCTGGTGACGGCGCTCTACACGATGAAGGGCGGCCTGCGCGTCGTCGTTTACACCGACGCGCTGCAGACGACCATTCTGCTGATCGCGGCGGTCGTCCTGACGGTCGCGGGCCTGCGGCACGTCGGCGGGTGGAGCGGCCTGCACGCCCGGCTGGCGCCGGAGATGTTCTCGATGGTGCGGCCCGCGACGGATCCCGACTACCCGTGGCCCGGCATGTTCATCGGGGTGTTTCTGGCCGGCAGCTTCTATTGGTCGATGGATCAGGTGCTCGTGCAGCGGACGTTCGCCGCGAAGACGCTCGGCGAAGGGCGGCGCGGCGCCATCCTCTGCGGCTTCCTCAAGCTGACGACGCCCTTCCTGCTGGTCCTCCCCGGTCTGATTGCCAAGGCGCTCTTCCCCGACTTGGCCAAGGCCGACCAGGCCTATGGCACGCTCCTGCGCCACCTCATGCCCGCCGGGTTGCTCGGGCTCACGATCAGCGGCATCGGCGCGGCCCTCATGGGCCACATCAGCGCGACTTACAACTCCGTCTCGACGCTGATCACGCGCGATTTCTACCTGCGCTGGCGGCCCGGCGCGGCGCAGGAGCAACAGATCCGCGTCGGCCGGATCGCCGTTTTGGTCGTGTTTGTGCTCGGTTCCGCCTGGGCGCCGATGATCGGCCGGTTCGGCAATCTCTTCACCTACCTGCAAACCGTGCAGGTGTACCTGATGCTGCCGTTCGCGGGCATCTTCTTCCTCGGGGTGCTCTGGCGGCGCACCACCACGCCGGGGGTGATCGCCTGCCTCGGCACCGCCTGCGTGGTGTGTCCGCTCCTGATGCTCAACGGCGAACTGCATTTCCTGCCGTTCATGGCGGCCCCGCTGCTGCGGCCGTGGCTGCACGCGGCCCTGCTGGCCTTCGCGGTGAGCATGGCCGTCCTGGTCGCGGCGAGCCTGGCCACGCCGCGTCCCGCCGCGGCCAAGCTTGCCACCACCACGGTGTCCGATTGGCGGCTCCTCTTCGCCGGGGACGGCAGCGGCTGGCTCCGCGATTACCGCCTGTGGCTGCCCGTGGTGGTTTTTCTTGCCGCCGCCCTGTGGTATGCGATGCGATAGGCGTTGGTACCACGCGCGACCCGTGGCAGTCATCGACCCCGAACCCGTGCCTCCCCCATGACTCCCCGCGAACGCTATTTCGCCGTCCTCGGCGGCCGGCGGCCCGACATCCTGCCGCGCCTGCCGATCCTGATGCAGTTTGCCGCCGAGCACATCGGCTCCTACTACGGCGCCTTCGCGGCCGATTACCGTGTTCTGGTCGAGGCCAACCTGCGCTGCGCCGAGGAGTTTGGCATCGATCAGCTCAACACCATGTCCGACCCCTACCGCGAGACGGCCGGCTTCGGCGCGCCGATCGAGTTCCCGCACGACGGCGTGCCGATCTGCCTGAAGCCGCCGCTGGAGGATCACCCCGATCTCGGGCAGCTCCCGCGGCCGGATCCGCTCCAGGCCCCGCGCATGCGCGACCGCATCGAGGCGGTGCGCGCCTACCGCGCGCGGGCGGGCGACCACTACTCGATCATGGGCTGGGTGGAAGGCCCCGCCGCCGAGGCCGCCGACCTCCGTGGCGTGGCGAACTTCTTCATGGAGCTGATTGTCGATCCGGAGTACACGCGGGCGCTGATGGCCCGTTGCGTCGACACCGCCATCGAATTCGCCCGGATACAGGTCGACGCGGGCGCCGACACCATCGGCATCGGCGACGCGGTCGCCAGCCAGGTTTCGCCGAAGATCTACACCTCGATGATCCTCCCGCTCGAAAAGCGGCTCGTCGACGCCCTGCACGCGATGGGGGCGCGCGTGCGGCTGCACATCTGCGGCAATGTCACCCATCTGCTCCCGGGCATGGCCACGCTCGGCCTGGACATCCTGGATCTCGACCATTGGGTCGATCTGGCCTACGCGCGCCGCGTCGTCGGGCCGCGCGTCGTGCTCGCGGGCAACGTCGATCCCGTCGCCTGCGTGATGCACGGCCCGGGCGACGCGATTCAATCCGCGGTGCGCGGCTGCTACGCCGCCGCCGGGCCGCCGTTCATGGTGGCGGCGGGCTGCGAAATCCCGGCACCGACCCCGCCGGCGAACCTCCGCGCGCTCTGCACGCCGATTGCGCCGGACTGAACCGGGGCAGCGACCTTCCCGGGCAGCCGCCCGGCTCCGATCATCCACCTGACTCTTGCCAACGACACTCCGATTATGAAAAAGACCCGCATGCCCCGGCGCGAATTCATCAAGCTGTCAGCCGCGGTCCCGAGCGCCCTGGCGGTGCTCGGAGCGACTCACGGCCTCGCCGCCTCCGGCGACGAAGGCGGGACCGCGGCCGATCCGGCATCCCCGCGGGCGCCCGCGCGCGGTCCCCGCGATGCCTACGCCGGGGCGACGCTGAGCCGCGTCGCCTTTCCGCTGGGCGGCATCGGCGCCGGCATGATTTGCCTCGAGGGCACCGGCAGCCTCTCGCATTTCTCCCTGCGTCACCGTCCCGAGGTGTTCAACGAACCCCGCGAGCTGTTCTCCGCGCTCTGGATCAAACAGGCCGGCGCCGCCCGCGTGCTCGAGGGCCCCGTGCCGGGTTGGAAGAAGTTCGGGCAGAAGGGACCGGAATACGGCGGGTCGGGGAGCGGTGGCGGCGGCACCACCTACGGTCTGCCGCGATTTGCCCGCGCCGCTTTCTCCTGCCGTTTCCCGTTCGGCGAGGTTGCCCTCGACGATCCGGGTCTGCCGGTGACGGTGCGCATCCGCGCCTGGAGCCCGTTCGTGCCGGGCGATTCCTATCACTCCAGCCTGCCGGTCGCGGCGCTCGAGTTTGCGTTCACCAACGCCGGCGCGGCCGCCCTCGACTGCGTCTATTCGTTCAACGCGCGGAATTTCATGGCGCGGGGCGACGGCAGGCAGTCGTCGGTCGAAACGCTGCCGAACGGGTTCACGTTCGGCCAGAAGCCGCTGCCGGACAAGCCGCAGGAGGAGGGATACTTCTCGGTCGTCTCCCCCGACGCGAACGCCGGCGCCAACGGCCGCTGGTTCCGGGGCGGGTGGTTCGATGCGCTCACGATGATCTGGAAGGACGTCGCGGCGGGGTCCACCGCCCGGCGGCCGGCCGCGGCGGACGGCGCCCCGTCGCCCGGGGCCAGCCTGATGGTGCCGTTCGTCCTGGCGCCGGGTGAGACGCGCACGGTGACGGTGCAGTTCTCCTGGTACGTGCCGGCCTCGGATGTCCGCGTTCCCGCGACGCCGTGGGGCGACACCGCGGGCGAGAGCACGGGCGACTGCGGGGCGGATTGCGCGTGCCACCGCTTCTACAAGCCGTGGTATGCGACCGTGTTTCCGGATCTCGCGGCGGTGCGCACGCTCTGGGCGCGCGAATATGCCGCGCTCCGCGAGCAAACGCAGCGCTTCACCGATTGCTTCTACGACACCGACCTCCCGGGAGAGGCGATCGAGGCGGTGGCCGCGAACCTGAGCATCCTCAAGACGCCCACCATCCTCCGGCAGGAGGACGGCCGGCTGTGGGCTTGGGAGGGCTGCAACGACGACAGCGGCTGCTGCCATGGCTCCTGCACGCACGTCTGGAACTATGCCCAGGCGCTGGCCCACCTGTTCCCGGACCTGGAGCGGACTTTTCGCCAGACCGAGTTCGGCGAGTGCCAGGACGATTCCGGCAACCAGACCTTTCGCGCGCCCCTGCCGATCCAGCCGATCAAAGGCCAGCATCAGCGACCCGCGGCCGCGGATGGTCAACTTGGCGGCGTCATGCGCGTTTGTCGTGAGTGGCACGTTTCGGGCGACACGGCTTGGCTGCGCAGTCTGTGGCCCCGCCTCAAGCAGAGCCTGGACTTCTGCATTGCGACCTGGGATCCGGACCGGCTCGGGGCGCTCATCGAGCCGCATCACAATACCTACGACATCGAGTTCTGGGGGCCGGACGCGATGTGCACAGTCATCTACCTCGGCGCGCTGCGGGCGATGGTTCTCATGGGGCAGGCGCTCGGCGAGGACACGGCGGCCTATGCGGCGCTGGCGGACAAGGCCAAAACCTACCTCGAGACGCAGCTTTTCAACGGCCGGTGGTTTCTCCAGCGGGTGCGCTGGACGGGCCTGCGCGCAAAGTCACCGCTCGACGACCCCGAACAGCTCAAGAACACCTACAATTCGCCCGAAGCGGTCGCGCTATGCGAGCGGGAGGGCCCCAAATACCAGTATGGCACGGGCTGCCTGTCCGATCAGCTTCTCGGTCAGTTTGAGGCGCACGCCTGCGGGGTCGGGCGCATCGTGGATGCGGCGAAAACGCGCACCGCCCTGGCCTCCGTCTACCAACATAACTTCAAGGCGGACCTGTCGGCGCATGTGAACACCCAGCGGCCGACGTACGCCTGCGGCCGGGAAGGCGGCCTGATCCTCTGCTCGTGGCCGGACAACGACAAACTGTCGCTGCCCTTTCCGTACAGCGACGAGGTCTGGACCGGCATCGAATACCAGGTCGCCAGCGGTCTGATCTTCGAGGGTCTGGTGGCCGAGGGTCTCGCCATCGTGCGCACGCTGCGCGCCCGTTACGACGGCCGGGACCGCAATCCGTTCGACGAATACGAGTGCGGCCATTGGTACGCACGGGCGCTGGCCTCGTACGCGCTGCTCCAGGCGCTCGGCGGTGCGCGCTACGACGCGGTCGAGAAGGTGCTGCACCTGCGACCGGCCATCCAAGGGGATTTCCGGAGCTTTCTCGCGACCGCCACCGGCTACGGAACGGTCGGCGTGCGAAGCGGCCGGCCCTTTGCCGATGTCGTTGCCGGCGCCATCGAGATCAAGGAAATCAAGTACACGCCGCGAACGTAGGGCGCCTCCGCCGACCCTCTTCACCCACGCGTCGGTCCCGCCCCGATCATTCTCCATGAAATCCCGGACTCTGGCCGTTGCCGTCCTGCTGGTCGGATTCGCCTCCGCCCTGCCGTCCCACGCCTCGAACCCGAACAACACCACCGCGGCATCGTCCTCGGCGGACCTCGCGGCGCTTTTCCGCACCCCGCCGGACTCCGCCAGGGCGAAGACCTGGTGGCACTGGATGAGCGGCTGCGTGAGCCGCGAGGGGATCACCGCCGATCTCGAGGCGATGAAGCGCGTCGGCCTCGGCGGCGCGTTCATTTTCCACGTCGGACAGTTGCCCATCGACACACCGGTCAAGTTTGAGAGCGCCGAGTGGTGGAGCCTCATGCGGTTCGCGGCCGCGGAGGCCGACCGGTTGGGCTTGGAACTCGGGTTCCACAACTGCCCCGGCTGGTCCTCGAGCGGCGGGCCGTGGATTCCGGCTGAGAAGTCCATGCAGAAGATCGTGTGGAGCGAACGGAAGGTTGAGGGTCCGGCGCCTGTCGTTGTCGTGCCGGATCCGGCGGCGGTCGATCCCAAATGGAACTTCTACCGCGACGTCGCCGTGCTGGCGCTGCCGGACCGCGCCGCACCCGTCCAGCGCGACGAGATTCTCGATCTGACCGACAAGCTGGGCGCCGACGGCCGGCTCGCCTGGACGGCGCCCGCGGGACAGTGGGTGCTCCTGCGTTTCGGCCGCACCACGACGGGCGCCGTGAATGCTCCGGCGCCGCCGGGCGCCGAGGGCTTGGAGTGCGACAAGCTCGACCGCGAGGGTGCCGACGCCCACTTCGACGCCTACGTGGCGAAGATCTTGGACAACGCCGGCGCCGCCACCGGCAAATCGCTGCGCGCGGTCTTCATCGACAGCTACGAGGTGGGCGATCAGGACTGGTCGCCGAGCTTCCGCGCGGAGTTTCAAAAACGGCGCGGTTACGACCCCGTGCCGTGGCTCGCCGCCGCGACCAAACGCGTCGTCGGCGACGCCGGGCTGACCGCGCGGTTCCGGCGCGACTGGCGGCAGACGATCGCGGAGCTCTTTGCCGACAACTACTACGGCTACATGACGGAGCGCACGCACCGCTATGCCGGGGTGAGGCTGGCCTGCGAGCCCTACACCGGCCCGTTCGACACGGTCACCTGCGGGACGCGCACGGACGAGGTGGCCGCCGAGTTTTGGGAGGATCCCTCGGTCTGGGGCTGGCCGACGCTCAAGCCCGTGGCGTCGAGCGCCCATATCACCGGCCGGCGGATCGTCGGCGCCGAGGCGTTCACCGGCCAACCCCAGCTGGCGCAGTGGCGCCAGGATCCTTACGCCCTGAAGGCCACCGGTGACCGCGCGTTCTGCCTCGGCGTCAACCAGCTCATCCTGCACACGACCGCGCACCAGCCGTGGCGGGACGTCCGGCCGGGCATGACGATGGGGCCGTGGGGCACGCATTTCGGGCGGACGCAGACGTGGTGGGAGCAAGCGCCCGCGTGGCTGACCTACGTGGCACGCTGCCAATCCCTCCTGCAGGCCGGCGATTTCGTCGGCGATATCTGCTATCTCAGCGCCGAAACGCCGCCGCCCGCCGGGTACGATGGCGACACGTGCAGCGAGGATCTGTTCCTGCAAGGGATGACGGTGAAAGGCGGCCGGCTGGTGCTGCCCAGCGGCATGAGCTACCGCGTGCTCGTGCTGCCCGATCGCGCGACCATGACGCCGGCCGTGGCCCGCAAGGTCCGCGCGCTGACCGAGGCGGGCGCGGTTGTCGTCGGCCCGAAGCCCACGGCCTCCCCGAGCCTGCAGGATTACCCGGCTTGCGATGCGGAGGTGCGGCAGATTGCGGATGCACTGTGGGATGCGGGCAAGGTGATTGCCGGCACGCCGGTGACGCAGGTGCTCGCGGATCTGCAGGTGAAGCCGGATTTTCAGGCCGACGCGATGAATCTGATGTGGATTCATCGGCGCATCGGCGACGCCGAGGTGTATTTCGTCTCCAATCAGGAAGGGATCGAGCGGGAGGTGAACTGCACGTTCCGGGTGGCGGGCCGGCAGCCGGAGTTGTGGGACGCGGCGACCGGGCAGATGCGCGACGCGGGCGTGTTCGCCGGCGCGGACGGATTGACGCGCCTGCCGATCCGGTTTGGTCCGCGCGGATCGTGGTTCGTCGTGTTCCGGCGAACGGCCGCGGCGGCGACGGGCACGGCGAATTGGGAGGAATTCGCCCCGGTGGAGGAGATCGGCGGTGCGTGGACGGTTCGGTTCGATCCGCGCTGGGGCGGCCCCGGCCAGGTGACGTTTGAGTCGCTGGCGGATTGGACGACGCGGACCGAGCCGGGCATCCGCTTTTTCTCCGGCACGGCGGTCTACGAGAAGGAATTCACCTGGACGCCGCGCGGCGGGCGGGTGTTTCTCGATCTGGGTGGAGTCAAGAATCTGGCCGAGGTCCGGCTGAACGGAAAGAGCCTGGGCGTGCTTTGGAAGCCGCCATTCCGGGTCGAGGTGAGCGCGGCGCTGCGCGCCGGGCGCAACGCGCTGGAGGTGCGCGTGACGAATCTCTGGCCGAACCGGCTGATCGGCGACGAGCAGGAGCCCGAAGATTGCGTGTGGGGCCCGGAGGAGGCGTGGACGGGCATTGGCACCTCCCCGGCGGACCGAGTGGCGTTCGGTCGGCCGCTGAAGGAGGTGCCGGCCTGGCTGGTGGCGGGGACGCCGCGCCCTTCGACGGGGCGATACACCGTCACGACTTGGAACTTCTACCGAAAGGATTCGCCGCTGCTGGAATCGGGCCTGCGCGGACCGGTCTGGCTGCTGACCGTCACCGAGTGAACCGCCGGGGGCGTTTTGCGCCGGGGCGCGCCACGCCGCTTGGGGGCGGACGACGAGACCGGCCGGGAAACCGAACGGGACGAGTCTGTGGGGTTTCCCTTCTGCCGGATCGGGAATTTGCGTCTTGGTCTTGCGCGGCAGTTGCCTAGAATCCGGCCATGCCGACGACGCGGTCTTCTGTTCTCATATTGTTTCTAGTGGGCGCCGTTTCGGTCCGGGCGGATCAGACCATTCTCATTCCCAACCTGCCCAACCGGCCTGCAGCGGTCACGGCCTCCTATCGCGGCGTTCCGCGCCCCGTGGTGGCCATTCGCAATGGCCGCCCCCTCGTCGAGGTCGAGGGCCGCACCCGGCCCGCGGATTCCGAAGCGCTGTCTCTGGCGGTGGGATCGGGCTACGCCCAGGGATCGGTGACCCTCAGCGAGGCCGACCTGACCCGCGCGGTCGACTATCGGTCCGGCCGGGGAAGCACGATCTTCAAGATCACCATCGAATCGCAGACCGCTCTGGCCGATGCCTTCCTGGTGTTGTTCGTCGCCGACTACCAGGACTACACGGACGCCCTGGAGCATGACCGCCCGATCGTCTTCACCACGGTGCCGTTTGATCTCGGCCGGCTCGATGCCGGCAAACGCCAGCCCGTCAGCATGAAGTTCGGGCTGATTGCCAGGGAGGAGGGCCACCTCTGCATTTGGAGTGCGGTCATTTTCTCCCGGGGTCAGCAGGTGCGCAGCGCGGGTGTCACCGATACCCTCCCGCTGTTCTTTGACGCGATGGACCGCGACAACCATCGGCTGCTCAAGGCGGAGCGGGAGAAAAGGGGCGAGGCCGCCTTCGAGGTGTTTCGCGCGGTGCCGTTGGATCCGCCCCCCGAGATCAAGGCGAAGTACGGCGGCCAGAAGGTGAACGTCACGCTGCAGATCAATCGGAACGGCAACGTCACCGGGATGATCATCCCGGGGAATGACGACCCGGCCTTGGCCGACTTTGTGCGCTCGCTGCTGACGCGGTGGTGGCTCTTTCTGCCCCCGGTGCACAACGGCGCGGCCTATGGCTTGACCTTGTCGTTGCCGCTGAGGTTCTAGGCGGGCTTGGGCGGCGGGGAAACGCGCGCCGGGTGTGGGCCGACACGGGTAAATCCAGGCACCGGGGGCGATCCTCAACCTCGGGGTGGCGATTTGGGCGCTTGTGGCTATGAATGCTTGGTCGGCGGCGCCGACCAGGCTCGGACTGGCCGGGTCCGGCGTGCCCCCCAATCGACAGGCGAGGCGACCATGAAGAATGACCATCCCCGCAGCGACGACCTCCGCTACCGGAAACTGGACACGATCGACGGCAAATGCGGATCGCTGCTGGCGGTCACCTCGATCCTGCTCGTGTTCATCTCCATGCCGCCCATCTTCGACGCGGCGCGCGCCGCGCACGCCCTGGCTTTCAAGCTGGTCTTCGTGGCGCTGCTGTCCTCGTGCCTGCTCGCGCTCTTCGTGCTCTACTTCAAGGAGGAGGCGTCGGACCGCTTCGTCGAGATGCGGAAGTACGCCTTGAACATCGCGGTTTGCCTGACCGCGGCGTGCTGCGTGGTGGTGGCGCTGTTCGTCGCGGCCCGATTGTGACGAAGAGTCGAGGGCGGACGACCGGTCATTCGCGGGGCCGGCACCTCGGCGAGGCTCGAGACAAGCGGCCCCGGAGGATGGACTCGGGGCGGACGCCGCGGCACCAATCCGCGCCGCCGAGGGGGAGGCGCAGTTCGTGGGGCGAGAACAGCGACCTCGCCCGACCGCTTAGGGCCCGAAGCCGCGGCTGCTACTTCGGGGGCTCGGCGGTGCCCTTGGGCACGATCAGCTCGAGCGGCGCGTATCCCTGGGCGAGGAGCGTGACCTTGTCGCCGGCGGTCAATTCCGGGATGGTCCAGGTCTTGCCCGGCTCAATGGCCTGCTCGGGAAGGTCCCAATTCTTGGAACCCATGTGGAAGGCAACGCTCAGGAGGATCTTGGCACTGACTTTCAAGGTGTCCTTGGCGTTGTTGGTCACCTTGAGAACGTACGGGCCACGCTCCGCGTTGGCCGACTTGTCGAAGACGGCGGTCACGGGCAGGCTGGGGGCCTTCATGGTTGGGGCGGCGGTGTCCGCGGCTTTTAGGGCGGGCGCCGGGAGCAGAGCGAAGGCGCAGGCACAGGCGAACGCGAACAGAGCGGTCCGGCACGCAGCCGAACGGGACGAGGTTGGTTGGGAAGTGGTCATGATTGGAGGGTACGGAGGCACATTATGCGTCTGCCGGCCCGGGCGACAAGCCAATGTGGACGGGTCGCGATTGAGGGGGATTTGCGCCACCGGGGAGTCGGCGGACCGGGGCGCCGTTTGAAAAAAACGGCTTCGTGCCGATATTGCGGGCGAATCCATTCGCACGCGTGATCACCCCAAAACTGGCTGTGCCCTTCTGCCTGATCGCCGGCGCCGCGATGGCCGCGGAAGTCGGCGTCACCCCCGTGCCGGACTCGGTCCGGGCCCGGTTTCATCTCTCGCCGTTCTACGCCAAGTACGTGGACATCGACGGACTGCCGATCGTGAGCTCCGCCAAGGTGTCCGACTTCGCGTTGCTGGAGGCGCGTTACATTGTCGATCACATGATCGGCCGTCGGCCGGAGATCTTCGCGGCCATGGCGAAGAACAACGTGCGGCTGGCGGTCATGGCCCCGACCGAGTTCACCACCGACCTCCCGGAGCACAGCGACCTGACGCCCAAGGACCACTGGGATGTACGTGCCCGGGGACTCGGGGCGACCGAGGCCCGCCCGGCGGCGAGTTGCGCCGAGGAGAATCTGCTCGGCTACCGCGGCGACCCGTATCCGGCCGAGAACATCCTGATCCACGAGTTCGGGCACACGATCCACGAGCGCGGCATGAATCTCGTCGATCCGACGTTCGACGGCCGACTCAAGGCCGCCTACGCGGTGGCCCAGCGCGCTGGCCTGTGGCGGAACACCTACGCGGGCACGAATTATCGCGAATACTGGGCCGTGGGCGTGCAGTGCTGGTTCGATTGCGCCCGGGAGAACGACGCGGATCACAACTTCGTGAACACGCGGGCCGAGATCAAAACCTACGATCGGGCGCTCGCCAGTCTCCTCGCCGAGGTGTTCGGAGATGGCGACTGGCGCTACCTGCCGCCCGCGAAGCGATCGCCGCCGTCGCCGCATCTCGCGGGCTTTGATCCGGCCAAGGCGCCGCGGTTCGTGTGGCCGGCGCGGCTGGCCCAGGCGCGCGGTGTGGCCGCGGGCGACGCCGAAGACGCGACCGCGGCTGATACGCCCTCGCTGCAGATGCTGGCGCGCAAGCGCGGCCGGTGTGGCACTCAGTCGGCGGCGGGCAGGCGACCAAGATCGCGTTCGAGAACGCCACCTCCGCGACCGTGGTCCTCGATTGGATGGATTTCCAAGGGCAGGCGAAGACGTATTTCACGCTGAAGCCGGGCGGGCGGGCCGAATCCGCGACCTACGCTGGGCATGTCTGGCGGGCACGCGACGCGCGCGGCCAGGTGCTCGACTACATTGTCGCCGGTGAGCAGCCGGGGACCGCGGTGATCCGGGAGCCGGCCAGCCAATAGGGGCCAGCGCGCTGGGCCGGCGGATCGCGCTCGCGGGACGGGCGGGCTGTCCCCAACGCGCCGAGGAGGCGGCGTCGGCATCCCGGCGCATTGGGAACCATGCGCTCCATTTTGCCCGTTCAGGTGGAACCTAGCCCTCAGTCGAGGGGACGCGGCGGACCGGACGCCGCGCGAGAGATTGCGGAATTGCCGGAAGCGGGGCACAATAGGCGCGCCCCCGGAGGTGACCCATGACCACGACCCTCTCCCCGGAAAATCGAGCCGGCGTCCGCGTTCTCGCTGAACTGTTCGCCGGCGCCCCGCTCGAGCAGGTCGGTTTTCGCTTCTGGGACGGCACGCCCTGGCCAGACGGGAAGCCCCGGCGCGCCACGATCGTCCTGCAACACCGGGGCGCCCTGCGGGCCATGTTTTCATCCGCCAGCGAGAAAGGTCTGGCCGAAGCCTACCTGGCCGACGATTTCGACATCGTGGGCGACGTCGAGGCGGCATTTGAACTGACCGATTTTCTGGGTCGCCGCGGCGCCTCGCGCGGCTTGGCCGCGCTCGTCCAATATTATCACCTCCGGCGGCTGCCGGCGGGACCGGCCCGGCCCCGGAGCAACCGGGCCTTTAGCGCCACCGGCGGACACCGGCACTCCCTTGAACGCGACCGGCGCGCGGTGACGTACCATTACGATGTGTCGAACGATTTCTTTCGGCTCTGGCTCGACCACGAAATGGTCTATTCGTGCGCTTATTTCGCGCGGGCGGACGACGACCTCGATACCGCGCAAGCCGCCAAGCTGGATCTGTTGTGCCGGAAGTTGCGCTTGCGGCCGGGGCAGCGGTTGCTCGACATCGGCTGTGGCTGGGGCGGCCTCGCGCTCCATGCGGCCCGCCGCTACGGCGTGACCGTGACCGGAGTGACGCTCAGCCGGCCGCAGGTGGAGCTGGCGACGGCCCGCGCGGCCGAGGCGGGTCTCGACCACATGGTGACCTTCGCGGCGCGGGATTATCGCGAGTTGCCCGAGACGGACAGCTACGACGCGATCGTCAGCGTGGGCATGTCGGAGCACGTGGGTGCGGAGCAGCTCGCGGGCTATTTTGAAACGGCCGGCCGCCGGTTGAAGCCCGGCGGCGTGTTCCTGAATCACGCCATCAGCGAAGGCGCGCGGCCCCGCCGACGCTTGGGCGCCTCCTTTGCAGATGCGTATGTGTTCCCTGACGGCGACATCCCGCCGGTCCCGGTCGTGCTGCGGGCCGCGGAAGCAGCGGGGCTGGAGGTGCGCGACGTGGAGAACCTGCGGGAACACTATGCCCTGACGCTCCGCCATTGGGTGCGGCGACTGGAGGCCGGCCATGAAGCGGCGCGGGCATACGTGGACGAAGCCATCTACCGGGTGTGGCGGCTTTACATGGCAGGGTCGGCGTACGGCTTTGCGCACGGGCATCTGGCGGTGTACCAGGTGCTGCTGTCCAAATCCGAGCAAGGCGGTGTGGCCGGACTGCCGCTCACCCGCCGCGACTGGTACGCGTGAACGCCGGCGAAGCGCCGTCCCCGCGGTTCAAGCAGCAAGAACGCAGACGCCAGACCAGCGTCTCGTCGCCAGATCGGTGAGATTCTGGAGCCGGGTGGGACGGGTTGTCCTCAACCCGCCGAGGAAGCGGCGTTGGCATCGCGGCGCATTGGGGACAATGCGCCCTACCTTGGGCCCGGATTGTGAAGCGTTCCCTCGAACGCGCGCCGGCTCAGGCCGTGGCCAGGTGGACGACGCTGTAGGACCGCGGGGGCAGCTTGAACGTCATGCGGGCGCCGGGCTGGGGCGCGTCGAGCGCGGCCGGAACCACGACTGAGGGCTTGTCAAAGGTGTTGAAGGCCTTCAGGTCCGGCCCGGTCAGGGTCTCGCAGGCCAGCACGCGCACCGGCGTCGGGTCGCGCCACTCGAGGGCCAGCTCCCGTTCGGCGTCGAGGTCGCGGTTGAGCATCAGCACGCAGGCTTGGTGTCCGGGCGCATCGACCGTCGCGACCACGTCGACAAAGGGCACGTGGTCGTCGCGGGCGAAATCGGCGCGCAGCCCGGCGGCGGCGATCGGGTAGGTCTCGCTATCGACCGTCAGGTCGAGGACCCGGCCGCGGGCGTAGCGCAGGGCCCACGCGTAGGGGAAACAGATGCTCTGGCGCAGGACGGATGTCGCGTTCGTCACCAAGGGGGCGATGACGTTGAGGATCTGGGCGAGGCAGGCGATCCGCACGCGGTCGGACTGGCGCAGCAGCGAGTTGAGGAAGCCGCCGACGAGGAGGGCGTCCTCCAGATTGTAGACCTCCTCGAGGAGGTGCGGTGCGAACGTCCGCTGGCCGTCCGCAAAGACGCCGCGGCGTGCGCGATACCAGACGTTCCACTCGTCGAACGACAGCCAGAGCCGCTTGGGCGATTTCAGCACGCCCTGGACGTAATCGCAGACGGCGGCGACCTCGTGGATCTGGCGCTCCATGTCGAGGTTCATGGCGAGGTAGCGCGCCGTGCTGCCTCCGGTCAGCTCCGGCGTGTTGCCGTAGTAGTTGTGCAGCGAGATGCCGTCGACCTGGTCATAGCATTCCTCGAGCACCTGCCGATCCCAGACCAGGTAGGTCGGCATGATCGTGTTGCTCGAGCCGCAGGCGAGGAGCTGCAGGGTGGGGTCGATGACGCGGATCTGCCGGGCCGTGTCGCGCGCCTTGCGGCCGTACTCCGGGGCGGGCATGTGGCCCATCTGCCAGGGACCGTCCATTTCGTTGCCCAGGCACCAGTACCGCACGTTGTGCGGCTGCTCGCAGCCGTGCGCGCGCCGCAGGTCGCTCCACTTGGTGCCCTTCTCGACGTTGCAGTATTCGACGTAGGCGACGGCCATCTCGGGCGTGCCCGTGCCCAGGTTGAAGCCGAGCAGGGGCTCGGTGTTCACCAGGCGGCACCAGGCGATGAACTCATTGGTGCCGAATTGATTGGTCTCGATCGAATTCCAGGCGCGCTCCAGCACGGTCGGCCGCTGGCTCTTCGGCCCGACGCCGTCGAGCCAGTGGTAGCCCGAGACGAAGTTGCCGCCGGGATAACGCATGATGGGCACGCCGAGCTCGCGGATCGCGGCGATCACGTCGGTGCGGAACCCGTTCTGATCCGCCAGCGGGGAGCCGGGCTCGTAGACGCCGGTGTACACCGCGCGGCCGAGGTGTTCGAGGAAGGAGCCGAGCAGGCGCCGGTCGAGGTCGGCGCGATAGCGCGCCTGATTGAGGACGGCGCGGGCGGGGAGCCGGGCGGTGCCCCCCGGCCCGACGGCGGCGAAGGACTTGGTCCAGGGGGCCGCGGCGAGCGCGGCGCCGCACCAGCCGAGATCGGCCAGAAACCGGCGGCGACTCAGGGCGGAGGCCATGGCGGCAACTGATGCCCAGACGCAGGCGGGAGGCAAACTCGAAGTGCGCGCCGGGGTACAGGGAGGCCAACGCGCTCGGAGACGGGGGATGGTCGCTCGGGAGCCGGCAAGACGCGATCAACCGCGGATCGCACGGGTCAAAACGGATGAGAACGCGGATTCAATCCGCGGCCATCCGTGTAATCCGTGGTTAAAGCAACAGGGAAGGAAGCCACGTTGGAAGCTTGGCGGCCTGCAATGGCTTGATCGCGGAGCCCGCGCGATGGCCCGGCACCGGAAAATCCTTGAACTTTGGGGGGCGGGGCGTGAACTAGACCGCTTCTTTGGCGACGGTGGAGTAGCGAAGTGGCCAAACGCATTTGACTGTAAATCAAACGGTCTCCGACCTTCGATGGTTCGAATCCATCCTCCACCACCAGCCTTCGCCCCAAGCGGCTACGGCTCGGCAAGCCAGCCAACATCACCGACAGGCAATTGCCTGCGCGCAAGCCACCCGGCGAAGGCTGCCGCGCCGAAGCCCTGAGCGCAGTCGAATGGGCGGAGGCGGGCCATCACCGAGGGCATCTCCATGACCGGCTTCCACTATGTCTACATTCTCGAGTCGCTAGGTGCATTCGGCGGCTTCTACATTGGCCTCACCGGTGATCTGTCCGGCCGCTTGCGGAAGCACAATGCCGGTGAAGTCCCGCACACCGCCACGCCAGACCATGGCGAATCAAGACTGCGATCGCCTTTCGGAACCGAGCGCGGGCCGCCTTATTCGAGAACTACCTGAAGTCGGCGTCCGGACGGGCCTTCGCGAAGAAACGACTGTGACGCTTCGCCCTGGCGGGCTACGCATGGCGCGACCAGCCTTCGCCCCAAGCGGCTACGGCTCGGCAAGCCGGCCCCGCATTACCGACACGTAATTACCTCCGCCCAACGCACTCGGCTAAGGCTGCCCGGCGCCGAGCCGGCGCGGATGCTCACGGAGCGGGCGCGGCGCGCAGGCGGAGCGCCACGTCGAGCGCATAGCCCGGCGTCGTCAGGGCGAGATCGCCGCCCCGCCAATCCAGTTTGGAGGATTCCTTGACGGCCCCGCTGGCCGGATCGATCCAATCCAGCTGATAACGCCCCGCGGGCACCGCCTTGAGCAGGAACGCGTCGCGGTAACTCCCCGGCGTGGCCACGAAGTGCGCCCCCCAGGCGCC
>DATIWI010000212.1:0-6579 GCA_035519475.1 Opitutaceae bacterium
CCGCCGATCCGCAGGCGCGCGGGGAAGCCCGGGCCGAACTGGAGAAAGCGCTGGCGCTGGATCCCCACCTCTCCGGCGCGCAGGCCCTGCTCCGACAATTAGCCGCTGCGGGCAAGTGAGGATTGCCGGATCGGCGCGCACTACCATGCTAAGGAAACTTATCAGAACGCCTGCTAAACTGGGCGCAGTGCCCAGTTTACTTGGCATGATTGCGGAACTCGCCTAGAACATCGGCTCAGAAATGAGCGCAAGACCGATACTTGAGAACCGGCTACGGGTGGCGCGCGCGGAGCGGAGCCTGTCGCAGGACGATCTTGCCCGGCTTGCCGGCGTGACGCGGCAAACGATCAGTTCAATCGAGACCGGGCAATATTGCCCTTCCGCGCTGCTCGCCTTCCTCTTGGCAAAACAGCTGGAGATGCCGGTGGAGGAGCTCTTCCACCTGAAAGGAGCCAAATGATGAATGTGCCGATCACGTCAGACGAGCGTACCATCGCCGTCACAAACGAGATCTTTCGAAACGCGTATGTCGTCCTGTCGTTCGGAGTGCTCCTGGACGCGACCTATCGTGCGTGGGTTCTTGGCCAGGGTTGCATGGATCTTCTGGGATTGGTCATCGTCGCCGGGGGCTTTGCCACCTATCAGCAGGCCAGGCGAAAAGTGCTCATCTATGAGCGGCGCCTCTGGTGGACGATGCTGGCGATCATGGCGGCTTCCGCAGTGACTGCAGCGATCGTCGCCTACTTCAAAGTTCGCCGTTAAGGCGAGGCGTTCAGCCGGCGGCTGGAATGAGGCGGGGAATAATCTGGGTTCTGGCGTTTCGCTCATGGTCCTCCAGATGCAACGGTGCGACTTGATCGCTCGTGGCGTGGGCGCGGGGCCCCACGGAGGGCAACCATCCGATTCGGATGACTGGCCTGTCAGCCGAAGCCTCGCCGCCGCGGAGGAGAGCGCTGTTTTTGCGCCGAGGGGCGGCGGGTTTGCCGGGAGTCGTGCCCGCCTTCGCCCGTTGGGCTACGGCGGCCACCTTTCGCCTCGCAAGAGGTGGAGGCGCGGGCCGGAATCGAACCAATGGGCTACTGTTAGACTCAACAAATCCTTAAACTCCAGCTTTCCAGCTGTTCCTCGTACCTGTTAGGCATCCCCGTGCGCTCGATCAGCAGGCCGCCTTCCGGGGCGGCGCGCCCCGCCGGGAGCCGCCGACTCCCGACCCCATGCCCGTATGAACGCCGTTCCCCCGTCCACGGGAATCTCTCGGTCATTTCGCGGTGCCATTTTGTCGGCGCTTGGTATGGCTATAGTCCCCTGAACATCAGCCCAGGCCGCTGCGGGCGCGGCCTGAACGAAATCATCCGCACCTGAAACCCTATGACTCGTCTCGCCAGAGTCCTGCCACTTTGCGCTTGGTGGTTCGGCGTCGCGGGCGCCATCGCCGCATCATCGCCACCGGACGGTTCCTGGCTCGCGACGTGGGGCGCTGCACCCCAGCTGACTGAACCGAAGAACCTGCCGCCGGCACCCGGGCTGTCGGACGGCACCCTCCGGCAGACCGTGCATGTCTCGCTCGGCGGCTCCCGGATCCGTGTCCGCTTCTCCAACGCCTTCGGCTCCGCTCCGGTTGAGATCACGGCTGCGGCGGTTGCGGCGGCCGGAGATCGGGGCGCGATTCATCCGGACTCCAGCCGGCCGTTGTCTTTTGGGGGCCAGCCGGCCGTCACGATTGCGCCGGGCGGAATGGCCATCTCGGATTCCGTCGGATTTGAGCTGACCCCACTCGCTGATCTGGCCGTGACGGTGCATTTGGGCCGGGTTTCGCGCGACGTCACCGGACACCCGGGGGCGCGTTGCACTTCGTATCTGCAGCAGGGTGGTTTTGTGTCGGCCGCCACCCTGCCCGCCCCCGTCGCCATTGAGCACTGGTACATCCTCAGTGGGGTGGAGGTGTGGGCCGAACACCCGCGGGGCGTTCTAGCCATCCTGGGCGACTCGATTACCGATGGGAGAGGCTCGACCACCGACCGGAACCGGCGCTGGCCGGACGCGTTGGCGCGCCGCCTGCAGGCCAAGCCGCAGACAGCGCAGATCGGTGTGCTGAATCAGGGTATCGGCGGCAACCGCCTGCTGCACGACGGCTTGGGGCCGTCGGCCCTGGCCCGCCTCGATCGCGACGTGCTGGAACAATCTTGCGTGCAGTGGTTGATCGTGTTCGAGGGCGTCAATGACCTGGGAACCGCCCCGCCCGAAGCACCGGGCGAGGTCGCGCAAGGAATTATCGCGGCCTATGAGCAGATTATCCAGCGGGCGCACGTCCGGAACATCCGGGTGTACGGAGCAACCATAACGCCCTTCGGAGGATCCTTCTATGCCAGCCCGGCCCGCGAGGCGAACTGGCAGGCGGTCAACCACTGGATCCGAACCAGCGGCCGGTTCGACGCCGTGATCGACTTCGCCGCCGCGGTGTGCGAGCCAACGGATCCGTCGCGGCTGGCCGCCCCGCTGGATTGCGGGGATCACCTGCATTTGTCCGACAAAGGCTACGAAACCATGGCAGCCGCGGTCGATCTCGACCTGTTCACGAGATGAGGGCCAGGGGAAAGTCATTCGCTCTGGGCCCGCTGCCCGGCGCCCCTGTCATGCGCACCCGCGGATTGGCCATCCGTGCGACCATGGCTGCCGCTGCGATTGGCGCGCTTTTTGCCGCGGATCCGCTCACGAAGGCTGCACCGCGCGAGCGAATCTCGTTCGATGACGGCTGGCGGTTTCAAAAGGGAGATCCGGCGGGAAATGCGGTCAGCCTCTTGTACGACGTGCGCACCGAGGTGACGGAGCCCAGGGATATCGCCCCGGCGGATGCGCAGGCGAAGGAATTGGCTGCCGTCACGGCCCCCGCACAACCGGTGATCAAGGCCTGGATTTTGCCGACGGGAAATGCCTTCATCAGGGACCCGGCGCGGAGGTATGTCCGTCCGAAAGGCAATTGGGGTGGCGACGTGGCCTATGTGCAGCGGAACTTCGACGACCGGATGTGGCCCCGGGTGGATTTGCCGCACGATTGGGCCATCGCGGGGCCGTTTGTCACCACGGGGGCCGGCGGCATGGGCCGGCTGCCCACCGCCGGCGTGGGCTGGTATCGGAAGAAGCTGGGCATTCCCGCCGCGGACGCCGGCAAGTCCATCTTTCTCGATGTCGACGGCGCGATGGCGTACGCGATGGTCTGGCTCAATGGCCAACTCGTAGGCGGCTGGCCGTATGGCTATTCATCGTGGCGCGTCGACCTCACGCCTTATGTGGTTTTCGGCGACGAGAATCAGCTGGCGATCCGGTTGGATAATCCGCCGGCTTCCTCGCGCTGGTATCCTGGCGCCGGCATCTATCGCCATGTCTGGCTGACCAAAACGGGGCCGGTGCATGTGGCTCCATGGGGGGCCCAGGTGACGACACGGGAAGTTTCCGCCGCGTCCGCGACCGTCGATGTGGACGTCACGATCGACAATGACCTTGGGTACGGCGCGACGGTCCGGATCGCCTCGCAGATCTTCGCCCTGGACGCCGCAGGGCGGACGACGGGCGCCGCCGTCGCCAGCCTTGATCCGGTGGAGACGGCCGTAGCGGCACGCTCGTGTGCGATGGTCAAGGGCTCGGTCGTCATGGCGAATCCCAGGCTTTGGGGACCGCCGCCGCACCAGCAGCCCAACTGCTACGTCGCGGTCACGACGGTTTCGCAGGACGGCTTGGTGACCGACGCCTATGAAACGCGCTTTGGCATTCGCGCGGTGCGGTTCGACCCGGACACGGGCATCTCTATCAACGGCGAGCACGTCCCGTTGCGGGGCGTGTGCCAGCACCATGATCTGGGCGCGCTGGGCGCGGCGTTCAACCGGCGGGCGGCGCAGCGCCAGCTCGAGCTGCTGCGCGACATGGGCTGCAACGCGCTCCGCACGAGCCACAATCCGCCGGCCCCCGAAGTGCTCGAGCTGGCGGACAAGATGGGGTTCCTAGTGATGGACGAGGCGTTCGACTGCTGGGTGCGCGGGAAGACGCCGAACGACTTCCACCTGATCTTCCCGGACTGGCATGAGCAGGACCTCCGCGCGTTCGTGCGTCGCGACCGCAACCATCCGTCGGTGATCCTTTGGAGCGTCGGCAACGAGGTTGGGGAGCAATACACGGGCGAGGAGGGCGCGGCGCTGGCCCGGCGGCTTGGCGCCATCGTCCACCAAGAGGACCCCACGCGACCGACGATCTGCGCCATGAATTACGCCAAGCCGGACATGCCGCTGCCGGCGGCGCTGGATGTCATCGGTCTGAACTACCAGGGCGAGGGAATTCGCGACCGGCCGGAGTTTGCCGGCACCGATCGCATCCGCACGCCGCCGCTCTACGACGCCTTCCGCAAGAAGTTTCCCCACACGGTCATCCTCAGCGCCGAGACCGCGTCAGCGTTCAGCAGCCGCGGCGTCTACCTGTTCCCGGTGTCGAAGGAGATCAGCGCGCCGGTACGGGATGGCCAAGGCGGCGATTCACGGCTCTGCCAGGTCAGCGCCTATGAACTCCATGCCGTGGACTATGGGTCGACCCCGGATCGGGTGTTCCAGTCGCTCGAGCGGCATCCCTTCGTCGCCGGCGAGTTCGTGTGGACCGGGTGGGACTACCTCGGCGAGCCGACGCCCTACGACACGGCGCGCAGCTCGTATTCGGGCATCATCGATCTGGCGGGCTTCCGAAAGGATCGATTCTATCTCTATCAAGCCCACTGGCGCCCCGACCTTCCCACGGCGCATATTCTGCCCCACTGGACGTGGCCGGAACGGGTCGGCAAGGTGACCCCGGTTCATGTGTTCACCTCGGGCGACGAGGGCGAACTGTTCCTCAACGGGCGCTCACTGGGTCGAAGAGAGAAGCGCCCGTACGAATACCGTCTTCGCTGGGACGAGGTCGTGTACGAACCGGGTACGCTCAAGGTCGTCACTTACAAGAACGGCCGGGAATGGGCCACCGATGAACGGAAGACCGCCGGACCTCCCGCGAAGCTGACGTTGACGCCGGATCGGGCCGAGATCTGCGCTGACGGACGCGATCTCTCCTTTGTCACCGTGACGGTGACGGACGAGGGGGGATGCCCAGTACCGCGAGCGGACAACCGCATTCACTTCGCCCTCGAGGGGCCGGGCGATATCGCCGCGACCGACAACGGGGATCCCACGTGCCTTGAGTCGTTCCACGCCCATGACCGCAGGGCCTTCAACGGGCTTTGCCTGGTGATTGTCCGCGGCTGGGCCGGGAAATCGGGCAGCATCAGCATCGTCGCGCGCGCCGAGGGCCTAATGTCCGGAACGGCCATCGTTCAGGCGACCCCGAACCCGCCCAGCGAGGCGCCATGATTCGCCCCTGCGATCGCCGGGTCGTGGTGGACTCTCAGCATTTGCTCCGCCGGCGCCCCTCCCGCGCTGGCCTGGCAATCCGGCAACGGCACGGTCAGCACCTCGCGCTGTACGCCGACCACCCCGATCCGGATATTATCCCGGTGGGGAAGCCTTCTGTCTTGCCACGACGACGATTGCCTTGGGCAAACAGTCCGCAATCTTTTCCCTCCATCCGCGTCGCGGCACCGCCCCTGTCGGCGCGGGCTGGTCCAGATTCACTGATGATAATCGAAGGAACCGGGGCTAAGGCGCCCGCATCGCCTGCGCCTGGTTCGAGGGAATGTTCATCTCCGGGACTCAGTTAGCGTTCGCGGCCCGCCAGGCACCGAGGAGCCACGCATTCCACAAGAAGGCCCGCTGATCTACGCGGCCGGAACGATGGGCCGACCACGCCCGCTCGGTGAACGCGGCGCTCACCCCCGCCGGCAAGGCATGGTCATCGGGCCGGAGCGCCCCCTGCCGGAACCACGCGCCGACCGGCACGCCAAAACCCTTCTTGGGCCGCCGGAGCACGTCGCGCGGCAGCACGGGAGTCAGCGCCTTCTTCAAAAGGTATTTGGTCTGTCCATGTCGGAATTTCCACCGCCACGGCACCCGCCGGGTGAAGTCGACAAAATCGTTGTCGAGAAAGGGCACCCGGGCTTCGAGCCCGTGCAGCATGCTCGCCCGGTCCAGTTTCACCAGCATGTCATCCTGCAGGTACAGCCGCGTGAAGAACTGGAGCGTCCGGTCCACCGGATCGCGCTGCCGGCAACCCTCCCACACCGCGATGGCCTCGGCAAAGACCTCGTCCGGATCCACCGGCTCGCCGAGCAACTCCGCCAGTTCGCCCGGTTCCAGCGGCGCCATCCACAGCGGCAGCCAGAGGCGCGGCGGATAACTCAGGCCGCGCAACGTCCGCTTGATCCTGAAATCGGCGCTCATGTTCCGGTGCGAGACCGGCAGGCGGGCGGCCAGCAGCCGGATCGCTTGATGCACTGGCCGCGGGACCCAGCGGGCGTAGGCCGCCGCGGCGCCCAAAGCGCGAAAGGGATCGTAGCCAGCGAACAGTTCGTCGCCGGCATCGCCGCCCAGCGCCACGGTCACATGCCGGCGGGCGAAACGGCTCAGCAGGTAAGTGGGCACCAGGGACGGATCGCCCATCGGCTCGTCGAGC
>DATIWI010000213.1:0-2242 GCA_035519475.1 Opitutaceae bacterium
CCACGATCAAGTTCTGTCAATGGTTGTACCGGGATACAGTATCCTGCAGGAGACGGGCGGCGCGTCGGCACCAAGCGAAGCCAACCGAACGGTGGACATTGCCATCGGTGCGTGTATTGTGACGCCCAATCAATGAAAGCCGATCGACGAAGAAGCCCCGCCGCGAAACGGGGTCACGGGAATGGGGAAGGCTTGATGGACGGGATTGGCAGCACCCTCTCCGCGCGCTCCAGGCGCGACGGATCAGCCGGCGGGCCAGAGCGAGAGCTGCGCTGGGTCGGCCGTGAGGCTGTCCGCGCGGGTCGCCGCGCCGGTCCCCAGGTCGAGGCCGTCGAGCTCGACCTCAACGGCGCGCTGGCGCCGGATCTTCGCGTCGCCCTGGAATACTGGCGCGCCAAGAAGGGACAGCGGCTGGCGCCGACCCGGGCCGATATCGACCCCGTGGACATCGCCGCCTTGCTGCCGCGGGTCATGCTGGTCGATGTCAGCACCGATCCGCTGGAGTTCCGCTATCGCCTCGCCGGCACCGGCATCGTCCGCGTCCACGGCGTCGAACTCACCCATACCCGACCGCGCGACCTCATGCCCGCCGCCTATGGCGAGCTGGTGCATCGCCACTACGAGGAGGCGGTGACGCGTCGCGCACCGCTGGTTCATCAGTTCCTGCTGGAGCGCGAGACGCAGCGTTGCGGCTATCTCCGGATCATCCTGCCGCTCTCCGATGACGGCGACTGCATCAACCGCCTCATGACGGTGGCGAGCTACGACGCGGGCACCCAGGCGCTCTGCGACTGCTTCCAGTCGGCGCGGGGCGGCGAAGCCCGCCGCTGACGCGGGCCCGCGATCTCACCTCGGGTTTTCGATGAGCTGACGCTTCAGGCGTCGTCGAGCGTGCGGCCGATCTCGGCGGCGGCGTCGCGCAGGCGCGGCAGGTGTTGAAGCGCCTGGACGAGTTCGAGCCGTGCCTTGGCGGCGTGACAGGCGACGGCGCCGACCACGCGGCCCCGGCGGTCGATCACCGGGACGGCGATCGCCACGAGGCCGACGATGAACTCCTCGTCGTCGGTGGCATAGCCGTTGACCGCCACCTCTTCGAGCTCGGCTTCCAGGCGGTTGCGCGAGGTGATGGTGCGCTCGGTCATCGCCGTCAGCTCGACGCTGTCCAGCACCCGGTGCCGGCGCTCGGGCTCCATGGTGGCGAGGAACAGCTTGCCGCTGGCGGTGCAGTGGATCGGCACGCGCGACCCGGTCTCGAAATGAATCCGGAGCGGCCAGCGCGATTCGACGCGCTCGACATAGACGACTTCGTTGCCGGCCGGTGCGGTGAAATTGCAGGTCTCGCGGATGTCGTCCACCAGCCGCTCCAGCACCGCGTGCCACTGCACGCTGGCGGAGCCGCGGCGGATCGCATTGAAGGCGAGGCGCTCGGTCGCCGGGCCGACCCGGTAGCGGTGCCGGCCGGGCTCGCGGGTCAGGTATTTCGCTTCTTCGAGGCGCACGCAGAGCCGATGCACCGTCGGCTTCGGCAGCCTCAGCGCGGTGCCGATCTCGGCCAGCGTCATCGGCTGGGGCGCCGCGGCCACCAGCTGGATCAGGTCCAGCACCCGGAACACCACCGAACGGCGGCTCTTGCCGGCCCGGCCCTTGGGGTCCTCGGTTTCCAGTTCGCGCAATGGTTCCAGCAGTTCCACGTCTCGTGACATGGATAGAAAACTAGTATCTAATTCCTAACAATTGCTAAACGATTGTCGGCGATCGCGGGATATCCCCGGAATATCCCCCGCGAATTTCCGCCGGAGCGATAATGCTCGAAGATTCAGGGAATCTGCGGGGCGGCCAAGGGCCGGAAGCGGTGGGGGGCCGCCATCAGGTCCTCGACCGCGGCCATGGCCCGGGCGTTCCGCTCCGGCCATCCGCCCTCGATGACCAGGTAAGGGAGATCGTGCCCCTCCAGCTCGGCGACGAAGTGCTCGAAGCGCAGCTGGCGGGCCTCGCCGCCATAGCGCAGCACGTCCGGCACGAACGGGACATCGTCCCGCAGCAGCAGCCGGAGGTCATAGGGCCGGGCCTGGATCTCGCGGATTACCGGTTCCGGAACGCCGCCGAGGGCGACGCGGGACCAGACCGCCGTGCAGACGTGGTCGGTGTCGAGCACGAGCAGCCGGTTCGCCTGCCGCGCCAGGCCGTCCTCGGCGGCGGCGTGCCCGGCGCCGATGAGGGCGATATCGTCGAGGCTCGGATA
>DATIWI010000214.1:0-44794 GCA_035519475.1 Opitutaceae bacterium
CTCTACGACACCTACGGTTTCCCGCTCGACATGACGCAGCTGCTGGCACAGGAGCGCGGGTTGACGATCGATGTCGCAGGCTTCAATCAGCTCATGAACGAACAACGCGAACGCGCCCGCGCGGCGCAGAAAAAGGAGGTCATCGTGGCAGCCACCGAGGGCGGCGAATCCGCCGGCCAGACATCCACCAAGTTCATTGGCTACACGCAACTCGCGGCGCAGGCCAAAGTCATCGACGTCGTCAAGAGCGGCAAGGACGCCTACCTCGTTTTCGACCAGACGCCGTTCTACGCGGAGATGGGCGGCCAGGCGGGCGACCACGGCGTGGCGAAGATCGGCGAACACGTTTTCGCGATCGTCTACACGATCAAGGACGACGCGGGCCGCCACCTGCACCGGCTCGCGCCGGCTTCCGCGCTCGACCTTGCCAAGGCGAACGTCATCGGCCAGGCGGCCACCCTCGGCGTCTCGCCGCTGAACCGGCGGGCGATCATGCGGCACCACACCGCGGCGCACCTCCTGCACTGGGCGCTGCGCAAGGTGCTCGGCACGCATGTGCACCAGGCCGGCACTTCCAAGACCAAGACCCGGCTGCGGTTCGACTTCAGCCACTTCGAGCAGGTCAAGCCCGACCAGCTCCGCGAAATCGAGCGCCTGGTCAACGACCGGGTGCTCGAGAACGCCAAGGTCGAGGCCTACGAGGTCGAGTTCGACCAGAAGCCGGCGGACACGCTCGCCTTCTTCGGCGAGAAGTACGGCAAAATCGTGCGCGTCGTGGACATCGGCGGCTACAGCCGCGAGCTCTGCGGCGGCACGCACGTCGCCACCACCAGCGAAGTTGGACTTTTCAAGGTCGTAGCCGAGATGGCCATCGCCGCCGGCACGCGCCGCATCGAGGCGGTCGCCGGACAGGCGGCGTACGATTTTGTCGAGGAAGAGGAGACTGCGCTCAAGGCGGTGGGCAGCCAGCTCTCCGCCGGGCCGTCGGACATGGCGAAAAAGGTCGAAGCGCTCCTGACACACCGGGCGGAATTGGAGAAGAAACTCAAGGCTTACGAACAGCGGGCGTCCGCGGGCCTGGCGGACCAGCTCGCCGCCGCGGCGGTCTCCAAGCAGGGGTTCAAACAGGTTGTGGCCGTGGTTCCGGCCGATTCTCCCGAAGCGTTGCGGGCACTCGGCGCCCAGGTTCTGGCCAAGCTCGGCGAGGGCGTGGTGCAGCTGGGCGCGGCGTGCGGCGAGAAGGCCGCGGTCGTCGTGTTTTGTTCACCCGCCGCGGTCAAGGCGGGCCTGCTCGCCGGCCAGCTGGTCGCCGAGCTTTCGGCAAAGCTCGGGGGCAAGGGCGGCGGCAAGCCGGATTTCGCCATGGGCGGAGGCCGGGACACCGCCAAGCTCACCGAGGTGCTGAAGGCCTGAACTCGAATTGCCGGGCAACGGGCCGGAAGGTCCGCCCTCCAGCGCGAACGTCTGTCCGCCTTCTCGGGGGGCGATCCATTTAAGGAATTGTCTAACGTCCGGCGACGCGCTGTGCTGGCCGCATGCAAGCGAGAAATACCGCGGCGGCGGAAACCCACATCGACTATTTCGAGCTGATCCGGAAGCGCTACAGCGTGCGCGCGTATAAATCCGATCCGGTGGAGGACGCGAAGCTCACGAAGGTGTTGGAGGCGGCGCGGCTGGCCCCGACCGGCGCCAACCGCCAGCCCTTTCAGCTCATCGTGGTCCATGTGAAGGGCCGCGAGGCGGAGCTGCAGCGCGTGTATCACCGGCAATGGTTTGTCCAGGCGCCGCTGGTGATCTGCGCCTGCGGCATCCCGACCCAAGGCTGGGTACGTCCGGCCGATGGCTTCAACTGCACGGTGCTGGATGTGGCGGTCGCGTTTGACCACCTGACCCTCGCCGCCGCCGCCCTCGGGCTGGGAACCTGCTGGGTCGCAGCCTTCGACGTCGCCGCCGCCCGGCAGGCGTTTGGTCTGCCCGGCGGGGTCGATCCTATTGCGCTTACGCCCCTCGGCTACCCCGCCGATCACCCGGGTGAAAAAGAGCGCAAGCCGCTGGCGGAATTGGTGCGGTACGAACGGTGGTAAGCCCGCCCCACCGGTTTTGCGGACCAGCGGCGTCATGCGGACCGAGAAGCCCATGAAGACTGCCCGAAAAAAGGAATGGTTCGACGATGATTCGTTCTGGCGGGAGCTGTTTCCGTTCATGTTCCCGGAGGCGCGGTTCGCCGCCGCGCCCCGCCAGCTTGGCCAGGTGTTGAAACTGGTGAAATCCAGGGGCAGAGCGGTCCTCGACCTCTGCTGCGGACCCGGCCGTTACTCCATCGCCCTCGCCCGCCGCGGATTCCTCGTCACCGGCGTGGACCGTACCGCCTACCTGTTGGCCCAAGCCCGGCGCCGCGCCCAGGCGGCGCGGGTCAAGATCGAATGGGTGCGGGCCGACATGCGCGACTTTGTGCGGCCCGGAGCGTTCGATCTCGTGCTCAACCTGTTCACGTCTTTCGGCTATTTCGACGACAAGCGCGACGATCTCGTCGTGCTGAAGAACATCTTCGCCAGCCTGCGCCCCGGCGGGTCCTTCCTCATTGATGTCGTCAGCAAGGAGTATCTGGCCCGGATTTTCCAGCCGACGACATCAGAAGAGCTGCCCGGCGGCGCCCGCCTGGTGCAGCGGCACGCGGTGTTCGACGATTGGACCCGAATTCAGAACGAATGGATCCTCATCCGCCGGGGCCGCGCCCGGAGCTTCGCGTTTCACCACACGCTCTACTCCGGGCAGGAACTGCGGGACCGGATGGAGCTGGCCGGGTTCGTTGACGTCCGCCTGTACGGCGACTTCGACGGGCGCGCCTATGGCACCAAAGCCGAACGCCTGATTGCCGTCGGCCGGAAGCCAAAGGCGTAAGCAGCGCCACGGAAGCGGCGCGCTCAGGATCAGGCGCGCCACCCGTCACACCGCGGCCGCGACCAGATCGCCGACTTCCTTGGTGCCGTAGCCCATCTTGCCGGCGGCAAGGGTCTTCAGCTTCTCGCGCACAACCTTGATGACGGCCGCCTCGATCGCGGCCGCCAGGGCGGGTTCGCCGAGAAAATCCATCATCATCGCGCCGGCGCAGATGGCGGCCAGCGGGTTGATCACGTTTTGCCCTGTGTACTTGGGAGCACTGCCGCCGATGGGCTCGAACATCGAGGTCCCCTCGGGATTGATGTTGCCGCCCGCGGCGATGCCCATGCCACCCTGGATCATCGCCCCCAGGTCTGTGATGATGTCACCGAACATGTTGTCGGTGACGATGACGTCGAACCACTCGGGATTCTTCACAAACCACATGGAAGTGGCGTCGACGTGGGCGTAGTCGCGTTTGACGTCCGGAAAATCCCGGGCACCAACTTCATGGAATGCCCGCTCCCAGAGATCGAAGGCGAAGGTCAGCACGTTGGTCTTGCCGCAGAGCGTGAGCTGGGCCCTTTGCCCGGCCTTGAGGTCCTCCGGTTTGAGCCCCTTCCACGGTTTGCCGCCGCGTCGCTTGCGGGCGTATTCGAAGGCGTAGCGCAGGCAGCGCTCGACGCCCCTCCGGGTATTGACGCTTTCCTGGATGGCGATCTCGTGCGGCGTGCCCTTAAAGGTGAACCCACCGGACCCGGTGTAGAGGCCCTCATTGTTCTCCCGCACGACGACAAAATCGATGTCCGCCGGCTTCTTGTCCTTGAGAGGGCAAAAGCGTTCGTCGTACAGGCGGACGGGCCGGAGGTTGATGTATTGCTCCATCTCGAAGCGCATCCGCAACAAAATGCCCTTTTCGAGGACGCCCGGCTTGACGTCGGGATGGCCGATGGCACCGAGCAGGATGGCGGGAAACTTGCGCAGCTCGGGAATCGCGCTGTCCGGCAACACCTCGCCGGTGCGCAGGTACCGGTCGCCGCCAAAATCGTAAGGAGTGTAGTGCACCTTGACGCCGAATTTGGGCGCCGCGGCATCGAGGACCTTGATGGCCTCGCGCACGACCTCCGGGCCGGTGCCGTCGCCTCCGATGACTGCAACGTTGTAACTCTTCATTGGATGTGGATGCCCCGGCCGGGCCGGATTGGCGGGCGCATGGTACCGACCCAGCCCCCTCGATCAAGCCCAGAGCGCGGGAAACACGCGGAGCGCGGTTCGCACGACAATCCGCCCGACTGCCCCAGGGCGGTCGCGGATAACGTGACATCCGGCCGCGGGCACCGCCGCAGCGATCGCTGACGCGCCAAGTGGAACAGGGCGCCTTCTGACCACCTTCCGACGCTAGGCGCGGATTTCCGCCGCTTGTTTCCGGAATGTCTGCTCGACATGCCACCTCCGCCCGCTTGACAATGCCCGCCGTCAGCAAATGCCCAGCCTGTGCCGGAGTGGTCCGCAGTGGTAGCCACCGTTCGCCGCTGGCGGGATCACTTTGCGCAGACCATGACTCAAGGTTTTGTCGTCTCCGTGAAAAGGCTTTCATCGCGGTTCGCGTGCGATTCGCTGCCAGCGGCCCCGGCCGCTCAAAGGGGGGTCGATGGCGTGCTCGGCGAACCTGCGAACCCGGAAACGCATGCGGGTGTCCGGTGATTCTCCATGGCTAAATCCTTTGCAACGATCATGCACTTCCTCTGGGCGGGGCTGGTGAAACACCGGCAGACCGGTGGCATCGTGCCCTCGCAGAGGTTTCTTGTCGCCAAGATGATTGCGCCGGTTCCGACGGGCTATGAGGGGCGAATCGTCGAATTGGGCGCCGGCAGCGGGGCCATCACGCTGCGGCTGGCAGAACGGTGCCCGGCCGCGCGGATTCTGGCCTGTGAGATCAACCCGACGTTGGCCCGGGACAACCGCTACAACCTTTCCCAGGCGGGCATTGATGGCAGGGTCGAGGTGATTACCGTCTCTGCGGAGAACCTGCTTTCCGCCATGAATGGCAATGGACCGGAGAAGCCGGATTTCATCATTTCCAGCATCCCGCTGCGGAATTTGGGCGGCAAGAAAGCGCGCGCCCTCATCGACACTATAAGCCGGACCTTGGGAAAGGGCGGGATGTACGTTCAGTTTCAGCATTCACATTTCGATCGGGAGAAGATCCGCGCGAGATTTTCCCGGGTCAGGACGGCTTCCGTGCTCTTGAATGTTCCTCCTGCGATTGTCTATTACGCACAGCGATAAGGAGAAGCACCACATAGGAGCAATCCCGGCAGGTGGCGGCGGTTTCGCCGGCTGCCGGCGCCGCCGCATGAAGTACGGGACGGTGGCCGATTCAATCGCCGCACCTGATCCGGGATGGCCGTGGCTGCGCGGCCCAAAGAATCCGACGCCTGCCGCGGGGCCGGCTGGCGTCCCCGTAACGAATATTTAACTTGGATTCGATCTGACTATTTCGCATTGTCGGTCGACTTAAAGAGATGCCCACCCTCGAACACGGACGGGATGACGAACTGGTGGATTGCGCTTCTTCGGCCCTAGCCCCGGCTGATGTCGCCAACCACTGGCAAAAACGCTCTTTGGTGAAGGCTGGCCCGAAGCTGCTGTCCTTGTTCGACAAGGTCAGGAATTTCAAGAGCGCCGGCCAAATCCGTGCGCTGGGACTTTACCCCTATTTTCGGACGATCTCGTCCGCGCAGGACAGCGAGGTCATCATCAACGGCAAGAAGGTCCTGATGCTGGGCTCGAACAGCTACCTCGGCCTGACCAACCATCCGAAGATCAAGGAGGCTGCCAAGGCGGCGATTGATCGCTACGGCACGGGCTGCGCCGGGTCGCGTTTCCTGAACGGATCGCTCGATATCCATCTCCAGCTCGAGCATGCCCTCGCGCGATTGGTCAAGAAGGAGGCGGTGCTGCTTTATAGCACGGGCTTTCAAGTCAACCACGGTGTAATCAGCACTCTCGTCGGAAAAGGGGAGTTCGTCCTCGCGGACAAGAGCGATCACGCCAGCATCGTCGAGGGCTGCCAGTGCTCGCTGGGGAAGTTCCTGCGATTCCCGCACCGGGACATGGCCGCGCTGGAGAGCCGCCTCGAGACCATCGATCCCGAGGCGGGCAAGCTCATCGTGGTGGACGGCGTCTTCAGCATGGAGGGCGACATCATCCAGTTGCCCGAACTCTGCCGGTTGGCCGACCAGTACAACGCCGCCGTCATGGTGGACGATGCGCATGCGATCGGCGTGCTGGGCGAAAATGGCGCCGGCACCTCCAGTCATTTCGGCCTGACGGAGAGGGTGCAGCTCGTCATGGGGACTTTCAGCAAGTCGTTGGCGAGCCTGGGCGGGTTCATTGCGTCGGACGCGGCGACGATCGACTACCTCAAACACCATTCGCGGCCGCTGATCTTCAGCGCCAGCATGAGCCCGGCCAACGCCGGCGCCGTGATGGCCGCCTTGGAGATCATGCAATCCGAGCCCGAAAGGATCTCGCAGCTTTGGCGCAACACGAAACGGCTGAAACAGGGTCTGCATTCGCTGGGCTTTGATCTGGGAAATTCCGAGACGCCCATCCTCCCCGTACGCTGCCGCGACCTGATGACCGCCTTCAAGTGCTGCAAGCGCCTGCAGGAGGAGGGGGTGTTTGTGAACCCCGTGGTGCCGCCGGCAGTACCTCCCGGGCAGGAGCTGCTGCGCGTCAGCCTCATGGCGACGCACACGGACGGCCAGATTGATTTCGCGTTGGAGAAGTTCGCCAAGATCGGCAGGGAACTTAGCCTGGTTTGAAGGCGGCGGCGCCGCCCCGCGAATCCACGGGCCGCGCCTTGCGCCCGTCCCCCTCCCGTGAGCCAATGAAGGTCCTACTCACCGGCGCCAACGGCTTCGTCGGCAGCCACATTCTGGACAGCCTTTGCGCCCGGGGCGTTGCCAGTGCGGCGCTGCTTCGCCCCACGAGCGATCCGCGCTTCATAGCCAGCCATCGGGTGGAGGTGGAAGTCCGGATCGGGTCGATCGACGACGTGCGGAGCCTCGCGGATGCAATGCGCGACATCACCCATGTGATCCATTGCGCCGGCTGCACCAAGGCGCTGCACCGGTCGGACTTCGACCGCGTCAATCATTTGGGCACGCGGCATGTCGTGGAGGCGGCCAACGAGCAGGGCGGGCGGATCCAGCGCCTCGTGCTTCTTTCCAGCCTGGCCGCCGGCGGGCCTGCCGGGCCCGACGCGCCGGCGCGCGAATGCGACCCTCCCCACCCCGTCTCGGAATACGGCAGGAGCAAGTTGGCCGGCGAGCGGGAGGTGCAGGACGGCTGCCGGGCGGAATATGTGATTCTGCGCCCTCCGGCCGTGTACGGACCGCGCGATGCCGAATTCGGTCGGCTGTTCAAGGCGATTCGGCGACACCTCCTGCCCCGCCCGGGTCCGCAGCCGCTCAGCCTCGTCTATGTCAAGGATCTTGCCGACGCGGCGGCGACCAGCCTGGCGCATCCGGCCGCCGCCGGGAAGACGTTCTACGTCGCGGCGCCCGAGGTTCTGACCGCCCGAACCCTGGCCGAGGAGATCGCCGCGCAAATGGACACCTGGACCCTGCCTGTGCCGCTGCCGCAGGTGGCGGTGGCGGCCCTGTGCTGGCTGCAGGATGGCGTCTCCTGGCTCACCCGGAAGCCCAACCTCCTCAGCCGGCAGAAATACGACGAACTGCGCGCGCGGGGCTGGGTGTGCGATCCCACGCGTCTGCGACAGGATGTGGGTTTCGCCTGCGTCACGTCACTCCGGCAGGGCATTGCCGAAACCCTCGCCTGGTACCGCCAGCACGGATGGTCATGAGCACGGCGCGAGAGAACGGGACGCCGGAGATAGCCGGCGGAATACGCGGCCGGTGCGGGCGGAGGCGCTCTGCCGTGCGGCTGCGGCGTCTTACATTTCTTCCCGCGTGAAGAATCACACGTTCATCGACTATGCCACCGAGGGCTATGTGGCGTTGGTGGGTCTCATCATCCTGTGCCTCCACAACCGGGCGGCGCCGTACTGGATGCCGCTGCTGGCGGCGCATGTGGTCTGCCTCGCGTTGATCTACGCGCTGCTGCGCGTCCACGCCGCCCACCCTCATCACCGCGTGATCGACTTCCTGCGGCACTTCTATCCGGTGTTGCTTTACACGGCGCTCTACCGGGAGACCGCTGCGCTGAACCAACTGCCTTCCCCCGGTTTCCTCGACACCTACTTCATCCGCCTCGAGGCACGTGTTTTCGGCATGCAGCCCAGCCTGGTTTTCATGGACGCGCTGCCCTATCTCCCGGTGAGCGAACTCGCCTACGCCGCCTACTTCTCCTACTACGTCATGATCGCGGGCATCGGCCTGACGCTGTTCTTCCGCAACCGGCGGCAATTCTTCCATTTCCTGTCGGTCATCTCGTTTGTGTTCTACGTCTGCTACCTGGTTTATATCTTCACTCCGGTCATCGGTCCGCGCGTTTTCTTCCGGGAAATCGTGGATTTCCCTCTTCCACCGGACCTCCAGCCGACACCGCCGCCGACCTTCCCGGCGGTCATAGCGAATGGGCCGTTCTACCAGATCATGCATTGGATCTACCGCGTGTTCGAATCACCCGGGGCCGCCTTTCCCAGCAGTCACGTTGCCGTGGCGTTCAGCACCGTATTCTTCTCGTTCCGCTACCTCCGCCCTATCCGCTGGCTGCACCTCGGCGTGGCCGTCCTGCTCAGCCTCTCGACCATCTATTGCCGCTACCATTACGCCGTTGACGTCCTGGCGGGCGCCCTGGCCACCGCGCTGCTCGTTCCCGTGGGCAACCTGCTCTATCTCCGGTTCCGGCAAGCCGATCGGTCCGAGCCCCCGCCCGCGGGCACTGCGCCGGCGCCGCCCTCGTAGCCGGCGCCCGCCGCCCGGTCCCGCCGGCGTCAGACCGCCCGCGCGTAGAGTCGGTACGTCTTGTAGACTCTGCCGCCAAAGGTCTCAAGCAACCGGCGCATCATGGTGTTGTCCTCGAGGATCCACGAGGCCTCTGCGTCCTTGAATCCAATCTTTAGGCCGGTCCGAAAACCCTCCGTCAGCATCACCGATTCAAGGCCGCGGTTGCGGTACTTGACCTTGACGCCCAGCGTGATGCACCGGCAACACGGCGGGTACTTCCAGCCGAACAGATAAGGCAGGAAGCCGAGGAGCTTTGGGGTGATCAGGCGGCCGCGCAGCGGCTTGAGCGCGCTATTGTAATCGGGCAGCGCCAGCAGGAATCCGACGGGTTCCGTCGGCGATTCCACCAGCCAGACCAGACCCTCCACCAGCAGCGGCTTCAACCGGTCCGCCATGAAATCGATCTCCGCGTCCGTCATGGGCACGAAACCCCAATTGTCCTGCCACGCGGCGTTGTAGACCTCTTTCACTTTGACCAGATCGCGCACGAGCGTGGCCTTGCGGATCGAGGTGAACGTCAATTCGGGGTGCCGCCGCCGCGTCATCTCCGCGATGCGCGCCAGCCGGTCCAGCGGGCACTTTGCCAGATCCAGGTGATAAGCCAGCAAATCCTTGGCCTTCTGAAACCCCTCGGCGGCGACGAGATCCACGTAATAGCGGGGGTTGTAGGTCATCATGAAGACCGGCGGCGAATCGAACCCGTCCACCAGCAAGCCGCACTCGTCGTTGGCGGTGGGATTCATCGGGCCCAACATGCGCCGCACTCCCCGCTCCCGCGCCCACGCCAGCACAGTGGCGAACAGCCTTCCGCTGACGGCCGCGTCGTGCACACACTCGAAGAAGCCGAAGAAGGCCGCGCTGTCGTTCTGCGTGCGGTTGTGGTTGTGATCCAGGATGCCGGCGATGCGGCCCACGTCCCGACCGTCACTCACCGCCACCCACAGCGCGATCTCCGCATGCTGCAGCAGCGGATTCTCGTCCGTAAAGACCTTCTTCAGGTCCGATAGCAGCGGCGCCACCCAATGCGGGTCGTCCCGATAGATTTGATAGCTGACCTTCAAGAAGCGCAGCACCTGCGCCGCGCTGCGCGACAACGGAACGATCTGTAGGTTGGTGTCCATGCCCGTGGAATCGACTGGAGGCCCGGCTCGATGCGCGCTGTCCGCCCTATCGGTGGTGGCATGACCTTGGTGGGTCGGCAGGCCTTTGTCCAGCGCCCGTGCCAGACAGTCGTGCCACCCGACTGGAAGGCCACAGAACGCGGCCGGCCCGACCCGCTCCGCCGTCATATTTCCCTCTCCGCGTTGCAACGCCGGCCCCACCGTGTAAATTGCCGGGTCGTCCCTGCATGGATCTCCACAGCATCATCGACGAAATTGCGAGTCAGGCTGATGACTTCCTGGCCGGTTCGGCCAATCGCAAGGAAGCACGCGCCGGCGTCGACGAACTGATCAACGCCGACTATCCGCAGCTCAATGCCGCCGAACGTAAGAAGGTCGCCGAGGACGTGATGGTCATTCTGGAGAATGAAGGCTTTTTCGAGTTCGGCGCCTCCCGCAGCTCCACGGGCGAATCCGATGATGAGCCAGACAACGGCGTGTGACCGCGCGCCAGCCGATTCTCCTCCCATGCCCGCCTCCTCCCTCCCCGACCTGACCCAGCATCCGCCGCGCAGCCCGCGGGTCCGCCTCGGTGGCTATGTCCACCTGCCGCGCCTGCTGGACAAGGCCCGCGCCTTTGCGGCGGGCAAGAACGGCGAATACGACTACAATTGCCCGCTCGACAGGCGCTTCTTCAGTTTTGTCGGCGTCGATCCGGACGAGTTCCTGGCGGCCGTCAAGACGGGCAAGGGCGATGTGGCGATGCTGGCGTGGGTGAACGAGCACGCCCGCTCACCCCGCCCGGCGTGGGAGATCGAGGCGTGGTCGCGCTGGCTGGAGAACCTGGGACCTGGCGATGCCGAGCGCCACGCGCGGTTCGCCGAATCCATCGGCGAATTGTCTGCCGGCCGCGAGGATATCCGCACGAATTTCGACCGCCTCGATCTCGACGACCACGTGAGTTTCGGCGGCAAAGCGTGAGCGGCCCGCCTAGGCGGGTTGCTCGTCCGCCATGCCGCCCTTCTCGGGTTGCTGGTCGGGCGGGGGCGGATTCGCGGCATCCAGCCGTCGCAGCTCATGCCACGCCATCGCATACTCGACAAAGGACGTGATGCCGGTGCCGAGGCAGTTGTGCAGATCCCGGCGAGCCTCGGCCACATCGCCACGGCTGAGTGCCAGTTGCGCCAGGACGAAGTAGAGCTCGCATTCTTCCTCGGAATACCGCAGCCCTCCCTGCGGCTCCAGCCGGCTGAACAGCGATTTCTCGTCGATGCGCCCCGCCAGGAAGCTCAGGAGGCTGGCTCCCCATGGATCCTTCCTTCCCATGCCGGCGTCCAGATGGGCAGCCCCCGGCTTCCCCTGCCGCAGCCGGACCAGATGCTGCATGATGCGCGCATACGGGAACGCCGGGTCGAGCGCCGCCGCCCGCGTATAGGCGGCCTCCGCCTCCGCAAAACGGCCCCGCTTGAAGCAGTGGTTACCCCACGCCTGCAGCTCGCGCGCGCTGCTTGGCGCCCGCTTCTGCGCCTCGGCAAATACCCCCTCCGCCTCCTGAAAATCCCCGGCGTCGCTCAGGACCACCGCCAGATCGTACCGCACCGCCGCATTGCCGGGTTCCAATTCGAGCGAACGGCGCAAATCCGCGACCGCGTCATCCTTCTGGAGAAGCTGCGCCCACGCCTCGCCGCGCTCCGAATAGTCCCCCGCCAGGTCCGCGCCCTGCGCCAGGCCGGATTCGATCCAGTACGAGGTGGCGGCGATCTGCACCAAGAGGCGTTGCTCCAGCTGCGGGTGGATCCACGCGCCCTCCAGGTTGGAGGCCGGAAGGTCGCCGTCCCGGCTCAGGCCGAGCCACTCGTGATCCGGTCCGAACGCCCGCCGGCATATGCCCGTCGCGACCTCCGACCCGACCAAGCGCTGCAGGCAAGTCTGGACGAAATTCTCCTCGAGCGGCGTGGAGCCCTCATGCCAGCCGGCCACGAGGCTGTGGGCCACCAAGGCCAGTTCGTCGAGGCCCGCGGCCTGTGCCGAGCGCGCGAATCGCTCGAGCAGTTGGTCATCGCCGGTCGCCTTGTCCTCGTCGATCAGCGTCCACAGACGGCGCGTTTCCCCCACGGCTGCCGGCTCCGAACTGCCCGCGGGCGACTCCGCCACGGACAGCGGATCGATCCGATGCAATTCCGCCCGGCTCCGGCTAGCCGCGGGGTCCCCGCCGGCGGCCGCCGGTCCGGCGAGCGCCTGCTGGGCCGCCGCCAGCTGGCCCCAGGCCACGGGATTCCGCGGCCAGACGGCGAGCGCCGCCCGCGCCTCCTGCGCCAGCTCCGCGAACTTCCCGGCGCGGCGCAGTCGCTCCAATCCCTCCACGCTGCCGCGGCTCACGTGGATGACAATCTGGGCGTAGGCGTCCAACCCCACGAGCTCCTTGCGATACTCCAGCTCCATCCGGCCGAAATTGATCGCGAGGGTGGCGACACGGTCGGCCCGCACGACATCGCCGGCAGCCAGCAGCAGGCTGACATGCAGCATGTCCATCAAGGGGTCCCCGGGCGCGATCTCGTAGTAAGCGCTCCAGAAGTTCGGGTTGTGGTCCACCAGCCGGCTGACATCAATCGGCGGGACCCCCCGGGGGGTCGTCGGCTCCAAGCCGACCGCGCGGAGGTCGCGCGCCAGCGCCGTCACCCCGGGAAAGTTTCCTCCCGGCTGCCTGTCCAAAAGCGGTAGCAGGTCCTGCACTTGCCGCCAGCCCACCTGCTCGACCATTGTGAGCAGGGTGTCGGTCTGCTTCAGCGTGGTCGCTTCCCCCGCGGCCGGAGGGGGCGCTGGCGCCTGCACCGCCGGCGGCGCTGCCGGCGGCGGCGGGTGCGCCGTGCTGGCGCAACCGGCCCACAGCAAACATGCTGCGGCGGCTGCGCCCTGCAGGCTCCAACGGCGTGATCCGGATGAAGTCATGCCTTCGTTCATCAGGTAACCGCCTGTGGCCCATGGTGCAAGCCACCCCCGGGGTTTGGCCGCGGGCGGATTCCGCCCGCCGCCGGCTTGCCACGAAGCGCCTCTGCCGCCACAAAGTCTCCTGCACTCCATCCTCTCATGTTCATCGGACATCTCGGCGTTGGTCTGGCGCTGAAGAAGGCCGAACCCCGCGTCAATCTGGGCTGGCTGTTCGCCGCCACGATGCTGCCCGACTTGGCCCTGTGGATTCTGGTCCTGGCTGGCCTCGAACAGGGCCGGGTACCGCCGGACTATGCGCAGCGCCACTACCTCGGATTTGATTTTCCGTATTCGCACAGCCTGCTGGGCGCCCTCACCGGCGGCGCGCTGGCAGGAGCCGCCGGCTGGTGGCTGACGCGGCGGGCGCGCACCGCCGGCGTCCTGGTGGCGGCCGTGCTGTCGCACTGGCTGCTTGACCTGCTCGTGCATCCGCCGGAGGTGCCTTTGATGCCGACGGAATCGGTCCGGCTCGGCTTGGGCCTTTGGAACCACCTGCATGTGGCGCTGGCTGTCGAAGCCCTGCTGCTTCTGATGGGTTGGCGGCTCTATGCCGCGGCCACCGGCGCCGAATCCCTGCTCGGGCGTTATGGGCTCGCCGCCTTTCTCGTTATCCTGGCCGCCGTCGCCTTCAGCGGACAACTCTGGGCACCGCCGCCGGCCTCCATCGCCACGCTGGCGGCCGGCAGTCTCACCACATTGGTGATCGTCTGCCTCGTGGCGGGATGGCTCGATCGGCGCCGCCAACCGGTTTGACCTCCGCCCGGCGGCGCCTTTGGTTGATCACCGATGCCCGCTGCCGCCCTCCCCAATCCGACCGCCAGTTCCCCGCTGTACGCGCATCTGGTCTTCGATGCCGCCAACCGGCTGGCGGTGCGGCGCGCCGGCAATCGCCTGGGACTGGCCTTCGTCGGCCCGGAAGTGGAGGTGGCGACGCAGCGCTTGCGCGCCCAATTTCCACAGCACACGCCGCCGGCGGAATACTTCTCGGTCGCGGTGGGCGGGGCGGCCTATCGGATTTTCCTCGTGCAGACAACCGGATCACCCGCCGACGCCGAAGTGATCTTCCTCTCCTTGGATCAACTCGTCGCGCGCCGCCCTGACCTCGCGCCGTCGCTGGCCGCGGCGCTCGACGGCCTCGAACCCCACCTGATCGCCATCCCCTACCTTCACCTCGGCGAAAATGACTACGTCTACCGCTTCCGTGTGGAGAAGGAGCGCAACCGCGGCCTCTATGCCCAGGACGCCGCCGCCCGCGCCCTCTATCAGAGCCGGCTGTGCGAAGCGATCAAGGCCCTCAACCGCACCCACGAGCGTTCTGCCGCGCAGCCCGCCGCGCTTGATTTCGGGGCCGTGCGCTACGTCATCCCGAGCCACTTCGGCTTCTGCCTGGGGGTGAAGAACGCCATCGAGCGGGCCTACGAAACGCTCGCCGAGAACCCCGGCCGCCGCGTCTTCATGCTCAGCGAGCTGATCCACAACCCCTTCGTCAACGAGGACCTCCTGCGACGCGGCCTGCGTTTCCTCCAGACCGACAAGGGCCGGCCGTTCGCCATCGACGGCAGCCTTGCCCAGCCCGGGGAGACAGCGCCACTCCTGTGGGACACTCTCACCGGCGATGACATTGTGGTGATCCCCGCCTTCGGCGCGACCGACGACGACAAGAAGAAGCTCATCCGCAAGGGCATCCCGGTCGCCCCGTACGATGCCACCTGCATGCTGGTGGAGAAGGTCTGGAAGGCCGCGCGGGCGTTCGGCCGCGCGGGTTACACCGTCATCATCCACGGCAAGGCGGAGCACGAGGAAACGAAAGCCACGTTTTCCAACTCCTGCCGCTTCGCCCCGTCGCTGATCATCCGCAATCTCGCGGAGGCGTGCCTCATCGGCGATCTCATCCTCGACCCGACGCCAGCCCGGCGGACCGCCTTTGAGGAGAGATTCCGCGGTCTGTGCACCCCCGGCTTCGACGCCGGGCGCCACCTCGAGCGCGTCGCCGTGGTCAATCAGACGACGCTGCTCATGAACGAGACGGTCGAGATCATCGACTACTTCCGCCAGGTTTACCGGCTGAAATACGGCGAGTCGGAAGGCGACGCCCGGGTGGGCGGCAGCGGCAAAAAGGATACGCTCTGCTACGCCACGCAAGTCAATCAGGACGCACTGAGTCGCGCGCTGGCCGAACCGCTCGACGCCGCCTTTGTGATCGGCGGCAAGAACAGCTCCAACACTTACCAGCTGTTCCGCCTGTGCGAGGAGAAGATGGGAACCCGCGCCTGCTTCATCCAATCGGAGGACAACCTCCGCGGCCGGGATGACGTGCAGCACTTCGTGTTCCCCGCGGGCAACCACGGACCCTCCGGCCGCATGGAGCGCCGGTCCTTTGCCGGCGGAGCCAGCCCGCTGCGCGTGCTTATCACGGGAGGGGCCTCCTGCCCCGACGGCCTCATCCAGCAGGTCATCGCGCGCATCAACTCGTTCTTCCCGGCCGGGCGGCTGCGACCGCTGGACGATGTGCTGGCGGACCTCGGGCCACCCGACGACGCGCTCTGATCATCGGTTCAGTGGCCGGGCGGGCCGGCCCCATGGGTTCCAACCGTCCCCTGCTCGCCGCACGCGGGAGGACCAAACCCCGACTTTCATTGACATCTATGGCTTGCTCTCCGGCCAGCTCACCGGTTGCGGGCGGTTCGGATTGGTCCGGCGGAGGCCAGATCGTCCGCCGACCGCCCGGATCAGCCGGAAATCAGCGGCACGAAGCGCACCGGCCAGAGCCGCTGGTGATCGAAATCGTCCTGCGCCCGGCGTTCCACCAGGACGAGCGCCTGCTCGCCGTAGAATCCTCCGACCGGCATGACCAGCCGGCCCCCGACCTCCAGCTGCGCCAGCAAGGAGGGCGGAATGTCTTCGGCGGCCGCCGTCACCATGATGGCGGCAAACGGCGCCGCCTCCGGCCAGCCTTGCGTGCCGTCGCCCTCGCGGACGTGCACGCTGGCGTAGCCCAGCCGCGCCAGGCGGGCCGCCGCCGTTCGCGCCAGCTCCGGAATGCGTTCGATTGAGTAAACGTCGCGGACGATTTCCGCGAGCACCGCGGCCTGGTAGCCCGAGCCGGTTCCGACTTCGAGCACACGATCGCCCGGCGCCAGCCGCAATTGCTCGGTCATGTAGGCCACCACCGCCGGCTGCGAGATCGTCTGGCCGCAGGCGATGGGCAGGGCGCAATCATCGTAGGCGGCATTGCGGAGGTGTCCCGGCACGAAGTCCTCGCGCGGCACCGTGTGCATAGCCCGCAGTACCGCCGGATCGGAGACTTCCTCCAACCGCAGGCGCCTTTTCATGCCGCGAGTTTGACGCCTCGCGGCGGAAAGTCGAAGCCGGAGATCGCAGCGCCGATCAGAAGCGCAGGGTGATGCCGCTCTGGACGCCGTAGCTGCCGCTCATGTCGACTCTCGCGGTCCGATCATTCATCGTCTGGTCGAAGCTGCCGCTCTTCAGATAGGTCGCCCCGAGGTAGAACCCGGCCCGCTCGGTAACCCAATATTCGGCGCCCGCATCAGCGTAGAAGCCGGGCAGAAACACGCTGTGATCCTTCACCTCCTTGGTTTCCAGCGTCGTGAGAGTCTCATCCAAAAGCACGGTTTCATCCACGACATACTGCGAACCCACATAGACGAGGGCCGCGCCCGCTCCCAAGGTCACCTTGATGCGCTCGCTCAGCGGCAGCTGTAACAGCGGCCCGGCCCGGATGGTGTAGGCCGCCCCCTTGATCTGCCAGCGACCGCGCACGTCGGTGGTCCCGCTCGAGGTGCTGCGCGTGGGCAGGTCCGCCAGCAGCGTGCTGGTTTCGACGGACTTGGTCTGCTGGCTCCCATCCGAGGCCAAGAGCGGATTGCCATTGGAATCGTACAACCCCTGGCTTCCGAAGACCGGCGCGGTGTAGGGCGCTTCGGGCGGGGTCTGGCCGTTGAGGGAGTAGACGTCGGTGAGAATGTTGAGCTGCGCCGGCACCGAGCCACCCACCTTGGAATTCATGCTCGTGAAACTGAAGCCAGCCACCAAGCTGAGGTCGATCTTGCGGGCGATCCGGCGGAACCGATGCCCCATTTGCAGCTCCCAGCCGGCCGCGCTCCCGCTCTTGCCCCTCATGCCGGCGCCGTTCGACGTCACGTCATAGGTGTGAAAGGCAATGTCCCCTCCCGGCGTCACTTGGGAGCTGAACTGATAGGTCCAGGCATCGGTCAAGCCGTCCTTGACCGCGCCCCCGTTCGCACCGGTGCGCGCGTCGAGACTGACGGAGCCGTCGTCGTACGACCGCGTCTGCACCGTGATGGTGTCGCCCACATCGCGGGTGCTCGGCACAACGCCGAGATGGCCGAACGTGACTTTGGGACCGCCGACAAACCGCAGACCGAATCGGAGCGAATTGCCGGTCGGCACCAGCGGGAAATAGTCCATCTCATCGTCGTCGTCGCTTGGCTGGGCCCGCAATACGCCGGCGAGGACCGTCAGGCCGGCGGCAAGGAAGACGACGATTCTCATGGGCGGGATAGAGGCAAGCATCCCGGGTGACGGGGGCGCGAGCAAAAAGTGGCGTCATTCCGGGCACCGCCCGCCGTCACCGCGCCTTGGTTGGCTGTCATTTGGGAAAATTGTGACCGGCGGCGGACGCGGTGGTTCCACGGGCAGCGGACCCCTGGGGGGGCCTATTCGTTGAATTCGTCGAACTTCTTCTCCGGCTTCGCGGCCTCCCGGGTGGCAGCGGCCGCCGGGTCGAGGGCGGCTTCGCGCACCGCCAGACGCTTTTCCATGGCCCGCAGATCCTCCTGCTTCTGCTCAAGTTCCACTTCGTGCTCCTGCTGGGCCTGGATTTTCTCGAAGAGCTTCGCCTCGTTCTCGTCGATGAATGTCTCCCGCTCCTTGAGCGTCGCCCGCTGCTCCTTCAGCGAGGCCTCCTGGCGTTCGAGCTCGGCCTTGAGCTGCTCGAGGGCCGTGCGTTCCTCCTGGGACAGCGCGGGCGCCTGGGCATTCCGCTTTGCCGCCTCGATGACCTTCTCCCTCGCCACCAGCAGGGCTTCCACCTCTGCCAAATCGCGCTCGCGCTCGGCCAGCTTGGCCGCCAGTTCGCTCACCGCGTGTTCCCGCTCTTCCAGCTTGCCTTCGAGCTGGCGCAGCGCCTTCTGCAGGTCGCTGATCTGCTGGGTGGTCAGCGTCCGCACCTCGCCCCACGGCGTGCGCGTGGCCGAGATGATGGCGTTGATCGACTCCCGCGCCTCGGCGGATTCCTTGGAAGGCTCGAGCGCGAGTTTGCGGCGCAGCGAGAGAATCCTCGGCGCCGCCGGCGGCGGCGGGAATTTGATCGCGCCGGGCGGCGGGGGGAATTTGATCGCGCCGGACGCGGGCGGCGGCACAGGCGGTCGGGGCGGGTCGCTCATCGTTTCTTGAACCAGCGCGTCAAAAGTCCCCGCAGCCCGCCGCGCTTGCCTGCCTCGTCCGCGGACAACGGCGCGCCGGCAGTGCGGAGCGCCGGCTCGAGCAGTTCCATGGCAAGGGCTTCCTGCACCGGATCCTCCAGGACGACCAGATACCGGTCCAGCGAGCCGCCCTCCTTCAGCGAGGCCGTTAGCTCGTCGAACTCGGACTGAAAGACCCCGAAAATCCGGGCGGCCCGCTCGCGCAGGCCGGCTTCCACCTGCCTCAGTTCATTCTTGTCGAGGCGGGCCATCTTCGCCTGTTCCTCCGCGGTCAGGCGCCCGCCAAAGCGCTTGAACAGCGCCAGGCGTTCGCCGACGGGCATCGCCGCGACCAACAGACCCAGCGCCTCGGGGAGATGCAGACCCTTGCTGCCCGGCCGAAACGGCAGGATCGCCGCGAGGGCCTCCTCGTTCACATGGGCGAGCGCATTGAGCAGGGTGCGAAAATCGCCGCCCACGATCACGTGCGGCGGCATGCTCTGCGCAAAATCGGCGAATTCGCCGAGCGTGGTGATCTTCTCCAACTGGCAGAATTCCTTCGTGTCGGGCGAGACCATCGTGAACTCGATCGGAAACGAGGTCGGAATCTCCAGCTTGGCGAGATTCTTCAGCAGCGGGTTGTCCCGATCCCCGATCGCGGTGGACTGGTCCACCATCTCGCCGAACGGATCGTCGAACGCCAGGGTGTCGCGCAGGATGGTGATCAGGTGATCGATCCGGTCCGGGCGTCCGGCCAAGCCCGGGACGAGCTGCAGATCCTCAAAAGTGAGATCGATGTACTTCGCCGGCGTCTCCTCCTTGCCATGGAGCGGCCAATCCGGGGCGTCAAGATTCTGCGCCAGGCTGTTGAGCGACGTGTCCACCATGATCGAGGTGTGGAAACCCATGCGCACCTCGTCCCAGTCCTTGGCGGAAAACTTGCCTTCGGTCGCACTCATAGGCGGAGCTTCAACGCCGGGATCTTAGAGGATTTCTCCGTGTTTGTTGAGCTCCAATGCAAGCCGGCGAAAATCATTCAGCACGTTGTCGGTGTCGCTCGTCTCCTGCCCGACCAGGGTCACCGGCAGGCCGAGGGCCACCGCCCGGCGCACGATGGTGGCGTCGCGCACCTGCGTTTCAAAGATCTTCGCCGTGGCCGCCACGCGCCGCTGAGTTCGGTATTGGTTCATCCGAAGTTGCATCCGCATCTTCGGGACTTCGATGTCCACGCCGGCCTTGATTGAGTTGAAGATGATCCCCTGGACGACCGCGGGCGGCCCCATCTGGGCCGTGCGGAAGCTGGCCGACAGCTGGTGGAATTTGTGCAGCTTCTCCACCAGAAGGGTGAACCCGATCAGGCTGAGGGCGTCGGGATTGACCGGCACGTAGACCTCATTGGCGGCGAACACGCCGCACTGGGAGGCACGCAGAAGGTTGGGCGGACTGTCGATCAGGATGAAATCGTAGTTGGGCTCCAGCTCGCGGAGCTGCTCGCTCAGGAGCAGATACGGCGGCTTCGTCGGATCACCCTCGAATTCGTTCTCGAGATCGACCAGATTGAACGTCGTCGGGATGAGGTCCAGGCCGGGCAGGAGTTTCTCGCCCGCCTTTCCCTCGATTACATCCTTCACCAGGATGTCGGTCAGCCGCGCCTTGCCGGGGTCAAAGACGGAATAAAGCGATCCCTCCCCGGTCGAGTTGATCTTGTTCCACCGCTCCAACCGCAACAGCCAGATGCTCGCGTTCGATTGCGTGTCAAAATCGAGCAGCAACACCCGCTTGCCGAGCTTGGCAAGGCAGGCCGCCAGATTGACAATGATCGAGGTCTTGCCGACCCCGCCTTTGTAGTTGATGAATGCTATCTTTCGCGCCATCGCGGGAATCCATTAACACTCGCCCATCTAACTGGTTGAAAATGCTACCTTTGTCCCGTCGGGCGAGTCAAAAGTATTACCTCGTGGTTTTGACCGTTTTTTCGCGCGTCGGTGGGAAATCGCCGCCAAGTTCTCGGGGATAGTCAAGGTTAACCGTTGCCCGCCGCTTCCGTAGGCACCACCGCTCGCGAGCGCACCCCCGGCGGCCGGCCTGTGCGCTCGGCACAACGTCACGCCGATGTAACCTCCCCGGCACGACGGTGCCACGCCGGCGGCGTCATACTCCCCGGCCATGACACCCCTCATCCTCGCCGTGGACGACGAATACGACGTCACCGATTTGGTGCGTCTGCACTGTCGCCATGCCGGCTACGACGTCATGACCGCCGCGAGCGGACGCGAGGCTATCGAGACCATCAACCAGCGCCGCCCCGACTTGATCCTGCTCGATCTCATGCTGCCCGACATCGACGGCTTCAGTGTCTGCGAGATCCTGCGGCGCAACGCCGCGACGGCCACGATCCCCATCGTGGTGCTGACCGCCTGGGTCACGACGGATTCCCGGAACGTGGGCCTGGAGCTGGGTGTCCTCGACTACATCACCAAGCCGTTCAGCCCAAAGGATCTTGTCGATCGGGTGAGCCGCCTGCTCCGCCTGCGGCCGGCGTCGGCCTGAGATCGCGGCCGCCCAGTCGGAGTATCCGCCACCCGTCGGCCGCCGGGCGCCGCTCAGTCGTCGGCCATGCGGAACACCAGCGGCACGCTCATGCGGAAGCGGACCCGGCACCCGTCCTTCAAGCCGGGTTCGAATTTCCATTTCACCACGGCGCGCAGCGCCGCTTCCTCGAAACCCGGTCTGGTCGCGCTGACCACAGTCGCCTGAAACACATTGCCCGCTTCATCCACAACAAACTCGACGCAGACCGTCCCCTCCGCACGAAGCTTGCGCAGGTCGGCCGGATAAACGGGGGCGGGTTGCAGGCGCGCCCGCGGCACGTGATCGAGGAATCTCCAATCAACCGGTCGGGAAGAAGTGCCGGTTCCCTCCCGCGGAGTCGTCCAGTCAACCGGGATCGTTTTGGCATCCGGATTGCCCCTGATCGGCGGCAGCGTGACGATCACAAAATCCGTCTTGGTGGAAACGGGGCGCGGCACGTCGTACTCGCGTGGCGCAATCTCCGCTCCGCGCTTGACCTCCGTCCGCTCCTCGGCGTCGGGGTCGCGCCGGAGTTCGTCGTTGTCGATCGGCAGCAGCTTGTCCAGCGGAGGCATTTGGAGATCGGGTGCCGGCGGGGCCGCCGGTCTCCTGCCCGGCATGCCGAAGAGCACGAAGGCGTGCACGGTCAGGGCGAAGGCGGCGGGCAGGATGAGTTCCTTGTTCATGGGGTCCTCCTGGGGCTGGGGTTGCGTCTCTACCGGGATAACGTTTGCTCCGGCCGTTTCTTAGGTCGCCAAGCGGCGCGGAACGCGGCCGTCATTTTGCAATCGTCAGCCGTTTCGCCAGCCCTACCCTCGCCGCATGGGCCCGAACTGGCTGGCTGATGCCGAACCGGAAACCTTCTGGGCGCATCACGGGTGGACCGATTTTGTCGCGTTGCCCCAAAAGGAATACGCCGTGGCCATCCTCCCTGTGCATGGCTTTGCGGTCCATGGCGCCGAACTTCCGCTGGACGCCGAGGAGTTGGAGGGCGCTCGCCTGCTGCGCGCAGCGGTCGCTCAGGCCAAGGCGCGATTCGCCGTGCGTGTTCTGCCGCCGCTTCGCTTCGTGACCGCCGCCCGGAGCGGCGGCTATTTCGGCCTCGATCCCGAAACCGCCCACGCGGTGTTGGCGGCGATCGGCGCCGGGGTGGCGGCGGCGGGCTTCCACAAGCTGGTCTTCTTCAATACGAGTGCCGCCAATGAGCCGCTGGTGGGGGCAGCGGCGATGGACGTCCGGGCCGGGGCCGGCCTCCGCACTTATGTCATTCACGCCGGCGCGCTCGGCTTGGACGTCGGTCAAGGCGGCAGGGGTGACGCCGCGCGCCTGGCCGGTCTGCTTCTGGAGATCCGCCAGCATCTCGCGCCGCCGCCCCCGCTGATCGCAGTTCCGCCCGCGCCAGATGCACCCGCGGAGGCCTTCCCCGCCTATCGCGCCCGCTACCTGCCCGCGCTTTCCGCCGAGCGGCTGGGCCGCCTGCCCGCAGACGCGTGCCGGCTCGCCATCGTCCCGACGGGTGCGATCGAGCAGCACGGCCCGCATCTGCCTGTCGGAACGGACGCCATTCTGGGCCAGGCGCTGCTCGCGGCCGCACTCGCGCAGCTGCCGCCCGAACGGCCCGTCTTCGTGTCGCCACCGATCACCTACGGCACCAGCATCGAACACCGCGACTTCCCTGGAACAATCTCCATTTCGACCCCGACGCTGCGCCGCCTCGGCCTGGCGATCGCGGGCCAGCTGCGCGATCTCGGCTTCCGCCGGATCGCGTTCTTCAACACCCACGGCGGCAACAGCCTTGTTCTCGCCGCCCTGGTCCGCGAGATTGCCGAGACCGTCGGCATCGAGGCCACTCTGCTCCGCCACGGCTATGAACCAGCCGTCTCCCCGGACGAAGCGGCCTGGGGGATTCATGCCGGCGAGTGGGAGACGTCGCTCATGCTGGCTGTTGCGCCGGAACTGGTGCGCATGGACCGGGCCGTGCGCGAGTACCCCGCCCGCGTGGACGATCCCGGCGAGTTGCGACCCGACCGTGCGGCGGCCACGTTTGCCTGGATGACGCGCGACCTCTCGCAAAGCGGCGTCATGGGAGACGCCACGCGAGCGACTCGCGAAAAGGGGGACTGCTGGCTGTCTGGCGCCTCGGCCGCGCTGGCGCGGGAAATCGGAAGGCTGTCCCGCGGCTGAACCCCGGCGCCATCCACCTTCGGCAACGACTGCTTAACTCGTTGAGTCCCCCGGGGTAAACATGATTGACATGATTATTGATCCTTGAAGGTTGTCCCCAATCACCTCATCGTCCGACCTGCGCGCCTGACTGGCCAGGCGAACGAGAATCGGGAAATGACACCTTACACTTGTCCACGACGGACAGCCGAACACCTCCGGCATTCTCATGGATAAAGCTGAGCGGAATACCCTGCCCTTTCGCTGGAAGCTGAGCCTCATCATCATCTCAGTCACCGCGGTGTCGCTGCTGGCGGCAATCGGGGGTTACTACAGTTACGACGTCTACCGCTTTCATGGTGAAATCTACCGGCGGCTCGAGGCCACGCAGCGTTTGTTGATCGACAACATCGTCGCCACTCTCGCCCAGGACCCCTCGGCGGCGAGCATGTCGCTGGGCTCGCTGCAGAACGACGACACGATTGTGGCCGCGGCCGTTTATACGCCCGACAACCGGCTGCTCGCGAAATACATCCGGCCCGGCTCGCACGAGTTCATTCCGCTGCCCCAGCATATCAGCCTGAGCTTTTCCACCGACCTGGTGGTGACGCTGCATCCCCTGCGCGACCGGGACGGACGGGTGATCGGCAACCTCTACCTGAAGGCAAATGTGGCCAAGCTCGCGTCGGAACGATTCGGCGACGCCTTGCGCGGCGCGGTGATCATCTTCCTCGCCTCCTGCCTGCTCGCGATGGTCGTCGCCCGGCGGCTGCAGCGGGCCGTGACCGACCCCATCACGGAGCTGGCCGGCGCGGCGCGCCGGATTGCCGAGCGACAGGATTACCGCGTGCGGGTGAAGGAGCGCGGCAGCGACGAGATCGGCACGCTCACCCGTTCCTTCAATCTGATGGTGCAGACGATCCAGCAGCGCAACGCCGAGCTGGAGGTGGCGCGCAAGAGCGCCGAGGACGCCCGGGAGAGCCTTCGCCAGATCAACGAGGGTCTGGAGCAGAAGGTCGCCGAGCGTACCGCGGAACTGGAGCGCGCTGTCACCGCCGCGAAGGAGGCCAACCAGGCGAAGAGCGCGTTTCTCGCGAAGATGAGCCACGAGCTGCGCACGCCGATGAACGCCATCATCGGCTACAGCGAGATGTTGCACGAGGATGCCACTGAAAAGGGCGAGAAGGAAGCCGCCGACGATCTCCAGAAGATTCTGAGCGCGGCCCGGCACCTGCTGGGGCTGATCAACGACGTCCTCGATCTGTCCAAGATCGAAGCCGGCAAGATGCAGCTCTACCTCGAGACCTTCGATCTGCAGACGATCGTCCACGAGGTCACCAGCACGATCATGCCCCTGATCGAGAAGCGCCACAACGAGCTGATCGTGAACTGCTCCCCCGCCATCGGCTCGATGTATGGCGACGCGACCAAGATCCGCCAGACCCTACTCAATCTGCTGAGCAACGCCAGCAAGTTCACCGAGAGCGGCCGCATCGAATTGAAGATCGAGCGCGAGATCAGCGACAACCAGGTGTGGGTCGTCATGCACGTCATCGACACCGGCATCGGCATGACCGAGGAGCAGTTGGGCCGGCTGTTCAAGGCCTTCACCCAGGCGGACGCCTCCACCTCCAGCAAATTCGGCGGCACCGGCCTGAGCCTGGCGATCTCCAAGCAGTTCGCGCAGATGATGGGCGGCGACATCATGGTCAAGAGCAAGGCCGGCGCCGGCTCCACGTTCACGATGCGCGTCCCCGCCCGCGTCAAGCCCGCGCGCTCGCCCTACGCCGTTGTCGAGAAAGAGAGCCAGCCGGCCCCCGTGCCGAAGGGCCGCGTGCTCGTCATCGACGACGACGAGGCGGTGCACGCCGTGCTGACCAACATGCTCACCCGCGAGGGCTATTCGACCCGGACGGCCCGGGACGGCAAGGAGGGCCTGCGCATCGCCCGGGAGTACCACCCCGACATCGTCATCCTCGACATCCTCATGCCGGGCATGGACGGTTGGTCGGTACTGTCGCAGCTCAAGGCCATGCCGGAATTCGCGGACATTCCCATCATCCTGCTGACCATGCTTGAAGACAAGGAGATGGGGTTCGCGCTCGGAGCGGCCGATTATCTGACCAAGCCCATCGACGCACAGAAGCTCCTGCCCATCCTCGAGCGGCAGCGGACGCCGAAGCAGAACGGCACCGTGCTCGTGGTCGAGGACGATCCGCCCTCGCGCGAACTGGTCGTGCGCATGCTCCAGAAGGAAAACATCACGGTCAAGGAGGCGAGCAACGGCAAGGAGGCGCTCGCGATCATTCAGGGCGGCGTGATGCCCGACATGATCGTCCTGGACCTGGTGATGGCGGAGATGGACGGCTTCGAATTCCTCAAGCAGATCCGGCCCCATCCCGAGTGGTCGAAGATTCCCGTCGTGGTGGTGAGTTCGCTGGATCTCAACGTCGACGCCCAGCAGGTGCTCAAGGGCCAGGTCGAGCGCATCTTTGAAAAGGGGCGCTTTGCCCGAGAAGACTTGCTCCGGGAGGTTCGCGAGGCCATCAATCAGCATATGCTGAAACGCCAGACCGCGCCGGGCGCGGCCCCCGCCCCCTAGGGCGCCGCGACGATCGGCTTTCCCCACCCTGCCATGGCCAAGATTCTTATCGTGGAAGACAACGAAATGAACCGGGACATGCTCTCGCGGCGGCTTGAGCGCCGGGGCTACACGACAGTCCTCGCCGTGGACGGTGGCGCGGGCGTTGAAAGAGCGCTCGCGGAAAAACCCGACCTCATCCTGATGGACATGAGCCTGCCGGTGATCGACGGCTGGGAGGCCAGCCGCCGGATCAAGGCGGATCCCGCCACGGCCGCGATCCCCATCATCGCCCTCACCGCCCACGCCATGACGAGCGACCGGGATCACGCCCTCCAGGCGGGCTGCAACGATTACGACACCAAACCCGTCGAGTTGCCCCGCCTGCTCGGCAAGATCGAAGCCCTGCTCAACCAGCCCCGCGCCCCCGCCCCATGAGCGAACCCAACCCCAGCAGCAGCGGCAGCGGCGGCCTCCAGCAGCCGGTCAGCGCCCAAGGGACGCTGAGCCCCTTCCTGCAGGCGCTGCAGTCCAACGATATTGAGACGCTGACCCAGCTGCGCCATGCCCTGCGCACCCCGCTGAATCAGATCATCGGCTACAGCGAGATGCTGATGGAATCGATCGACGACCTCAAGGCGGAGCGGCTGCTGCGCGACATCAAGAAGATTCACACCGCCGGCGGGCAGCTCCTGGCGCTGTTCAATGACGCGCTCGCGCCGTGGAAGATGGAGACGGGCAAGATCGACCTGCTCAGCATGCGGCGGGACATGCTTGCACCGCTGAACGCCATCGTCGGCTTTTCCGAGCTCTGCCAGGACGAGGCGGCGGAGGCCGGCATGACCGACGTGGTCAGCGACCTCAAACGCATCAATCAGGCGGGCTATAACCTCCACCGGCTTTTCGAAAGCGAGGAGTTCGCCGTCAAGATCGACATCAGCCCGAACCCCGCCGACGCCGCGTCGCCGCTCCACGTGGTCTTGGCCCCCCCGCCGGCGCCGGCCAAGCCGGCGGCGCCGGCCGAGTTCATCGGCGCCGCCAGCGCCAAGTACAGCGGCAACCTGCTGGTCGTGGACGACGATTCCATGAACCGCGAGATGATGGCCCGCCGCCTCCAGCGCTCGGGGTACAACGTCACGACCGCGGAAAACGGGCGCGTCGCGCTCGATCTGCTCAAGCAGCGGGACTTCGACCTCGTGCTGCTCGACATCATCATGCCGGAGCTGAACGGATTTCACACGCTCGAGTTCATCAAGGCCGATCCCAAATTCCGCCATCTGCCGGTCATCATGCTCACCGCCCTCGACGAGGTGGACAGCACGGTCCGCTGCATCGAGGCGGGGGCGGAGGACTACGTCCCGAAGCCGTTCAATTCGATCATCCTGCACGCCCGCATCAACGCCTCGCTCGAAAAAAAGCGGCTGCGCGACCAGGAACAGGCCTACCTTTCCGAGCTGCAGGCCGAGCGCGCGAAATCCGACCGCCTGCTGTTGAATGTCCTGCCCAAAGCCATTGCGGACCGCCTCAAACAGGGCGAGCGAACCATCGTCGACAGCTTCCGGGAGGCGACGGTCGTGTTTGCCGACATCGTCGGATTCACCAGCTTCTCCGCCAACATCGCCCCCAGCCGCACGGTGCAGCTGCTCAACGACCTGTTCTCCGGCTTCGACAAGCTCGCCGAGACCTACGAGCTTGAGAAGATCAAGACCATCGGCGACTCCTACATGGTGGTCGGCGGCGTGCCCACCGCCATCCCGGAGCACGCCGAGCGCTGCGCCCTCATGTCGCTGGACATGCTCGAGGTGCTGAATCATTTCAACCGCCGGAACTCCCTGACGCTGGACATCCGCATCGGGATCAACAGCGGCCCGGTGGTCGCGGGCATCATCGGCACCCGGAAATTCTCCTACGACCTCTGGGGCGACACCGTCAACGTCGCGAGCCGGATGGAATCGCACAGCCTGCCGGGTATGATTCAGGTGTCGGCGAGCACCTACGCGTTGCTCAAGGACAAGTTCATCCTCGAGGAGCGCGGCAACATCGACGTCAAGAGCCGCGGCTTCATGGCGACCTACCGCCTCGTGGGCAAGAGGCCCTGATTCCGCGCCCCCCGGGCGGCCGTGCATGCCCAAGCGGCAGTCGCCATTCGCCGGGCCGCCGCGGCGGATCTGCCCGCGGTCCTGGCCCTCTATCGCGAAGTGGGCGATCGCGCGACCATCCCGCTCGGCCGGGCACGCCGGGTGCTCGCGCGCATGCGGTCCTATCCGGACTATGACCTATACGTCGCCAGCAGCGGCGGGGAGATCGTCGGAACGTTTGCCCTGTTGATCATGGACAACCTCGCGCACCTCGCCGCGCCGTCCGGCGTGATCGAGGACGTCGTCGTGCGCCGCGACTGGCAGGGCCGCGGGATCGGCCGCCGGATGATGCAGTGGGCCCGGCAGCGCTGTCGCGCCCGGGGATGCTACAAGCTCGCGTTATCCAGCAGCCGCCACCGCCGCGCCGCGCACCGGTTCTACGCGACGCTGGGTTTCCGGCGGCATGGCTTCAGCTTCCGACTGGAGCTGCCGGGCCGGCGGCCGCGTCGGCGGTCCACTTGAAGATCGTCGTGCTGAGTGGAGGCAGCGTGAGCACCAGCGACTGGCTGAAGCCGTCGGCCGGCTCATCCACCGTCGTCCGCCCGCCATCGTTGCCGAGACCGCTGCCGCCATAGAACTGGCTGTTGGTATTGACGACCTCCTTCCAGAATCCGCGGCGCGGCACGCCGACGCGATAGTCCGATCGGACGATCGGCGTGTAGTGGCCCACCGCGGCGAAGATGGTCTGCTCGAACGGATCCAGGCGGAGCCAGGCGATCACGCTGGCGTCGGCGTCATGACAGGCGATCCAGCGAAACCCCTGCGGATTGAAATCGTTGCTGCTGAGCACGGGCTCGGCCGCGTAGAGGCGATTCAGGTCCCGCACCAGCAGCCGCAGCCCCTCGTGGTCATGGTACTGGCAGAGGTGCCAGTCGAGGCTCGCGGTGTGGTTCCACTCGTGCGCCTGGCCGAAGTCGCTGCCCATGAAGAGCAGCTTCTTGCCCGGCCAAGCCCACATGAAGCCGTAGAGCGCCCGCAGGTTGGCCGCCTTCTCGGGAATGTGCCACGCCCCCATCTTGTAGAGCAGGGATGCCTTCCCGTGCGTGACTTCGTCGTGCGAATAGACGCTGACGAAATTCTCGGCGTACTGGTAGAGCATGCCAAACGTGAGGTCGTTCTGGTGCCACTTCCGGTGGATCGGGTCCTTGGAGAAATACCGCAGCGTGTCGTGCATCCAGCCCATGTTCCACTTGAGGTCGAAGCCAAGGCCGCCGTCCGCAGCGGGCTTGGTGACCCCGGCAAACGCCGTCGACTCCTCGGCGATCATCAGCGCACCGGGATAATAGTGGTGCACCAGGTCGTTGGTGCGCCGGAGAAAGTCGATCGCCTCGAGGTTCTCCCGGCCGCCGTACTTGTTCGGCACCCATTCGCCGGGCTTGCGGGAATAGTCGAGGTAGAGCATCGAGGCGACCGCGTCCACCCGCAGGCCATCAATGTGGTAGCGGTCGAACCAGGCGAGCGCGCTCGCCACAAGAAAGCACCGCACCTCGTTGCGGCCATAGTTGAAGATCAGCGTGCCCCAGTCCTGGTGCGCGCCCTGGCGCGGATCCGCGTGCTCATAGAGATGGCTGCCGTCGAATTCCGCCAGCGCGAAGCTGTCCCGCGGAAAGTGCGCCGGCACCCAGTCAAGGATCACGCCAATGCCCCGCTGGTGCAGGTGGTCGACGAACCAGGCGAAATCCGCCGGCGTCCCGTACCGGTGGGTCGGAGCGAAGAAGCCGGTGACCTGGTAGCCCCACGAGCCGTCAAACGGATGCTCCGCCAGCGGCAGAATCTCCACGTGGGTGTAGCCCATTTCACTCGCGTAAGCGGCGAGCGCCGGCGCCAGTTCGCGGTAGGTCAGCGGCCGCTCGGCGTCCTCCACCACGCGGCGCCAGGAGCCGAGGTGCACCTCGTAGACCGAGATCGGCCGGTCGCGCCGGCCCGCCTCGAGGCCCCGCTGTTCGAGCCAGCCGGCATCGTTCCACGGATGCTGCCGGACGTTGCAGACGATGGCGGCGTTGTTCGGCGGCGGCTCGTAATACGTCGCGTAGGGGTCCGTCTTGAGCCGGATCTGCCCGCGCTGGTCCCAAATCTCGAACTTGTAGAGCTCCCCCTCGCCCAACCCGGGCACGAACAGCTCCCACACGCCCGACGCGCCCAGCGAGCGCATGGGATGGTACCGGCCGTCCCAATGGTTGAAATTGCCCACCACCGACACCCGCCGGGCGGTCGGCGCCCACACCGCAAAGGCCACCCCGGTGACCCCGTCCACCGTGCGTACGTGCGCGCCCAGCTTCGTGTAGATGCGGTGCTCGTTGCCCTCGTTGAAGAGATAGAGGTCCTGCTCGCCTACCGTCGGCAGAAACGCGTAGGGATCGTGGATCTGCCGGATTTCGCCGCTGTGCAGCTTCACCCGCAGCTGATAGGGGAAGACCCGGGCCTGGTCGGGGATAAGAACCTCGAAGAACCCCTCGGGAGCGAGCTGGCGCATGGGCCATCGCGGCGCGCCGCCCACCATGAGCGCCGCGGCATCGCGGGCGTCGATGACCGCGCACTCCGCGGCCGCCCGGAGGAGAGCCCGCACCACGACGCCCTCGGTGCGGCCCTGCTTCACCGGATGCATTCCCAACAGGCTGTGCGGCTGGCTGTGCCTGGCTTCGAGCAGGGATTTCAGTTCGACTTTGGAGATCTTGGCCACGGCACGGGATTCGCTTCGGCCCTGCATTCTGCGGTCCCGGCGCCGCGGGTCTAGGCCATTCTGCGCCCGCCGGGGGCCGCGCCGGGCGGGGCCGGCTTCCACCCCTGAGAAAGGTTGACGCACGGTTTTGGGGGACATTGCATCGCTTGCCGCGCACCCAATGATGAAGCTCCTCGTCGCGAATCGCAGCGAAATCGCCATCCGCGTGTTCCGCGCCGCCACCGAGCTCGGCCTCCACACGGTCGCGCTCTACTCCCAGGAGGACCGCCTCGGGGTGCACCGCTTCAAGGCGGACGAAGCCTATCTCATTGGTCGCGGAAAGGGCCCCGTGGCCGCCTACCTCGATATTGAGGGCATCGTCGCGCTGGCCCGGGAGAAGGGCGTGGACCTGATCCACCCCGGTTACGGTTTCCTGTCGGAAAATGCCGAGTTCGCCCGCGCCTGCGCCACGGTGGGCATCACCTTTGTCGGGCCCCGTCCCGAGCTGTTGGATCTCATGGGCGACAAGACCGCCGCCCGGCGGCTCGCCCAGAAGCTGGGCGTGCCCGTGCCGCCCGGCACGCCGGAGCCGGTGACCGATCCGGTCGCGGCCGCGCGCCAGGCGCACGAGATCGGCTTCCCGCTCATCATCAAAGCCGCCTTTGGCGGCGGCGGCCGCGGCATGCGCGTGGTCACGGCCGGGGCTGAGCTCCACGCCAAACTGGAGGAGGCGCAGACCGAAGCCGGCAACGCGTTCGGCAATTCCGCCGTCTTCCTTGAGCGCTATCTCCCGCGCGCCCGCCACATCGAGGTCCAGATTCTCGGCGACCGCCACGGCAACGTCCTCCACCTCCATGAGCGCGACTGCTCCGTCCAGCGCCGCCACCAAAAGGTAATCGAGGTCGCGCCCGCGCTCGGCCTCCCCGCCGAGGTGCGCGCCGCGCTGTGCGACGCCGCCGTCCGCATCGCCCGCGAAATCCGCTACGACAACGCGGGCACCATCGAATTCCTCGTCAATGCCGACGACCCGCGCGAGTGGTTCTTCATCGAGATGAACCCGCGCATCCAGGTCGAGCACACCGTGACCGAGATGGTGACGGGGGTCGATCTCGTGCGCTCGCAGATTCTGGTCGCGCAGGGCTGCGCGCTCTTCGCACCCGAGCTGGACCTGCCCCGGCAGGAGGCCATGCCGCGCATCGGCTACGCCGTGCAGTGCCGCGTCACCACCGAGGACCCCGCCAACAAGTTCACGCCTGATTACGGCCGCATTCTCAGCTACCGCAGCTCCGCCGGCCTCGGCATCCGGCTGGATGGCGCCATGGGCGACACCGGCAGCGTCATCACGCCGTTCTACGACTCCCTCCTGGTCAAGGTCACCGCCTACGGACCGAAATTCGAGATCGCGCTGCAGCGCATGGACCGCGCCCTGCGCGAATTCCGCATCCGCGGCGTCAAGACCAACATCCAGTTCCTCGAGAACGTCATCCACCACCCGCCGTTCCGCGCCGGCGAGGCCACGACCAACCTGCTCGACACCACCCCCGCCCTTTTCGAGTTCAAACGGCGGCGCGACCGCGCCACCAAGCTCCTCGCCTATCTCGGCGATGTCATCGTCAACGGCAACCCGCAGGTCAAGGGCCACCGGCTGGCGGCAGTGCCCGCGCCGCCGCCCGCGCCCGACTACGACCGGCGCAGCCCGCCGCCGCCCGGCACCCGCGACCTGCTCCGCCGGCACGGACCGCGGCGGTTCGCCCAGTGGATCCTCGCGCAAAAGCGCCTGCTCGTCACCGACACGACGTTCCGCGACGCGCACCAGTCGCTCCTCGCCGCCCGCGTGCGCACCTATGACATGCTCGCGGTGGCCGACGCCCTTGCCCGCCGCGCCTCCGGCCTCTTTAGTCTCGAATGCTGGGGCGGCGCCACCTTCGACACCGCGATGCGCTTCCTCCACGAGGATCCCTACCAGCGCCTCGCCCTGCTGCGGGAACGCATCCCCAATGTGTGCTTCCAGATGCTGCTGCGCGGCGCCAACGGCGTCGGCTACAGCTACTATCCCGACAACGTGATCACCGGCTTTGTGCGCCATGCCGCCGCCACCGGCATCGACGTCTTCCGCGTTTTCGACTCGCTCAATTACCTCCCGAATATGCGGGTGGCGCTCGACGCGGTGCTGGCGACCGATGCCCTCTGCGAGGCCGCCATCTGCTATACCGGCGACCTGCTGGATCCCCGGCGGGACAAATACGGGCTCACCTACTACGTGAAGCTCGCGAAGCAGCTGGAAAGGCTTGGGGTGCATCTGCTCGCCATCAAGGACATGGCCGGCCTGTGCCGCCCCTACGCCGCCGGCAAGCTGATCCGTGCGCTCAAACAGGAGGTCGGCCTCCCGATCCATTTCCACACTCACGACACCAGCGGCGTCGCGGCCGCGTCGGTGCTCGCCGCGAGCGACGCCCGCGTCGACATCGTCGATCTCGCGCTGGCCGCGATGTCGGGTTCGACCAGCCAGCCCAATCTCAACTCGCTTGTCGCCGCCCTCCAGCACACCCCGCGCGACACCGGGCTGGATCTCGACGCGCTCAACGAGTTCTCCCGCTATTGGGAGGCCGTCCGCGACCTGTACGCCCCCTTTGATTCGAGCCCGCGCGCCGGCAGTGCCGAGGTCTACCTGCACGAGATGCCCGGCGGGCAATACACCAATCTCATCGAACAGGCCCGGGCGATGGGGCTCGGCCCCCGCTGGCCCGAGATCATGCGCACCTATGCCGAGGTCAACCAGCTCTTCGGCGACATCGTCAAGGTCACGCCGTCCTCGAAGGTGGTCGGCGATATGACCCTCTTCCTCATCTCGCGCGGCATCAAGCCGGCCGACGTGCTGAATCTTGAGCCCGGTACCTCGTTCCCGGCCTCCGTGGTCGACATGCTCGCCGGCGGTCTCGGCCAGCCGCCCGGCGGCTGGCCGCGGCGGTTGCAGAAAGTGGTGCTCGGCAAGCGCGCGCCGCGGCGCGGCCGGCCCGGCGCCGGACTGCCCCCCGTCAATCTCGAGCACGAAAAAGTCCAGCTGGGCGAGAAGCACAAGCGGGAGGTGACCGACGCCGACCTCTTCTGCCACCTCATGTACCCGGAAGTGTACGCGGAATTTGCCCGGTTCCAGCGCACCTACGAGGAAGTGACGATGCTGCCGACCAGCAGCTTCTTCTACGGCCTCCGGCCGGGCGAGGAGATCTCCGTCGATATCGAGCCCGGCAAGACCCTGTTCGTGAAGCTCATTCACGTGGGCGAGCCCGACAAGGACGGCTACCGGACCATCCTCTTCGAGCTCAACGGCCGTCCCCGCGAGACCGTGATCCTCGACGCGTCGGTGCAATCCAGGGCGAAGCCCCGTGCCAAGGCGGACCCGGCGGATCCGCTGCAGATCGGCGCCCCCATCCCCGGCATGATTTCCACGCTGGTGGTGAGCGTCGGCGCGCGGGTGGCCAAGGGGGACAAGCTGCTCACGCTCGAGGCCATGAAGATGCAGACGACGGTCTACGCCCCGCTGAACGGTGTGGTGGATGAGGTTCTCTGCGCGGTCGGCGACTCGGTGCAGAGCAAGGACCTGCTCATGCGCCTGCATCGGACCAAGGCGCAGGATCCGTAATCGCGGTCCCGCCGTTGCGGCAGCTTCCGGCGGACGGCGGTGAGTGCGCGCCCCTATTGGGATTGCCTGCGGCGGCCCGGGGGTCAGAAAACATCCAGAACAATCCCGGATGATCAGGGCTCGCAGGAATCGGACCCACCACGCGCGGCGCCGCCGGTGCACCGAGTCGGCACGGAACTGCCGGTTGTCACGATGACTTGGCCGCAGCTGACCGCTCGAAGCCAGACCATCACGGCCGCCGCGGCCATCGCGCTGTCGGCCTTGGCGGTCTATCACAACTGCTTCCGCGCCCCGTTTGTCTTTGATGATGGACCGGCAGTCCTGGGTAATTCCACCATTCGGCAGCTGGGCACGGCCTGGCGGGCATTGGGGCCGGCCGTGTCGGATTCCACGGTCAACGGCCGGCCGGTGCCCAATTTCACGCTCGCGATCAATTATGCATTCAGCGGAACCGATGTCTGGAGCTACCACGCGCTCAACCTGCTGATTCATATCCTGGGCGGTCTGACGCTGTTCGGCGTTGTCCGGCGCACCCTTCAGCTCCCGCCCTTGCGGGAGCGGCTCGGCCGGGATGCCCTGCCGCTGGCCCTGGCCGCGGCGGCGCTTTGGGTTGTGCATCCAGTGCAGACCGAGGCCGTGACCTACATTGTCCAGCGGGTCGAATCGCTGATGGGACTCTTCTACCTGCTGACCCTGTACTGTTTCATCCGCGCCGTCGAAGGGACCACACGACCACTGACCCCTGACCAAACGGACGCCGAGCACGCAGGTTTCGTAGGCCGTGGTCCCTGGTCCCGTGGTCCGGGTTCCTCTCGTCCCCTGCTCTGGTACGCCCTTTCGATCCTCTGCTGCGTCCTCGGCATGGCCAGCAAGGAAGTGATGGTGACCGCCCCCGTGGTGGTGCTGCTTTACGATCGCACGTTTCTGGCCGGCTCGTTTCGCGCCGCCTGGCGCCAGCGCCGCGGGTGGTACCTGGCGCTGGGTGCCACGTGGCTGCCGTTGTCGTGGTTGGTGGCGGGAACGGGTTGGAATCGCGGGGGATCGGCCGGGTTCAATGTCGGCGTGGCGCCGCCGGCCTACTGGCTGACGCAGGCCGAGGCCGTCACCCGGTACCTGTGGCTCGCGCTCTGGCCTCATCCGCTGGTCATCGACTACGGCACCCACTGGGTTCACCGCGTCGGCGAGGTGGCGCCCTACGCCGTGGTCTTGATTCTGCTCGCGGCCGCCACCCTGCTCGCGCTGTGGCGGCGGCCGGTGCCGGGCTTCGTGGGCGCCTGGTTCTTCGCGATCCTGGCCCCGACGAGCGTGATGCCCGGCACGACCCAGATGATCGTCGAACACCGCGTGTATCTGCCGCTGGCGGCGATCGTCGTCGCCGGGGTGGCCGCCCTCCGGGCCTGGACGGGCAGGCACTGGTGGCGGGTGACCATGGCGCTCGTCGTGGGATTGGGAGTGCTGACCGCGCAGCGCAACAAGGATTATCGCAGCGAACTCGCCCTGTGGGGCGACGCCGTGGCGAAGCGGCCCGCCAACGCGACGGCGCGCCTCAATCTGGGTCTGGCGCTGAGCCTGGCCGGACGGACTCCGGAGGCGATGGGGCAATTCCAGGCGGCGCTCCAGATCCAGCCCGACAACGCCGAGGCTCACAACAACCTCGGCATCGCCCTCGATCACAGCGGGCGCCTTCCGGAGGCGATCGAGCAATATCAGGCCGCGCTGAGGATTCGGCCCGACCTCGCCGGGACGCACTACGACTTGGCGGAAGCCCTGGCGCGCTCCGGGCGGATTCCGGAAGCGATCGAGCACTACGGGGCCGCGCTCAAGATCAAGCCGGATTTCGTGCGCGCGCAGTACCATCTTGCCGTCCTCCTGGATCATGCCGGGAGCCTCCCCGCGGCGATCGCGCACTATCAGGCGGCGCTGCGGATCAATCCCGACAACGCCGAGGCCCACGACAATCTTGGCGACGCCTTGTTCCGGACCGGCCAGACGGTGGAGGCGGCGCGGGAGTATGAAGCCGCCCTTGCGATTCAGCCGGATTTCGCCCGGGCCCACTACAATCTCGGATTGGCCCTGGTGCAGCTCGAGCGGGTCACCGAAGCGATCCGCCACTACGAAACGGCGCTGCGGCTTCAGCCGGATTTTGCGGAGGCCGCCAACAATCTCGGCGCGCTCCTGTGCCAGCAGGGACGGAACGAGGAGGGCGTGGCGAAAATCACCGAAGCGCTGCGCCTCCGGCCGGATTTCGCGCGGGCACGCTTCAACCTGGGCAACGCCCTGGCGCAGGCCGGGCAGATTCCGGATGCGATCCACCAGTTCGAGGAGGCCGTGCGGCTCCAGCCGGATCTGGCCGAGGCGCGCAACAATCTCGGCATGCTCTTCTGCCGGACCGGCCGGATCTCCGAAGGAATCCTCAGCATCAAGGAAGCCCTGCGCATCAAGCCGGACTTCGCGCCGGCGCACTTTTCCTTGGGCACCGCCCTGCTCCAATGCGGAAGGACCGACGAGGCGATCGCCGAGTATGAGGAGGTCCTGCGGCTGCGACCCGATGATCCCTCGGCGCGGCGCATGCTGGAACTGGCCCGGTCCCGGCAGCCGGCCGCCGGTTCGAGTCGCTGAGCGCCGCCGCGGCGAGCGCCGGGATCGCGGCAGGATCCGGGCCCGCGCATCGTCCGGACGAGCCCGCCAGCGTGCAACCCGGTCGAGGCTTGCCTGTCCATTCAGGTGCCCGTATCCCTCCCGCCGTGCTCCGCGGACCCTCCGCCTGCCTCGTCCTGCTTCTCCTTGCCTCCGGCCCACTCGCCGCCCAGGTCACCCCGCTTGTGCCCGTGGTCAAGGCGGACGACACCTCCTTTGACATCATCACGGGAGAGGCGGTGCTGAAGGGTCATCCGCGCATCGAATACGGCCCCACCCTCCTGGTCGCGGATGAACTCCGCTACAACCAGAGCCGGAATCTCGTCACGGGAAAGGGCCATTTCACCATCACGTCCGGGGCGGAGCGGGTGCTCGCCACGAGCGGCTCCTATGACCTCGCCACGGGGACCTTCGCGCTGGTCGGCGTACGGGCGGGGGAACCGCCGTTCTACATCACCGCCGCCACGGCTGCCGGCACGCGCCAGCGGATGACGCTCACCGGCGCGGTCGTCACCTTCAGCGAGCCCGGCGGCCTGGCCCCAACCCTCTCCGCTTCGCAGTTGGTCTACGAGCCGGGCCGGCGGATCGCCGGCGTCCGCGGCCACCTGGGCCTGGGCGATCACCAGCTGATCGCGCTGCCCAGCTTTGATCGTCCCTTCGACGCACCGCCCGTCTCCTACGTGACGACCCGCGTCGGCTACCGCCGCAATCTCGGCGCCTACCTCGATCTCAGCCTGCACGTGCCGGTGTGGCCGTCCTTCAGCCTGGGCGGCGATGTCGGCGAGTACACCGCGCGCGGCGTCCTCTTCGGCCCCTCGGGGCACTATGAGTATCAAGATGGCGGCTCGGAGATTGCGGGCAGCTTCCGTTCGGGTTTCATCAACGATCACGGCGACAAGAAGACGGACCTGCTTGGCCGGCCCGTGCCCGAGGATCGGGGCTATGTCGAGTGGCGCCACTGGCAGACCGTCGGCGACCGCCTGACGCTGATCGGCCGTTTCTCCTGGTGGCGGGACTCGGAGGTGATGCGCGACTTTCATCCGACACAGTTCTATCCCGTCCAGCAGCCCGACTCGTTTTTCGAGGCCGTGTACACCGGCGGCAATTACTCGATCGACCTCTTCTCGCGGCTGGCGCCGAACAATTTCGAGATCGTGCAGCAGCGGCTGCCCGAGGTGCGCTTCGATCTGCAGCCGCTGCCGATCGGCGGCGGCATCTACGAGCGGTTCAACAGCAGCTACGCCGCGCTGCGGGAGGACGCGCTGCTGGCGGGCCCCACGCTCCGCAGCGACCGGCTGGACGCCTACTACGCGCTCGAACGCCCGATCGCGCCCACCGACTGGCTCACCATCACGCCGGTCGCCGGCGGCCGGCTGACCTACTACGCCAAGGCCACCGGCGGGCGCGCCGACTACACGCGCTGGCTCGGCGAGATCGGCGTCGATGCGGCGCTGCGGACTAGCGGCGTCTTCGATTACCACAACGACCTGTGGCAGATCGACGGGCTGCGCCACCTCCTCACCCCCACGCTCTCCTATCGCTACGTGCCCGAGGCGGACCGCGGCCAGCCCTACATCCCCCCCATCGACCGCCAGGTGTTCTCCACCTATCTCGATCCGCTGGGCCTGGGCGCGGTCCGGAACCTCGACCAGTTGCACGGGATCAACACGCTGCGCGTCGGCCTCGAAAACGTCCTGCAGACCCGCGATTCCTCCTACGGCTCGCGCGACCTGGTCGCCCTGAACCTGGCGGCCGACCTGAGCTTCGCCACGCAGCCGGGCCAGCGGCGGTGGTCCGACCTCTACACGGAACTCGCCGTCACGCCCGCCTCCTGGCTGCGCTTCAACCTGCTGCAGCGGCTCGCTCCCCAGCGCTTCACCCTGCGGGAACTCATCACCGGGCTCGAATTCGCGGACCGCGATTGGTGGACCCTGCGCCTGTCGACCAATTACCTCGCGGACCAGCTCGAGCAATATTACGCCGAATATGATCACCGCCTGAACGAGGTGTGGCGCGGTTTTGCCCGGGTGCGGTACGACGCGCGCGCCGCGCGTTGGGACGAACTCTCCCTCGGCCTCGGCCAGAACCTCGGCAACACTTGGAACATCCGCTATGAGGTCTCCTGGTACCAGGGGCGCCAGCGCGAGAGCGGCTTCGGCGTCAACGCGGTGGTCGACCTGGTCCGGTTCTGACCGGGATGGGTCCCGCGCGCGGCGCCACCCACCAGATTGAAACCGGCCATCGCCCACAATCAGCAGCAGGTCTTCCTCCGCTTGTGGCGAAGCCTGCGTCCGCACCTGCGGACGGACCGCGCCCTGCCCGCGCGCATCCAGGCTGCCCTGCGCCGCCCCGAATTCGGCGCCCGCGATCGCCGCCTCTATCGCGAACTGCTCTACACCGCGGTGCGCTACCTCCCGTGGGTCGACGAGATCACGGCCCGCGCCGAAGCGGCAGCCCTGCCGGCGGTGGCGTGGCTGGCGGCCGACGCGCCGGCGACCCGCGATTATCGCGAAGCCCTCGTGGCGGCTTGGCCGCCGCTGCCACCGACCATCGGGGAGCGCGCGCAGCACCTCGGCGTCAGGCGAGAGCTCCTGCCCGCCTGGTTCCGCCACCATTGTCCGGAGGCCTTTCTGTCCCCGAACCTGGAGGCGCTGCATGCGCGCGCGCCGCTCTGGATCCGGCTGCAGACCGACGATCCGGCCGCGGTGCGGGCCGAGTTCTTCAGCCGGGGCTGGGCCTGGCGCCAATCGGAGATCTGCCCCGAAGCCTGCGAAGTCCTGGCTGACGCCGATCTGACCGCCAGCGCGGCCTACCGCGACGGCCTCCTCGAAGTGCAGGACCTGGGGTCGCAACTCGTGCTCGCCAGCGCGGAGATCGCGCGCGGCGGCCGCTGGCTGGACGCCTGCGCCGGGGCGGGCGGCAAGAGCCTGCAGCTGGCCCGCCTGCTCGGACCGGCGGCAGCCGTGGATGCCTTCGATGTGCGGCCCGAGGCGTTGGCGGAACTCCGCCAACGGGCCCGGCGCGGCGGTCTCACGACCATCCATGTGCTGGCCCGGCTGCCGTCGGGCGGAGACTACGACGGCGTGCTGGTGGACGCCCCGTGCAGCGGCAGCGGCACCTGGCGGCGCGCCCCTCATCTGAAATGGTGCACCACCGCCGCCGAGGTCGCGGCGCACGGCCGGCGCCAGCAGCAGCTGCTGGCTGGTTGCATCCGCCAGGTTCGTCCGGGTGGAATGCTGCTCTATGCGACCTGCTCGCTCAGCCGCCAGGAGAACCAGGACGTCGCCCGCGCCTTTCTCGCCGCCCAACCCGATTTCGCCCCGCTCGCGCCCGCGCGCACCTTTGACTGTTCCGCCGACACCATCGGCCTCACGATCCTGCCGGCCCGCCACAACACCGACGGCTTCTTTGTCGCCGCCTTCCGGCGCGTGCGCTGATTTTTCCGTTGCGCGCCTCCGGCTTCTCACCCATCCCGTCCCCCGTGGTTCCCGACACCGATCATCGCATCAAGCTGCAAGTCTTTGAGGGGCCGCTGGACCTGCTGCTCTTTTTGATCCGGAAGAACGAGCTGGATATCTACGACATTCCCATCGAGCAGGTCACGCGCCAGTACCTCGACGCCCTCTTTGCCATGCAGCAGCTTGACCTCGGGCTGGCCGGCGAGTTCTTCGTGATGGCCGCCACCCTGATGGAGATCAAGAGCCGCATGCTCCTGCCCAAGGACCAGCAGGCGGTGGACCCGGACGCGGCGGCCGAGGAGGAGATGGACCCGCGGTGGGAGCTCGTCCACCAGCTGATCCAGTACCGCAAATTCAAGGAGGCCGCCGGCCGCCTCGGCGAGCTGGCCGCCGAACGCCAGGACATGATCGAACGCTACGTTTCGGCCCTTTCGGACCGCGGCGACCGGCCGCTCAAGCCCACGGACCGCATCGAACTCTGGAACGTGTTCAACCTGGTGCTGCGCCGGCTTGCCGAGAAGCTGGTCGTCGGCGAGATTCACGACGAGCAAGTGACGGTGGCCGACCAGATGGAGATGTTGCTGGCCCGGCTGCGGCAGCAGCCGCGCTTTGCCTTTTCCGAGCTCTTCAGCGCCACCGTCAGCCTGCGCACCCTCATCGCCACCTTTCTCGCCGTACTGGAGCTGGCCCGGCTCAAGCGGCTCCGCATCCGGCAGGACGAGGCCTTTGCCGACATCCTCTGCGAGGCGATCGCAGAGAAGGAACTTGAAACACCCGCCGCGGCGAGCACAGTGGCGTCGTGAAGCCGGTGAGAAGAAAACGGAGAAAGCGGGCGCGCGCCGCGTTGCTCGGGGTCGGCCTCGACAACGACGGCGGGCACAAGCGGATCACCACCGGAGAGAAGTTCCTCATCCTGGGCGGATCGCAGGAGACCCACGAACGCATGACGGAGACGATCGTGAAGACCTTCGAGGAGCTGAAGCAACGCGGCAAACCTCTGGAGGATGTCGAGTCGAGCGAGCTGTCGGAAATCATTCACCGCTCCACGCCCCGTTAGCTGTCGGCACCTTGACACCCGGCCCATCCCGCCAACATTAGGCGCCATGTCCGTTGCCATCGCTCATCTGACCTCCGCCACCTTCAAGGACACGATCGGCTCCGCGGCCACGCCCGTGCTCGTCGATTTCTGGGCGCCGTGGTGCGGCCCGTGCAAGATGATCGCGCCCATTCTGGAGGAGCTGGCCGGCGAGCTGGCCGGCAAGCTCACCATCTGCAAGGTCAACGTTGACGACCATGGCGACATTGCCGCCCAGTATGGCATTCGTGCCATACCCACGCTGCTGCTGTTCAAAGGCGGCCAGCTCGCCGAGCAGTTTGTGGGCATGATGGACAAGGCCACGCTCAAGGCCAAGGTCTCGGCCAAGCTCTAGGCGTCGCGTCCGGCCAAGATCGGACAGAAGTTCCTCGGCCTGCAACCGTCCTCTTCAGCGGCCCGCCGCCAGCGCGGCCGCCAAAAGCACCGCATAGACGCCGAGCCAGGCGCCGCACCAGCCGAGCAGGGCGATAAGTTCCCCGGGCTTGTTCGCGGACCGCAGCCGGCGCCACTGCAGCAACCCCACGATTCCGGCGATGGCCGCCCCGAGAAGGCCCAAGCCCTGGCTGTAGAGTCCGCGAAGCGCCAAAGCCGCAAACACGGCGCCAGCCACGAGGTGGGCGGCGCAGAATTGCCTCCGGGCAAACCCCTTCCCCCACCGGACGACTAGCGTCCGCTTGCCCGCGCGCGCATCCGATTCCGCGTCCCGGTAGTTGTTCACGAGCAGGATGTTCACCGTCAGCGCGCCCACCGCCACGGCCGCGAGGACCACGTCGGCGCCCGGCCAGCCCGCCTGCACGCCATAGGTGACGCTCACCGCGACGAGGCCGAAAAAGACAAAGACAAACACATCGCCCAATCCGTGGTAGCCGAGCGGAAACGGCCCGCCCGTGTAGGCGATGCCGCAGACCACGCTGACCACGCCCACCGCCACCAGCCACCAGCCGCCCCACGCGACGAGCGCCAGGCCGATCACCAGGGCCAGCCCGAACGTCAGCCACATGGCCCGGCGCATCGCGGCGGGCGCCACGAGGCCCGCGGCCACCGCCCGCCGGGGGCCGACGCGGGTCGCGTTGTCCGCGCCACGCGCGAAATCAAAATAATCATTCGCGAAGTTCGCGCCCACCTGCACGAGCAGCGCGAAGGCCAGACAGATTCCAGCGGCGCGGGCGTCAAACGCGCCGGCCCGCCCTGCCAGCGCTGATCCCACCACGACCGGAGCTACGGCTGCCGGCAGCGTGCGCGGCCGGGCGGCGGCGAGCCAGATTCTCCATCGCGCCTCCGCAGGGGGCATGCCCGGCACCGTAGCGGGCGGTCGCGAGGGCACAAGCGGATTGCGGGCGCTGCCCGCTTCCGGGGCGGACCCGTTACTCGCTCGGCGGCACGGCGGACACCGGGGCCGACGCGTCCGGATTCCTTCAGAACTGTTACGTGATTCCACCCGCGAACGCGCCGAACCCTCTCCATGATACATCCATCGCACGCCGTCCTTCCTCTGCCCGGTTCCTCGACCCTCTTTCCCTCGCCGAATCCATCCCCCACCGGCCGATCCCTCGTCCATTCCAATTCACACTCGCATGAAACCATCCTCGAAATCCCTGATGATATCCTTCCATTCCCCGCTCAAATTCCGGCTACCCTTGTGCATCGTGCTGGCGGGCGCCCTGCTCAGCGCCTGCACGACCGTCCAGCAGGTCCAGTCGGCGGACCTCGCCCAGCTGGCTTCCCTGGTGCAAGTCGGTGACACGGTCACCTGCACGCTGCGCGACGGCTCCACCGCGACCGTCAAGGTCACGGCAACCGAGCATGATGCCCTGGTGGGCGAGCATCAGCGCGTGCCGGTCGCCGACATCACCCGCGCGGAGATCCGGCGGGCCGACACCACCAAGACGGTCTTGCTCGGCTTGCTGGTCGCGGCGGGTGTCGCCGCGGCCGCCAGCGGCGGCGGGGGTGGCGGCGGTGGCGGCGGATATTGAGCGCCCCCCGCAAAAGACTTCGCCGGCATGCGCGACGCGCACAGCCGGCGCTTGACAGAAATGTGCGACCCGCGGCCGGTGCGGCTTGGACTTCCCGCGCCGGCCGCGGCGTCGCATCTCTGATCCCGACGTCCGCGCACGCGGCCGGTCCCGGCGGCCGGCAATGATCTACAAGCCGCCCATGTCGACGAAAGATTCACTCGCGGCGCCCACGCCGCCGCCGGCGTCAAGGATCATCCCCGCCGCCACCGTGTTGTTGGTGAACTCGTCAATCAGGATCAGGCTGCCCGTGTTGCGATTGCGTTTGTAGCTGTCGAAGAAGAGCGGCGCCGTCGTGCGCAGGCGGAGCCGGCCCACATCGTTAATGCCGATCTCCAGGTCACCCTCCAGCTTGTGCAGCGTGTTGATGTTCATCTTGTACCGCACCTCCTTGACGATGGCATTCGCTTCGCGGGTCGTATGCCGCACGACGTAGCGCCCGCCGGGCTGGAGCTTCTTCTCGTGAAACCAGCAGACCATCACCTCAAGGTCCTGCCCGACCTGCGGCAGGTTGGTGGGCTTCGCCAGCATGTCTCCGCGGCTGATGTCGAGTTCGTCGGTTAGGGTCAGCACCGCGTTCATCGGGGAAAAGGCTTCCCCCACCTCCTCCGCCATGGAGTAGATCTGCCTGATCCGGGTGGTGCGGCCGGAAGGCAGTGCCACGACCTCGTCGCCAGGCTTGAACACGCCGCCGGCGATGCGGCCGGCCAGACCGCGGAAATCGTGATGCGCGTGGGAGTTCGGCCGGATGATCCACTGCACCGGGAAGCGCGCGTCGACATGGTTTGCGTCGCTGCCGATGTAGACTGTCTCGAGCACGGAGAGCAGCGTGCCCCCCCCGTACCACGGCATGCGCTCCGACGGCAGCACGACGTTGTCGCCGTGGAGCGCCGAGATGGGCACGAACTTCAGATCCGGAATCTCGAGGCGCGAGGCGAAGACGGAGAACTGCTCGACGATCTCGTCGAACACCTCCTCCCGGTATTCCACGAGATCCATCTTGTTCACGCAAAGCACGAGGTGGGGAATGCGGAGAAGCGACGCGATGAAGGCGTGCCGGTTGGTCTGCTCGACGATGCCCTTGCGCGCATCGATCAGCACCACCGCGAGGTTGGCCGTGGACGCGCCGGTCACCATGTTGCGCGTGTACTGGATGTGTCCCGGGGTGTCCGCGATGATGAACTTGCGCCGCGGCGTCGCAAAGTAGCGGTAGGCGACGTCGATCGTGATGCCCTGCTCGCGCTCGGCCCGGAGTCCATCGGTCAGGAGCGCCAGATTGAGGTGTTCCTCCCCCCGCTGCTCCGTGGCCCGCTCGATGGCGGCGAGCTGATCCTCGAAGATGGCTTTGGAATCATAGAGCAGCCGTCCAATCATCGTGCTCTTGCCGTCATCCACGCTGCCCGCGGTCGTGAACCGCAGCAGGCCCGCCGAGGGGTGACTCTTTTCAGG
>DATIWI010000215.1:0-9229 GCA_035519475.1 Opitutaceae bacterium
GGTAGGTGATGGGATTGTCGCCGCCCGTGGCGCGCTCGGGGTCAGGATATTCCAGGCGCACGCTGATTTCCTGCGACGGGCGATCCACCACGCGGGGCCCGACCTTGGGCACGGGCTGCCATTGGCCCGGAGTGGCCTCCAGCCGCAAGTCGCCGTTGGTGGCGACGCGCCGGCCGTTCTGGATCACGCTCACGCCGCCTTGGTGCCCTTCCGGATAGTAGTCATGCGCGAGCATCACGTTGAGTCCCGGCATTTCAAGGTACTCGAGGTCGTTGAGCGCGAGGGACGGCGGCGTCTCCGCCGAGGAAGGTTCGGCGGCGAACGTCACCGCGCGCGCGGCGAAGAGGCCGCACACGATCCACGGGAAGCCTCGCTGGGGGCGGCCAAGAGCCGGAAGGGGTGTTGGCATGACGGCGACCTTGCGTGGTATTTCTCTCCGGATCAACCCAACGCTGCCGAGGCACCGCCGCGCTTCGCGCGGGTGGCATGAATAGTATTGGAGAAAGGTGTAGGGAGGAAGGTGCTGAGGTGGTTGAGGCATCAGGTTGAGGTGGAGGTGGCGGTCGGCATCGATGACGCCTCAACCTCAACCTCAACCTCAACCTCAACCTCAACCTCAACCTCAACCAAGTCCCACTCTCCCGCGCTCGTGAAATGTCACGTATTACGTGACATCGTGTTGCGGCCGGGCGGAGAGGCGCGCGCCGCGGGCAGCGCCCAAGCCCGTCCCGGAGTGCCCAGCCGGTGCCGCTGCTTGCGCCGTTTTAGTTGAACCGTAGCTGCTTTCCGTCCGATGTCATCGCGAGGTGCGCGAAGCGCACCGTGGCGATCCAGCTGGATTGCGGCGGCGTTCCGCTTCTGTGGGGCGCCTCGCAATGACAAGCTCACGGCTATGAAACAACTCAGCCCGCTGTAGAAGGCTGCAGGAGGTGCTCCGCGCCGGAGGGGGCCGCACCGGGACGCGCGTCTCGTGCAGACCTGATTACCGAGATATTTCCTGTCAATAAGAACGAGCGGCCGTTGCCGGCGGAATCAGGCCGCAAGACACCGCCACCGGATATTGACAGTACAACAACGCCTTCAGGCAAAATTACCCTGTTAGGCCTATCTCCAAGGAGCCCCAAATGTCTGGAAGGAACGAACATCCTGATTCCTTGGCCGAGCCGCCCATTGCTAGGTTGAATCCGCAGGCAGTTGAGGTGCTTCGTGTCTGGGCGGCGCCTGGTAAACCACGGGTAATCACGTTTCGGACCACGTGGCAGGACGCTGGCACATGGGGTCTAGTGTTGGCCGACGTGGCCAAGTTCGCATCCAAGGCATCCGCACAAGAGGGTCGCGGCCCAAAAGCGGTGCTCGTGGGGATGCGCGAACGCTTCAACGCTGAATTGACAAGTCTCACCGAAAATCGGAAGGGGATCACCGATGCGAACGGCTCGGCCTAACAACCCACCGCTGCGAATGCCGGGCGCGCGTTCGGTTTCCAATTACCGCCTGCCGTCCGGCATGGCAGGCCGCTGACGTTGAGCGAAGCCCCTCTTTGGGCCAAAGCGTACGTTCATGCATGCCGGGAAAAAGGTATTGCTCTCAGTCCTACTGGCATCCGCCTTCGTACTTGGGGTCTTCGTGTGGGCGGAAGCGCGCTCGGCGGCAATGTTTTCGGAGGCGGATCTGCGAGAGGCAAAGCGAGCGTTGCAGGCGGCTAGTGAGGGAAGGAATGAAATTCCTTCAAAGGGGGAGACGGAAGCGATGCGGCTTTTCGAGAGAATGGTCGCCATGAGCCAATCGGCCTATCTGACGGCGACATACTGCGGCGTGGGAATCGTGTTGGTCTCGATGGCGTGCATTCTGGCGATTTGGCTCCCAACGGAAGGCGAAATGCCCGACCAACCACCCGAGGCAACGCCGAGCCAGCGCCCGCCGGCGACTCCGAGTCCCTCCTCCGGCGCGCCTCAGAACTGACCGCTAGGCCGACGCCGGCCCGCGTCATTTGCTCGGACATTAGAGTCGCGTTGTCGAAGGCAATCGGTGCTACATACGCGTCATGAAAATCACGGTCTGCGAGCTCAGCGACGACCAGGCCCTGCTTGCATCCGAGTGGCACGATCTTGTCGCGCACCTAAAAGCGGCTCGCAGTGATTTCGTCCTCCTTCCCGAGATGCCGTTTTACCCCTGGTGGATGTCCGACGCGAGGATTGATGAATCGATCTGGAATGCCGCGGTCGCCAGTCACCAAGATTGGAAGCGCCGGCTCGCAGAGCTCCAAACGCCATGCATTGGGGGCTCGTTTCCAGCGGTTCGCGCCGGTGAGCGAATCAATGAAGGATTTCTCTGGGAAAACAACTGCTACGTGCCGGCACACGAGAAGCACTTCCTGCCAAACGAGGCGGGATTTTGGGAAGCCACGTGGTGCAGTCGCGGAAACGGGCAGTTCTTGGTTGCGAGTGCGCGGGCATGCACCGTTGGCTTTCTCATCTGCACTGAGCTGTGGTCGTTCGAGTCCGTCCGAGTGTATGGCAAGGCTGGGGCTCATCTCGTGGCAAGTCCGAGGTCGACGTTGCGGGCGACTCGGGACAAGTGGCTTGTCGCCGGACGCGCGGCAGCCATGGTGGGCGGCGTGTTTTCCGTATCGTCAAATCGTCGTGGCGCGAGTCGAGAGGGGCTCAGGTTTGGAGGCGAGGGTTGGATCATTGACCCCGACGGCAACGTGCTTGGAGTGACTTCCGAGACCGAGCCTTTCTTGACCATCGACATTGAGCTCGAGCACGCAATTCGCGCAAAAGGAACCTATCCACGCGACGTCTTCAGGTAGGCAAGCAGCAACGATTGGGACAAATGCGGAGAGTGGTCCAACATGCCGTTGCACCCGACGGCGCTCGCGCGCTGCAGGTGAACGGCAAAGCCTGCGACAAGAAATGCCTGCGGTTTGGCTGATCAACGGTATTCCGGGCGCCGGAAAGACGGCGACAGCGCGTGAACTGGCGTCCCGATTCCCTCACGGGGTGCACATCGAAGGCGATTGCGTGCAGGACTTCATCGTTTCTGGTGGTGTGCCGCCGGGAGCGCTTCCGCGAGACGAGGAAGCGCGGCAGATTCATTTGAACGTGCGGAATCAGTGCCTGCTGGCCCGCTCGTTCATTGAAGCCGGGTTCACGGTTGTCATCGACTACGTCATTGTGAGTCGCGATCGCGTCGAAGAGTATCGATCGCAGCTGTCGGAGATACCATTGCATCTCGTCACGCTCTGTCCCGGCGTGCAGACCGCGCTCGAGCGGGATTCCAAGCGCGCCAAGAATGTTGCTCATAGGTGGGCCCATCTCGAAGCTGGCATGAAAGAGGAACTAACCGATTTCGGGCTGTGCCTCGACAATTCGAAAATGGCGATCTCCGAAGTGGTCACTTTGGTTCTGTCGAGAAGCGGTGATGCTCGAATCTGAAAGGCCAATCCAGATGCTGCCAACGCCGCTGGATCGTCCGTCTACCAAGTGGAGGCTGGTGCCCTACGTGGCAGATCGTTAACGTCAGGCGAAATTCCACCGATACGACGAGTACCATGAACGCTCATCCAATGATCAGCGCGCTTCACGCCGAGGGGCCGGCCGGCGACCGGGCGGCCCAAATGATGCTGTACGGCCGCTTCGTCGGCTCGTGGGAGGGCCGGGTGGTCCGACACGCCCGAGATGGCACCAGCACCGAAGAAGGCTGCGAGATCCATTTCGGATGGGTCTTGGAGGGCCGGGCAGTTCAGGATGTCTGGATCGTCCCTCCCCGCGAAAAGAGGAAAGGCGAGGTCGGGTCGACCGGATACAATCTCTATGGCACGACCTTGCGCGTTTACGACCCAAAGAACGACGTCTGGCATATCACTTGGGTCAATCCCATCACCCAAGCCTTCGATAGGATGACTGGCCGCGAAATCGGTGATGAAATAGTCCAGGAATACATCACGGCCGAGGGGATGCGGTGTCAGTGGGTGTTCACGGACATCACACCCGATTCCTTTCATTGGATAGGCAGGGGAACCACAGACGGCGGAAAGACTTGGTTTGTTCAGACGGAATTCTTCGCGCGACGAAAGAAGTGACCAGGCCGCCTGACCAACACCTGAGGTCATCGGCGCAAGGGGAGGCAAGTGGCGAGGGGAAAAGAGCGCGCCGCGGATTCCCGTTGTCCCTGGGTTGATGCTGTCGGAATCCGCCTCGGTCCGCGCTGCCGGCAAGCTCGCGTTGAAAGAACATTTCCCGGAGATCGCGAGCGAGATCCCGAAATGAGAATCGACAAGACCGAGTGGGGTCCAGTCGGCGGTGCTCGACCCAAGCTCCGGGAAATACAGCGGCACGAACACCGGCTGACGAGCCGCCGCCAATTCGGTCCCGGCCAAGCCGCGTGCCTGCCTGAATCGTCGCGTCCTTCTCACCGAGGTGGAGGAGCGTGAAAACGCTGCCCGGGCCAAGCCGGCCGAGGCGCGCCACCACCCCCTGAAAATCAGCCTTGGCCGTCGGCAGCACCGCACGCCTATTGCGGCTTCTTAAGCCCATCTGAAAAAGGCTGATGAAAATCAAAAGGGGGGCGGACTTTTCTTGACTGTGTGGGTCAATTTGGGGAATAGTGGGTCATCTTGGGGCGTCCAGCAGGCCTCTACCCATGCCCCCGATGAATAACCCGCGTTACACCGGCTACTTCCGTCATTCCTTGGACGACAAGAACCGCCTGACGATTCCGTCCGGCTGGCGCGTTGCGCACACGGAGGACGACGAGTTTGTGGCGCTGCCTCACCCTGACGGTTACATCGCCGTGCTTCCGCCGCCCGAGGTCGACCGTCTTTATGAAAAGGCCGCGGCGAAGAACCTGAGCGACAGCGAAGCCCAGGATGTGCTGACGCAGCTCTTCGCCCACGCGCAGACCTTGCGGTTCGACAAGCAGGGCCGCATCGGTCTCACCCCGGAATTGCTGCGCCATGCCGGCATCGCCAAGGAGGCCGTGCTGGCCGGCTCGCTCAGCAAGTTTGCGATTTGGAACCCCGAGCAATGGGAGGCGAAGGGCCAGCGCATGGACAGCCAGACGTACCGCGATCTCATGCGGCGCGCCGGAATCTGAGCGGCCCTCCTCCCACGAGCCATGAACCATCCTCCGATCAATCGCAGCGCTGCCATCAGCCTCTGGACCCTCGGGCATCGCTCTCATTATTCGCCGATGCTCCGCGTGGCCGGAGGATTCTCCGCCTTCCCTGCCGTCGGACCGGGCCCCGTGCGCCCGAACCGCGAACGCGGCCGCGCTGTGGCCCCGGCGGGCGCGGGCGCCGCGGAGGACCTCGCCGGCGGTGAAGCCCGCTTCCCGGTTTCCCGATGATCACCGTCGCACTCATTGCCTTGGGAGGTTTGTTGCTGGCGGGCCTGGCGGCGCTGCTGTACGCCGCGGACCGGGCGCCCGAGGGCTATGAGGACGCGCGCGGCTTTCACGAGGGCGTGGAACCGCGGCCGCCAGTGTCGACGAAACCAGTGGCGCCCGTTCCGCCCTCGCGGACGCGCCCCCGCCCATGCTCACCGCGCGAACCAATCTCGGCCGGCCAGCGATGAGCCCGGGCCACCAGCCGGTGCTGCTGCACGAGGTGCTGGAGTTTCTCGCTCCGCACCCCGGCGGCCGCTACCTCGATTGCACCTTTGGCGGGGGAGGGCACGCGCGGGCGATGCTCGATGCCGGAGCCACGCAGGTCATCGCGCTCGACCGCGACCCGGCGGCGCACGCCCGTGCCGCCGCCGTGCGCGCGGAGGCGGGCGGACGCTTCGAGTTTGTCGATGGCGACTTCCGGCGGCTCGGCGAGGCCGGGCTCGAGCTCGGCGCCTTTGACGGCGCGCTCTTCGACCTCGGCGTGTCGTCGTTCCAGTTCGACGACGCCGCGCGGGGGTTTTCTTTCCGGCAGGATGCGCCGGCGGACATGCGGATGGACCCGCGCAGCGGCGTGCCCGCCGCCCGGTGGCTGGAGACCGCCACGGCCGAGATGCTCGCGCGCGCCATCCGGGACTACGGCGAGGAGGCGCACTGGCGCCGCGTCGTCCGGGCGCTCGTGGCTGCCCGCGGCACGGGCGCCCTCCGGCGGACTGCGGGCCTCGCCGCGCTCATCGCCGACGCGCTCCCGGCCCGGGACCGCCGGGGCGCCAAGATTCACCCGGCCACGCGCAGTTTCCAGGGCATCCGCATCGCCGTGAACGACGAACTCGGCGCGCTCGAGCGCGCCCTGCCCGCCGCCTTCGCCCGGCTTGTGCCCGGCGGCGTGCTCTGCGTCATCAGCTTCCATTCGCTGGAGGACCGCCTGGTCAAACAGGCCTTCCGCCGGTGGTGCGGCCAGCCCGCGAGCGCCGCGGACGCGACTCCGCAGCAGCTCCGCACCCGGCTCGCCGTGCCGCTCACCCGCCGGCCGGTCACGCCGGGCAGCGCCGAGCTCGCGGCCAATCCCCGCAGCCGCTCCGCCCGGCTGCGCGCCCTGCGCAAACTCTGACCCGCGCGCTCCCCATGAATCAGTCCGCCGCCAACGCCTTCATCAACCAACTGCTCGTGTACACCCTGGTCATGCTCGTGTTCACCGGCTCGATCGGCTTCGGCACCGTGTGGATGCGCCACGAGATTTCGCTCGCCGCCAACCGCAACAAGAACCTCCAGGCGCACCTCGCCGAGGTGCAGCGGCACCTCGACCAGCTCACCGCCGAGATCGCCGCCGCCCAGAATCCCGACACGCTCATCCGCCTCAATTCCGAGATGCGCCTCGGGCTGGTGGCGCCCCGCCAGGAGCAGAGCGAGCATGTCGCGGTCGATGCCGAGCAGCGGCTCGCCGAGAAACGCAGCGGCGCCGCCCTGTTTGTCGCCGAAGTCAAACCGGTTGATTTTCGCCGCGGAGGGACGCGCTGAGGACCATGTCGAGAGGATTCGCCTCGAATTATCGGATCGTCTTCCTCGCCACGGGCATCTTTCTCTGCTTCGGCGGCGTGGCCCTGCGCCTGGTCTGTCTGCACGTGCTCGACCGGGACGAGCTGCTGAAATACCTGGAGCAGGCGCGGCGGTCCTTTGTCATCGAGAGCGCCCGCCGGGGCAACATCCGCGACGCGCGCGGCGAGATCCTGGCCACGAGCCGCACGCTCATCGACGTCGGCCTCGACCCGCACATGCTCCGCCGCGAGGACGAGGCGCGCTGGCCGGACCTCGCGCGGTTGCTGCACCTCAGCGTGGCCGACCTTCGCGCCGCGGCGGCGCGCCGCCCGCCGGAAGCCCCCAAGGAGGCGGAGCGGGAAGCGCGTCCGGTGCAATGGGTCAAGCTGGCCGAGGGCATCGACGAGGCCGTGTACAACCAGGTGAGCGCCCTGAAGATCCGCGGCGTGTACGGCAACCGCATCTACCGCCGTTTCTATCCCCACAATACGCTGGCCGCCCACCTCATCGGCTACGTCAACAAGGAGAATGTGCCCGCGGCGGGGGTCGAGCACTACATGGATTTCTTCCTGCGCGGGCAGGATGGCTGGCGCGAGTCGGAACGCGACGGCCGCCGGCAGGAGCTCGCCCAGTTCCGCACGCGGGAGGTGCCGCCGGTGGACGGCTATGACGTGATGCTGTCGATCGACACCTTTGTGCAGCACATCATCGAGGCGGAGCTGCAACGCCTGGCGGGGGAGTACGCCCCGCAGAAGGCCACCGTGATCGTGAGCGACGCGCGCACCGGCTTCATTCTCGGCCTCGCCAACTACCCGACCTTCAACCTGAATGAGTTCGGCCGGGCGCCGCTCGATACCCTGCGCAATTACGCCATCACCGACGTCTTCGAGCCGGGCTCAACCTTCAAGATCGTCGCCGCCAGCGGCGCCCTCAACGAAGGGCTCGTCACGCCCAACAGCGCCTTCGACTGCGGCCTGACCGAGATCGACTACCACGGCCGCCACTTGCATCTGCCGCGGGAGGATCACCCCTTCCAAGAGCTGACCGTCGCCGGGATCATCGGCCACTCCAGCAACCGCGGCGCCGCTCAGCTGGCCATGCTGCTGGGCGATCAGCGGTTCTATGACTACACCCGCGCGTTCGGCTTCGGCCAGAAAGCCGGGTTTCCGTTCGGTGGCGAGGTCGACGGATTGCTCGCCGCACCCCGGGATTGGGATGGTCTGACCATCACGCGCATGCCCATGGGGCAGGCCATCGCGGCCACGCCGATCCAGATCCATTACGCCATGGCGACCATCGCCAACGGCGGCGTGCTCCAGCGTCCGCAGCTTTTCCGCCAGGTGCGCGACGAGAACGATGACCTGGTCTTCGGGCTGGGCGACCGGCCGCGCCGGCGGGTCATCAGCGAGCGCACGGCCGCGACGATGGCGCGCCTGCTCCTGGGGGTCACCGCGCCCGACGGCACCGCGCCCGAGGCTGCCATTCCGCACTTCGAAGTGGCCGGCAAAACCGGCACCAGCCAGAAGGTGATCGACGGGAAGTATTCGACGACCCACCACGTCGCCTCGTTTGTCGGCTTCTTCCCGGCCACGCGGCCGCGGGTGGTGGTCTCGGTGATCGTCGATGACGCCCAGATGCCGGACGGCAGGGTCGCCTACGGAAAGGCCGTGGCGGCGCCGGCGTTTCGCAACATCGCGATGCAGCTCATCCAGTACCTCGACATCAAGCCCGTCACCGAGCCCTTCCGCAACCAATTCGCCCTGCAGACGCCGGCCTCGCCGGGGCAAGGAGGCCGCTGGTGATCGCCTACCTCACACAGAACCATGCCCTCATCCACGCCTTCCGCCCCGCGCCGCAGGGATTGACCCGCGGCGGCCGGCCGCTGCGGCACCGTATCTTCAAAATGGCACCGAAACTCCAGGATTATTTCCCCCCCGACACCGTCCTCGCGGTCAAGGGCGAGCTCGACCGGCCGATCTCGGGCCTCACGATGGACAGCCGCCGCGTGGTGCCGGGCAACCTGTTCTTCGCCCTGCCCGGCCTGCGCACCGACGGCGCCGCCTTCATTGACGAGGCGATCAATCGCGGCGCGGTCGGCATCGTCACGCAGAAGCCCCATCCGCTGCCCCACGGCCGCGTCACCTTCATCCAGGTCGCCGACGCCCGGGCCACGCTCGCCCGCGTCGCCCAGCGGTACTACAAGTTCCCCGACCAGGCGCTGCGGGTGATCGGCGTCACCGGCACCAACGGCAAGACCACCGTCACCCACCTGCTCAAGCACTTCCTCGAGAACGGCGAGCGCGTCGGCCTC
>DATIWI010000216.1:0-8087 GCA_035519475.1 Opitutaceae bacterium
ATCTACCGCGAGCATTGCGCGTTGCCGACCATGGTGCAGCCTAATGCCGGCCAGCCCGTGCTGGAGAACATGAAGGCGGTGTACAAGCAGCTCCCGGCCGACATGGCGCGCGCCGTGCCCGAGGTCCTGCAAGCCGGCGTCGGCATCGTCGGCTCCTGCTGCGGCAGTACGCCGGAGCACACCCGGGCAATCCGGCAAGAAGTCGACGCCTTCAACGCCGTAGCGGGCTGACGGCGCCGGTGGCTCACAGCCGCGGGGGCGCGGGCTTAAGCGGCTGTTCCCACGCGTTGGCGCCCACCGTGTGAAGCTTCCGTTTGTAGACCTTCTCGTTGCAGGTCGCGAAGAGCACGTCGAACTGCGGGCCGCCGAAGCACAGGTTCGTGATCCGCCCATTCGGCGTGGGAATGATCGCGTTGACGCGGCCCGCCTGGTCGCAGACCTGGATGCCGAGCCGCGTCGCAACGTAGAGTCGGCCGTCACGGTCAACCTTGATGCCGTCGGCGAAGCTCTGGTCTTCGCCATCGGGCTCGTGCAGCCAGTAATAGCGCTGTTTGTGGTCGAGCGTGCCATCGGGCTTGCGGACGTAGCTGTAAACCCAATGCGACCGGTAGTCGGCCACGTAGAGCAGCGATTGGTCGGGGGAGAGCGCAATGCCGTTTGCATAGCGCAGACCGGTATCGACGACCTGCTTCGTCCTGTCGGGTTTGATGAGCCAGACCCGGCTCGGATCGTTGCTCGCGCCGCCGGGCGGATGGGTGACGTAAATGTCACCGTCGTGCGCGATGACCAGATCGTTGCCAGCGATGTCCTCCGCGAGGACCGCCGCGCGGCCGCCGGTATCGTAGGCGATGATTTGCCGCGAGCCCGTGGCCACGGCATAGAGCCGGCCGTCCGGGCCGAAGGCCTGGCCGTTGGCGCGCTTCGTGTCGGCCATGAATTCGCTCACTTTGCCATCGAGTCCGACCTGATAGGCCTTGCTGTTCGGAATGTCGGTGAAGAACACCTCGCCGTGCGCGTTCGCGGCGGCGCCCTCGGACAACCCGTAGCCCTCGCCGATGAGCTGCCAGCCTTCGCCCGGGATGAGCACCGCGGCCAAGGTCTCATTCCTGGTCGGTGCGGCGGCCACGACAGGCTTGGGCCAGTCCTTCCACAGCCAGCGGATGGCGTCGGGGAACAGCGCCGTGCCTTGGCGGCCGTCGTGCGCGCCCTCGCCCCAGACATGCCGGAGGTCATAGCCGGCGAACGCGAGCGCCCGCTCCATGGTCTGGTTGGCCATCCACCAATCGCCGCCGTAGATGTTGAGATCGTTCGCCCCGTCCTGAAGAAAGACCCGGATGGGCTTCGGCTCGGTCTTGCGGATCAATGTCGGGTAGCGGTCGCCGCCGCGCAGGCCGACGTAGGTGCCGATGGCCGAGAACACCCGGCTGAAGGCGTCGGGGCGCTCCCACGCCGCCGTGAACGCGCAGATGGCTCCGCTGCTCGAGCCGCCGATGGCGCGGTCGTTGCCGGAGTGCGACAGATGGATCGGGCGGCCGTCGGCGGTGGCCTTCGTTTCGACGAACGGCAACAGCTCGTCGAGGAGAAAGCGCGCGTAGGCGTCGCCCAAACCGTCGTATTCGTAGCTGCGGTTGAAGCGGTCGAGCGCCGCGGCGCCTGCGGCGGCCTTGACCGCGCCCGGCCGTACGAACACGCCGACGATCATCGGCAGTTCGCCGCGCGCGATGAGATTGTCAAAAACCGTCGGCGCGTTCCACTGCACGCCATCCTGGTTGACGTACACGCACGCCGGTTTCGCGGGATCGTACTGCTTGGGCACGTAGACCGTGACCGCGCGCGTGGTGCCGGGAAAGATCTTCGATCCGGCAAAATCGAACTGGAGTAGTTCGCCCTGGGGGACGCCCGGCTGCACAAGGGCGTCGGGGGGCGGCGGAGATTCGTCGGCGGCGCGGAGGCCAGCCGCGAGCAGAGTGAGGGACAACGACAGGGCGGAACGAAGTGCGGATTTCATGGGGGCAAACACCGGATATATCCAAAACCATCCCGGTGTCAGGTCATAGAGTTCCTCGGTAGGGGGAGTCGCCTTGGCGCGTAGTGGTGGTCTGCCGCTGGAGGGCGCTGCGCCGCCCTCCACCAGAATCGCGACACCGTGTCGCGATACCTGTCGCGATTCGCGCCGCGCTCAGGGTCCGATGACCTGATACCGGGTCGCGCGGGCCTGGCCCGTGCGCCGCAGCAGGCCCAACTCGACAAAATGGGTCAGATGCCGCTGCGCCGTGCGGGCGTTGACGCCCAAGTGCCGCGCGTATTCGCCCTGGGACGCATCGGTCCGGGTCGACAGGAACGCCCAGCCGACCAGCTCCAGGTTGGACAAGGCACCCACGGCGGCATTTGCGACGAGGTGCGTGGCCGCCTCCGCACTCCGGTACAGCGTGAGGACGAGGTACGGATCATCCCACGAATATTTGGGGAGGGGCAGCCTCGCCTCGGTCGCGCGAGCCCGCATCGACTTCAAGCCCAAACCCCGCTCCTCCGCCAGCTCCAGCTTCGCAAAGACGTAGTGAAGGAGCGGATTGCGGCTCAGCATCGGGGCGCTGAACGACTGGAGTTGCTCCAGCGTGATCGGCTTGATCGGCCCGCCCGGGCTCTTCACCACCAGCGTGTCGGGTGTGACCGTCAATTGGCATTTCGCGCCCTCGATGCCGTAGTCGCGATGCACGAGCGCATTCACGATGCCCTCGCGCGCCAGTTCAAACAGGGCGTCATTGATCTCGCGGCGCCGGGCCTCGCTGCGATCGACCGGGTTCGGCAACTTGTCGCGGAGCCAGGCGAGCGCCTGTTCGGGCGCGAACACCTGCGGGCCGTCGAAATCCCGCAGCTCCTCCGTTCCGTCCGGAAAATGGATGGTTCCGAGCAGGCCCGCTTGCGGCAGCACCTGGCGGGGCGCCTCGCCAAACAGGAGCAGCCCAAAGCCGGATGGAACCACCTTGTCGCGCTCCTCGCGCAGCAGCCCCTGTTGCAGCAACCGGCGCCGGAAGGCCGCCGAGTCGACCGGATCCGCGATCTGGGCGGCGGCGCGGTAGGCCTCGAGCGCCGCCCGGGAAAAATCGCTCCGATCGGTCCGCGGCGCCGGGCCTTCCAGCGAAGACAGCATGCCTCCCTTCTTTTCCACCGCCGCCGGCTTTCGCTCGAGCGCCCGGGCAATGAACCCCTGATTCGCCTCGCGGATGATCTCCTGCAGATCGCGGTCAAACAGATGGACCGTCACGCCGTGATCCTGGAGATACTTGATGCCCTTGCGATCGACGGTCGGATCGGGGTCCTCGATCCCCACCCAGATCTCCGCGATGCGCGCGGCGGCGATCCGTTCCGCGCAACTCGGCCGGGGGTGGGCGCGCGCCCCCGGGGCACAGGGCTCCAGCGTGGTGAACAATACGGAACCATCCAGGCGGGCGGCCCGGTTCTTGCGCTCCAACAGCGTGAACTCCGCATGGTCACCTTCCCGAAGCTCGCCGCGACCGGCTGTGTCCACCGTTCCGTCGGGTTTGACCAGCACGGCGCCCACCAGTGGCGCCGCCCCCTCCTTGGCCCGCGGTTCGCGGACCGACCGGCGCATGACCTCGATGGCCTGCACCATCAGCTTCCGTGGGTCGATTGCGGCCGTTTCAGTCATGGCATGAGTGTGCTGCGGAGTTCTCGCTGGTCGCGCGAATAAGCGGCGTGCCCCCATCTTCGTCGACCTCGGCGCCGGCATCAATCCCCGTGTCGCGCGCGGGATTGGCGGAAAGTCATCGCCCCATCCGGCCCCGGGGGATTAGATCACCGCATGAAGACTGCCGTTCCGATCGTTCTCCCGTTTCTGGTCGCCCTTTTGCTTGGCGTTGTTGGGTCCGCGGCGCCGGTGGGCCCGACGCCGGCCCAGGCCGTCCGCCGGTTCTTCTCCGAAAACAGCTTCTGGAACCAGCCGATCCCCGCCGATGCCGCCACCGACCCGCGCACGGACCGGTGGATCAAGCTGCTCGAGACGGAGCCCACGAAAACCAATTTCACGATGAACAGCGAGCAGTGGACGATCCCCGTCTACGAGGTGGATCGCTCGACTCCGCTGGTGAAGATCGGGCTGCTGGCGCTCAGTCCCAAGGACCAGGTTCACTGGCACACCGATCGCGCGTTCTTCGGCCACGGCCCGGGCTTCGATCTCGTGCCCCTGCCCGCCACCGCCACGCCGGACCCGCAGCTGGATTCGCATCTGGCCGTGGTGGACTGGGAGCGCAGGCTGGTCTGGGATATGTGGGCGTTGTCCCGCAATGCCGATGGCTCGTGGAAATCGGCCACCGGCATGGTCTACCCGGCGGACGGCCCGGGCGTGTTTTCGACCGCCGCGTTGGGCGTGCGCGACGGGGAAAGCGTGCACTTTCACGGACCCAGCCGCGCGGCCGGCGTTCCCGCCGTCGCAGGCCTGATTCTGTACGACGAGGTTATGGCCGGCGAAATCCGCCACAAAATCGCCGCCGCCTCCCGGTTCTGCGCTTACAAGGAATTCGTGTTTCCCGCGGCGTGGACCGACGGCTTCACCGAGGGCGGGATTCCCGAAGGCACGCTGATCCAGCTCGATCCCGGCCTGGATCTCTCGCGTTTCACCCTGACCCGGGAGGAGCGAATCGTCTGCGTCGCCCTGCAACGCTACGGCATGGTGCTGGTCGACATCGCGGAGGGTCAGCCCCTCTACGCCGAGGGCCTGTGGGGACATCCGGGAAAATCTTGGGCGGGCAAACTCTCCCACGGGGCAGGCGGCATTTCGACGATCCCCTACCGCCATTTCCGGATACTGAAGACAGGTCCCGCCGTCCACATGGGCGATAGCCGCTCGAAATTTTCCCCGGTCTGGTGACCAATCGCCTTCGCCGCCAAGGCCGGGAAGTCGGCCCATTCATTGCGCCTCGCTGCCTTCGCGAGTATCCGTCTTGCTGAAGCCATGAGCCTGCCCGACAAGGAAGCCGCCCTCCAACTCCTTCGCGAACGCGTCCAGGACGACTATCAGCGGCATCACGCCCTCATGGTCGCGACCGCCCTGGAGGGTTATGCCGCCCAGTTCCAGGAAGATCCCCACCTCTGGTTCGTGACCGGACTCCTCCACGATCTGGATTTCGAACAGCACCCGGAGACGCATCCCCGCGAGGCCCTCGCCTGGTTCAAGGGGTGGGATTATCCCGAGGCCCTGATCCACGCGGTGGAGGCCCACGCCTACGGCTACCACGGGTTCACCACGCTTCCCCAGACCCGCCTCGCCGCCGCCCTGCTGGCGTGCGACGAGATCTGCGGAATCTTTTACGCCTATCGCAAGCTGAACCCGGTCCCCTACGGCCAGATGAAGGCCAGCTCGATCCGGAGGAAACTGAAGGAACCGACCTTTGCGGCGAAGGTCGACCGCCACCTGATCGACCTCGGCTGCGAGCACTTGGGCGTCCCGCTGGAGCAGCACATCGGCAACCTGATCAAGTTCTTCGCGGCGCTGCCCTGAGCTTACTCGGGCGGCTGCGCGCTCCGCGCTCGTGCCCCAATGGGGCGAGCCATCGTGCCGTTTGCACTTTTGCCGCAGACGAGCAGGTTTTGAGTCCGTCCGCGTGGGCGCCGGCCATTCTGCATGAGCGTGTGCTCACACCGCAAGGACCCCATGCCCCGCAAAGAAAAACCCCAAGGATTCTGGACGACCCTGCCCGGTATTCTGACCGGCGGGGCCGCTCTGCTGACGGCCGTCACGGGCCTGATCGTGGGTCTCTATCAGTACGGTGCCTTCGGCTCGAAATCCACCTCCCCGGGCGAGCCCGCCAAGGCGGAAACCCCGTCGCTCGGCACCGCGCCGACGGCATCCCAGCCGCCGGCGGAGGCGGCACCGCAACCAGCCGCAACCGGGTCCCGGCCGCAGCCGACCCCGGAGGTCACCGTGGCAATCACGGCCAATGATGGCACGACGACAAACGTCCTTGCCGACAGTTTCCGGCAAATCGCGCAATATGACCAGAGCCTCCACCTCCTGAGCGGACAGGCCGTGGCCTTTGCCAAGATCAAGGCGATCGAGGTGGTCCGGCATTATGAGGATAAGGCGAAAATCCAGATCACCCTGCTGGACGGCCGCGTGCTGGAGGATGCCCTGGCGTCGGGCAGCTCGATCATGGGTTTCCACGGCGAGAGCGACCTCGGGACGTTCGACATCCGGATGGAGCAGTTGCAGCGGATCGTCTTCCGGCGTTGAGGTTGAGCGTTTCTCGCTGCCGGCTGCTGGCGTCAAGTTGTCGCTTGGCGGCCGGCCCAAGCTGTCTTAGCACGATGGCTTCCGGGCCCGTAGCTCAACGGTCAGAGCAGAGGACTCATAATCCTTTGGTTCTGGGTTCGAATCCCAGCGGGCCCATTCACTGCTGAGCGAAGGTCGTCCGATGCCTGCCCCCAAGCGCCTTGATGAAAAGCTCGCCCGCATTCGTGCCGGGCGCGCCGCGCGCCGCGATTTCATCATCGCCGACGCCAAGGACGCGGACATGGCGTTCGGGTTGACGGCGCCGGGGCCCCGCCGGCACCCGCCCTCCTCGCCCGGCACAGCGACGGGTGCCTGGAAATCGTTGGAAGACTACCGCCAGCAGATTCGGGACGTGGTCGCCCAGGAGATCGTGGACCTCGTGCTGCTGTCGGTCTCCAATCTCGAGCAACTGGCCATGCGCGAGCGGCTGTTCGACCGCTCCCCGGTGACAGCCGCGGCGCGGGCCAACGACACCACCGACATCTGGATGGTGCGGGGTGGAGAATATCCCACTCTCCCCTCCCGGCCGTTTCGCACCGCGTCGATCGAACACATCAAGTACGGCCGGCTGACCGCCGACTGCACGCAGCCGCCCCTCGGGGCTGATCTCGGGCTCTATTCCCTTACGTTCACGAACAACCTCGACTGGGATCACCGCACGCTGGAGGCTTTTGCCGCCTTCCGCCACGAGGCCGAGGCCAAGCAGTTCCGTTATATTCTCGAGGTCTTCAATCCCAACATCGCCGCCGGCGTCCCCGCCCGCGCGATCGGCGCGTTTCTGAACGACCACATCGTGCGCACGCTGGCCGGTGTGCCCTCCGCAAGCCGTCCCCTCTTCCTCAAAATTCCCTACCACGGGCCGGGCCCCCTGGAAGAACTGGTCGCCTACGACCCCGGCCTGATCGTCGGCATCCTCGGCGGCAGCGCCGGCACCACGTTCGACGCCTTCCAACTCATCCATGCCGCCCAGCAGCACGGCGCGTGGGTGGCGCTCTTTGGGCGCAAGATCAACCTCTCCGAGCATCCGCTGACCTTCCTTTCCTTTCTGCGGCGCATCGTCGACGGCGAGATCAAGCCGGCTGAGGCGGTGCGCGCCTATCATGCCGCCCTGCAGCGCCTCGGCATCCGGCCCCACCGCCCGCTGCGTCTCGACCTGCGGCCGGGCCCGCGCTCTTCCCATTACCTGTCCTGACTTCGCGTGAAACGCTCCGCCATCAACGCCGCCTGCCGCGCCGCCGCCGCCTGCTTCGCGCGCCACGGCTGGGCGCTGCCGCCCCGGCCCAAATGGGATATTACCGACTTCGGCCTCGGCGATTTTGCCCGCTGGGGTCTCGTGCTGATCAACCTCGCGGCCGAACCCGAGTACTGCGAGAAGCTCATGTGGGCGGCGCGCGGCCAGACCACCCCCTGCCATACCCACGCGAAGAAAAAGGAGGACATCGTCTGCCGCGCCGGTGAACTCACCCTCAAACTCTGGCCCGCCCGGCCCGACGCGGGGGCGCCGCTTCCGGCTGCCTTCGTGGTCCCGATCAACGGCGAGCCCGCGACTGTCCGCACCGGCCAACCGTTCACCCTTGCCGCCGGTTCGCGGGTGACGCTCGTCCCCGGTGTCTGGCACGAGTTCTTCCCCGCCAGCGGCGAGTGCATCATCGGTGAGATCTCCACGGCCAACGACGACCGGCACGACAATTTTTTCCTGAATCCCGCGGTCGGCCGCTTTCCCGGCATCGAGGAGGATGAGCCCGCCATCGTGACCCTGGTTTCCGGATGACCGCAGGCGGCACAGCACGCCGCGGCC
>DATIWI010000217.1:0-13784 GCA_035519475.1 Opitutaceae bacterium
AGCCGTTCGATCTCGGTGCTGATCACCTTCGCCAGCTCGCGGAACGGCTTGACCGACGCGTCGTACGGGGCGGGGAACCCGCCGCCGATGTCGATCAGGTTCATCTTGGTGTAGCCCCGGGCCTTGGCCTCCGCGAAGATGTTGGCGGTGAGATTCAGCGCCTGCACGTAGTTCTCGAAATTCGTCGTCTGGCTGCCGACGTGGAAGCTGATGCCCTCGACGACGAGCCCAAGTTTGTCGGCGGCGAGAATCAGGTCGACCGCCTCGCCGGGCGACGCGCCGAACTTGGACGACAGTTCGACCATGGCGCCGGTGTTCGGCACCTTGAGGCGCAGCGCCAGGCCGGCATTGGGCGCGTGCTGCTTGATCTTCCTGATCTCCTCCAGGTTGTCGAAGGTGACGAGCGGCTTGTACTGGTTCAGCTCCTCGAGCGTCTCAGTGGGCTTGGTCGGGTTGGCGTAGATGATCTTGTCCCAGATCCAATCCTGCCGCTGCTTGGCCGGCAGGTCCTTGATGTTTTCATGGACGATCATGAACTCCGGCATCGAGGCGACGTCGAAGCTGGCGCCCTCGCGATAGAGGGTGCGGACGATGGCGGGGTCGGGGTTGGCCTTGACGGCAAAGTACGCCTGCACGCGCGGCAGGTAGCGCTTGAACTGACGGTAGTTCTTCCGGAGCGCGTCGTGATCCACCACGAACAAAGGCGTGCCGTGCTGTTTCGCCAGTTTCTGCAACCGAGCTTGAGAGATCATGGGAGGAAGGAGAGTGGATGGATGAGCAGACCAGTACGTTGGCGCGGGCGGTCAGGGCGCGAGCAAGCTCGCTGACCTACAAACAATGATGTCAGTCGCCGTCGGTGATCAGGAAGTTCTTGAACTGCCAGGGATCGCGCGGATCGACGTTCGGCCGGTTGTAGCCCTTGAAGGCATTTTGGTAATGCTTCAACGGTGTCCAGTCCGAGGCGGTCGAGATGAACCTGCCGAGATACGGTTTTGAGATTTCGAGCACGTAGTCGTGGGGCAGATCGTCCGGCACGCACAAGCCGTTGGCCGGATTTTCGATCATCCACATCGAAGCCGCGACAACCGAGATGGCGACCTGCATGGTGGTGGCGTTCTGATGCGGCACCAGCCGGCGCGATTCCTCGATGCTCAGGTCGCTGCCGAACCACCAGGAATTGTAGGCGTGGCCCATCAGCAGCGCGCCGAGGATGTCGGAGCCGCCGGTGATCTCGTCGTTCATGATGCGCTGACGCTCGACGAGGCGGTAATCGTAGCCGCGCAGTTCGTTGAGCGAGGCGATGGCGCAGTCGCACGGGCAGTAGGCGTAGTGGACCGTCGGACGGTAGACCGCCCGGCCGCCATCGGTGGGCCGGGAGGGGCTCTGCCATCAGGGGGGCTGCGGTCAACTGCCGTCCTTGGTCAGGAAATGCTTGAACTGCCACGGGTCGCGCCGATCGAGCTCCGGCCGGTTGTAGCCCTCGAAGGCGTTTCCGTAGTGCTGCAGCGGCGTCCAGTCGACCGGCTTGGAGATGAACCGGCCCAGGTACGGCTTCGCGACCTTGAGCACAAACTCGTGCGGCAGGTCGTCCGGCACGCAGACGCCCATCGCCGGATGCTCCATCATCCACATCGCCGCCGCCACCACCGCGATCGCGACCTGCATCGTCGTGGCATTCTGGTGCGGCACCAGCCGGCGGGATTCCTCGATGCTCAGGTCGCTGCCGATCCACCAGGACCGGTACGCATGCCCCATCAGCAGCGCCCCGAGGATGTCGGATCCGCTGGTGATCTCGTCGTTCATGATGCGCTGGTTTTCGACGAGGCGGTAGTCGTAGCCGCGCAGCTCGTTCAGCGAGGCGATGGCGCAGTCGCACGGACAATAGGCGTAGTGCACCGTGGGTCGGTAGACCGGCCGGCCCTTCTCCCGGACGGTGAGCTTGTCGGAGATCGTGAACGCTTCGCCGTGGCGGACCACCATGCCGTGAATGGCATAGTCCGGCACCCACGAGCGGACCCACGTATTGATGCCCATGCGGGCGAGGCAGATCTGGTTCCGCGGCCCCTCCCGGTGGCGGTAGGCAAACGGCGGCAAGGTCCGTTCGTGCGTGCCCCACCCCATCTCGGCGGTCGTCGTGCCCTCCTCGCGGAAGCCCTCGATGCTCCAGGTGTTGACGAACTCGTCCACGCGCTTCGGCTGGTCGGTGATCTGCGTGTCGCGCTCGCTGCAATGGATCACCTTGACGCCGAGGGCGCGCGCCAAGTGGTTGAACGTCGGCCCGGCGATGAGTTGCCGGACCTTCTCCGCCGTCCGGCCGCGGATCTTCCGGTCCGCGAGGAGCCGCTCGCCGATGTCGAGCAGGCCCTGCTTGGTGAAGTGCGAGATCAAGCCGGGATTGGCCCCGTGCTCGATCACGGCGCTGGGGCCCTTTTCGGGCCATGCCGCGACCATCCGACGGACGTTCAGGTGCCGCGCATACAGCGTGCGCTTGGTGGGATGCTGGCTGGCTGCGCCGGCGTAGGGATCCCACACTTCGGTCGAGGTGTTGACGTAGAGCACGCCGTGGTCGTGGCACCACTGCAGGATCGCGCACGCCTCGATGTTCCAGGCCAGATCGATCAGAAGATCGCCCGCCGACAGATAGTTCCCCAGCAGCCGCCCGAGGTTGTCACGGGTAACCCGCGCGCGCACAAAGCGCACCCCGCGGGCCGTCCACGGCCGCAGCTTGGCGGACCGATCTTCGAAGTCCATGACCGTGATGTTCCGGGGCGCGATCCTGATCAGCTTGAACACAATCGGGAGCGTGCATTCGGCGACGGCGCCGTAGCCCACAAACAGTATCTTCCTGGTGAATTCGGTCATGATCTCGATCGGTTGCGTTGCGACGCCCGGTGCGGGATCCGGCACTCACGCGGCCCTATCCTGCGACGCGCACCTTCTTGCGGCATGAACCCAGTTTGAATCATGCGCGGGTGCAAGAGTTTTTGCGGATTGACCCGGTTCACGCGCCGGCCCGCGCACCCCGCGTCCGTCTGGCGGCGTCCCCGCGTCGCGACCGGCCTCAGCTCAATCCCGCCGTCTCTGGAAAGCCGCACCAGAGATTCATGATCTGCACGGCCTGGCCGCTCGCGCCCTTGAGCAGGTTGTCGATGGCGGCAGTGATCACGAAATTGCCGGTGCGCGGGTCGAGCACCGCGGACATGTCGACCCGGTTGGTGCCGGTCACGTGCGCCGTGTCGGGCGTCTCGCCGCTCGGGAGCAGCTGGATGAAAGGTCGCCCGGCGTAGGCCCGGCGCCAGGCGGCGTACAGTTTCTCCTCGGTCGCGCCCGGCGCCGCCGGCACGGTGATGGTCGTGGCGATGCCGCGGCGCATCGGGGCCAGGTGGGGATTGAACTGGATGATCACCTTGCCGCCGCAGTGCAGCGCGAGCTGCTCCTCGATCTCCGCCAAATGGCGGTGCCGCAGCAGCCCGTAGGCCTTCGCGCTCTCCGCGCGTTCGACGAAAAGGTAACTCTCGTCGACCTTGCGGCCGGCGCCGCTGACCCCGCTGAAGGAATCGACGACGATGTGTTCACGCGTCACCACCCCGTCGCGCAGCAGCGGCACCAAGGGGACGAGGATGCTCGTCGGATAGCACCCGGGCGCCGCGATCAGCGCGGCCGGCTGCCAGTCGGCGGCGGCGAGTTCGGGCAAGACGAAACGCGCCCGGGGGAGCAGCTCCGGCGCGCGGTGCTCGCCGTAATAGCTCGCGTAGGTGCCGAGATCGGCGATGCGGAAATCCGCGCTGAGGTCGATGACCTTCTTGCCCGCGGCGACGAACGCCCGGGCGAACGCGGCGGCGGCGCCGTGCGGGAGGGCGAGGAAGAACAGGGCGACGTCGCCGGCGGCCAGCGCGGCCGCGTCGGAATCGACGAACCGCAGGCCGCGATCGAGCCCGCGCACCGCGGGAATCACCTGCGCCAGGGCCTTGCCCGCGTGCTGGCGCGAGGTGACCGTGTCCAGCGTGACCTGCGGATGGCCGAGCAGAAGCCTGACCAGCGTTTCGCCGGAATAACCGGAAGCACCGACAACACCGACTTTCATGGGAGCAACAGGGTTGGCAGAACAGAAGACCGCGGAGCGGCGTCAGGCTACAAAAAAAGGAGCGGAGGCCGCCGGGCACTCCGCTCCGAAAACGACGCGCTGGTCTCGCGCTCAGCGCTTGGAGAACTGGAAGCGCTTGCGGGCGCCCGGCTGCCCGGCCTTCTTGCGCTCCTTTTCGCGCGGATCGCGCCGGAGGTGCCCGGCTTTCTTGAGGCGGGCGCGCAGTTCGGGGTTGAACTTCTGCAGGGCGCGGGCGATGCCGTGCGCCACGGCGACCGCCTGGCCGCTGATGCCCCCGCCGCTGACGTTGGCGGTGACGTCAAACTTCTCCCGCAACTCCACGGTGAGCAGCGGCGCATAGGCCTGCTTGGCGAAATTCTCGTGCAGGAAATAACGGTCGAACTCGCGACCGTTGGCCACGAGCTTGCCGCTCCCCTCGACGAGGCGCACACGCGCAGTGGCCGTCTTGCGGCGGCCGGTGGCGGAAAACACGGCAGGGTCAGCACTCATGGGTGGATCAGACGGAAATCTTGACGGGGTTCTGGGCCTCGTGGGCATGGGCGGCGCCCGGAAAGACCCGCAGTTTCGTCAGCATGCGGCGCGCGAGGCGGTTCTTGGGCAGCATGCCCTTGACGGCATGCTGAATGATGAATTCCGGGCGCCGGGCGCGCATCTCGGACAGCTTTTTATAGATTTCCCCGCCGACGTAGCCGGAGAACGACATGTAGCGGTTCTGCTCTTCCTTCTTGCCCGTCAGCGCCACCTTCGCGGCGTTGATCACCACGACAAAATCGCCGGTGTCGACGTGGGGGGTGTAGACGGCCTTGTGCCGGCCGCGAAGGAGCGTGGCGGCCTTCACCGCGAGACGGCCCAGCACGACGCCGTCGGCATCGATCAGGTGCCACTTCGGTTGAACCGTCCCCTTCTTGGCGAGCAAGGTTTTCATGTGCGGAAAGGGTGCCATAGGTAGGTTTTAACGAGGGGGTGTCAACCCTTTAGATGGAAGAACCGCAGGGTGGTGGACTGCGCGGCGGGCACGGCGCCCTCCGCCCGCTTCCATCGTTGCACCGGGGGCCCACTTCGGCGACGTTGCTAGCCGAGCCCGATCCCGTCGGTCCGTTTCTGATCATGCCGCAACACAGACTGTGGTTGTACGCCGGATGCCTTGGGGTGGCCGCCGTGGCCCTGGGGGCATTTGGCGCCCATGCGTTGCGGGAGTCGCTGCTGCAGCGCCAGACGTTGAACCTCTGGCAGACCGCCGTGCTCTATCATCTGGTGCACACGGTCGCCCTGCTCGCGCTGGCCGGCGGGAAGCTGGATTCCGCCGGGCGCCTGCCTCGGCTGATCGCGGCGGCGGCCGGCTGCTGGATCGGCGGCATCGTCCTGTTCTCGGGCTCGCTCTACGGTCTCGCGCTCGGCGGCCCCCGCCTGCTCGGACCGCTCACCCCCGTCGGCGGCCTGCTCCTGCTCGCGGGTTGGGTGCTCGTGATCATCGGCGGCTGGCGGAGCCGCGCCACCCGGGCGGACACCTGAACTGCGAGCCGATTCGCCCATGCAGCTGCCGGAGGAATTGCTCCAGATCTTGCGGGCGGTGCGCGCCGTCGGGCGGCCGCGGCTCGTCGGCGGCTGCGTGCGCGACTGGCTGCTCGGCCTCGCACCGCAGGATTTCGACATCGAAGTGGCCGGGGTCGGCTACGAGACGCTGGTTCGCGTGCTCGCCCCCTTTGGCGCCACCGACCTGGTGGGCCGCAGCTTCGGCATCGTCAAGCTGCGCCTCGCGGGCGCGGAGTACGATTTCAGTCTGCCACGGCGCGAATCGAAGACTGGCGCGGGCCACCGCGGCTTCGCGGTGGCACCCGACCCGGGCCTGTCCGATGCCGACGCGGCGGCCCGGCGCGATTTCACCATCAATGCCATCGCCTACGATCCGTTGACCGGCGCGATCATCGACCCGCACGGCGGCCAGGCCGACCTGCGGGCCCGCCTGCTGCGCCACACCAGCGCGTCCTTCGGCGAAGATCCGTTGCGCGTGCTGCGCGCCATGCAATTCGCCGCGCGTTTTGACCTCACCCTGGCGCCCGCCACCGCGGCGCTCTGCCGCAGCATGGCGGACACCTACCGCGAACTGGCCGTTGAACGCGTCTGGGGCGAATGGGACAAGTGGGCGGTCAAATCAGTGACGCCCTCGCGGGGCCTGATCGTCCTCGACCAGACCGGCTGGCTCGCGCACTTTCCGGAAATTGCCGCGATGGCCGGCGTGCCGCAGGATCCCGAGTGGCATCCGGAAGGCGATGTGCTCACCCACACCCGGCTGTGCCTCGACGCGCTCGCGGGCCTGCCCGCCTGGCGGGAGAGCGACCCCGCGCGCCGGCGGTACCTCCTGTTCGGCGTGCTCGCCCACGATTTCGGCAAGCCCGCCACCACGGTGCAGGCGGAACGCCACGGCGTGCAACGCTGGCTCAGTCCCGGGCACGAAGAGGCGGGCGGGCCGCCGACCGAAGCCTTTCTCCGTCGCATCGGGGCGCCGCTGGACCTGGTCGAGTGGGTGCGCCCGCTGGTGCTTCATCACCTGGCGCACCATCATGGCCACCCGGGTTTCTCCGATAGCGCGGTGCGCCGGCTCGCCCGCAAACTCGCCCCCGCTACCATCGACGACCTCTGCCTCGTCATGTGGGCGGACCATCTTGGACGCCCGCCGGTCGTGTCAGGCGATACCGAATCGCGCATCCACGCACTCGGGGACACGGCCCGCGCCCTCGCCGTGCGTGACGCCGCGCCGCGCCCGTTGATCCTGGGACGGCATCTGCTCGAACTCGGGCTGCGGCCTGGACCCCAATTCAAACCCATCCTCGCCGCGTGCGCCGAAGCCCAAGAGGAAGGGGCCTTTGTCGACGAGGCCGGAGGGCGGGCATGGCTGAAGGAGCATTTGCGAACGCGCGCACCGGATGGACCAGCCAAGATGTAGGAGCTTGCTTGCAAGCGATCCTTGGCCCGAAATCGCCTGCCAGCAGGCTCCTACAACCATGAATGCGGCCCGTTCCATCACAAAGGCCTTCCAGTGGGACCTCGCCCGCCAGGTTGAACGGCTTGATTTCCTGCTGCCGTGGCTGCCGCGCTATGCCGACTGGGGTTATCAGGAGCTCTACCTGCATCTGGAGGATGCCGTCGAGTATCCCAGCCTGCCCGGCGTGGGCCGATCCGACGGCTACACCTATGCCCAGCTTGACCGACTGGTGAAGGCGGCGACGACCGCAGGTATTCGCGTCGTGCCCATCGTCAATCTGCTCGGCCATACGCAATACCTCATCAAGGTGCCGGACCTGCGGGAGCTGAACGAGTTGCACGATCGCGCCGGAAATCCGCTGGCCCAAGGTCAGATCTGCCCGTTGCACCCGCGTACCCCCGAGGTCGCCGGCAAACTCCTGCGCGATGTCGTCCCGTTCTGCACGGCCGGCAAGGTGCACGCCGGCCTGGACGAGTCGATTCACCTCGGGAAATGTCCGCGCTGCCGGGAGGAGATCGCGCGCATTGGGCTCGCGGCGCATTTCGCTGCGCACGTCGACCGCCTCCATGCGCTCACCACCTCGCTGGGCCTGCGGCTGGGTCTGTGGGCCGACATGCTGGCACTGCTGCCCGCCGCGGTTCCGAAACTGCCGCGCGATGTGATCGTCCACGACTGGTATTACTATCCCTTCGCCCGGCTTCCGCGGGTCGAACTCCACAACTTCGCCGAGGTGGACCTCGCCACCCCGCTGCGGGCGCGAGGCATCGAATACTGGGGCTGCCCGATGAACGGTGCCTTTCGCCATGAGCCGCTGCCGGTCTTCGGAGAACGGCTCGCCAACATCGTGTCGTGGTGGCGGCGCTGCGGACGTGTCGGAGCCGCCGGCTTCCTCGTCACCTCCTGGGAGGCCAATCGCCTGGCGATGGAACTTCCCATCGCGATCGATGCCGCCGCCGCCAGCCTCTGGCTCGATCCGCACGTGGACGACCCGCGGGAGATGCTCGCGCGCGGCTTCGCCCGGGTGTTTGGAAACAGGTCGGTAGGGCAGCTTGTCCCGAAGCCGCCGCGGCGCGTTGTCCTGCCCGCCGAAGCCTCGCGCGAAGGCCGGGTCCTCAACGCGCCGACGGCAATGCGGCGGCATAGGGACATGCCGCCCTACCCGTCTGATCTTCGCCGGTGGGCGCGCGCCGCTCTGGCCGGTGATGCCCATGCCTTCTGCGGCTATTACCGCTGGCAGATCAATGAGCGATGGGACGTCTGCGCCACACGGGATGGGCTGGGGCCATATGAGCAGGAAGAGAAAACCGTGTCGCGGATTTGTAGGAGCGTGCCCCTCGGCAGGCTCGGGGCCCTGAGCTCGGTCGAAAGGCTTGCTCGCGATTGGGGGAGACGAGGAGGAAGCACGGAGCAGGGACCAGGAAAAACACGCCCCCTGCCCCCTGCCCCCTGCTCCCTTCCGCCGCCAACGTCGCCTGCCCTTCGACAGGCTCGGGGCCCTGAGCTTGTCGAACGGGCAGGCAGGCTCCTACACCCGTGCCCATCGGCTCTGTCCGCCAGCCTCGCCTTCCGCCGCTACCTCGCCCAGCGCGATGTTTTTGTGCGGCGCGCGGCGCAGGCGGTGTTTCAATTGAGGCAATCCGCCGCCCGTCAGCGGGCTGGGTCCGAGGGCGGGATCAGGCCTGCCCGCCATAGCCTTGGCGACGGCGGGAGATCCCGTCCCACAACGTCCGGCCCGCGTATTGCAGGGCGGGGTCACCCGACCCCGCCTTTCCGGCCACAGATTGGCGCCGCCCTTGCCTCGCTCCGGGCTGAGGCCGCTGCCTTCGCTCGCGACCTCCGCTCCGGGCGCGCCGCGGCCCGGGTCATGTGGAATCGCTCCCGCAATCCACGGCGGCGCGGGCCCAACGAACGCGTGCTGGACCGCGATGCGGAGCGACTGCGCGCCTGGCGCCGTTGGCTGCGACGCGCAGCGCTTCATCCGGAGATCATCTGGCAATCGACGCCCGTCTGCGGCGCCTGGCAGCTGCAATTCACGGTGCACCACTTCGCCCCCGCCCAGCAGAAGGTGGTGGTGGAACAACAGCGGGCCGACGGGACGTGGGTGCTGCTGCACGGCCTGCCCCTGATCGAGTTCCGCGCCTTCGCCGCCCGCCCGCGAGCGAAGATCACGCGCGAATTCAGCGTGCCCATCCCTGTAGCCGGCCTCGCGGAGGCCGGACCGGGGTCAGCGACCCCGGCTACAGGACCGCTGCGCATTGCCCTCCGCGGCGTGGGGCAGGTGGCGATCAGCGACATCGAACTGACCGACGGCGTGAACCGGCTTCACCCGCGCGGCCGGCCGCCGTCGTGCAGGAAGATCCTCGGCCGGCCCTCGCCGCGTTGGGGTTTTCGCGCGGTGGATTTCGAGAAGAATGCCGCCGCTGTGACCGTGACCTTTTCGGAGCCCCAGCAATCCTGACCCGGACTCACGCAGTTGGCGTAGGGCAGCTGTCTTGCAGGCGCCGCAGCAAGCGCGGCCGGTGCAAGACACCGGCCCTACGCACCATTCGGTGCGGGCGATTTCTTTCGTGAATCGCGGCCCGGCTGCGTCGTTCCGGGTAAGTTCCAAGAACTGGCTAGAGCCTAATCGGAAATCCGGCCACCGTATCCGGTGGAGGGCGCTGCTGCGCCTGCCGCGCCGCTCTCCAGTTACAGACGGTTCTCGGATAGCCTCTACTCTTTCCAACGCGGAGCCATCACCCTAGCCGCTGGAACAAAAAGATGCGGCCCGGATTTCTCCGGGCCGCAGGGCAAAACTGAACTTGTCAGCAGCGCGTCAGAACTTCTGCGTCACGCGCGCGTAATAGAAGCAACCCTTCACGTCGTAGGTGCCAGCGCCCACGAAGTTATTCGTGGCAAACGAAGTCCGCGGCGGCAGCTTGTCGAACGCGTTCTCCACGCCGATCAGGATTTGGGTCTTAGTCCACGGGAGCACGTACCCGACGTTGAAGTCCCACGTGTCGTAGCTGTAGAGATGGTCGTTGCCGAAGGTCGGGTCGACGCCATCGATCAGCGCGATGTGATTGATGTGGTGCCAGGTGGCGTTCACGTCCAAATTCTTCCACTTCCAACTCAACGTGGAGGCAACGCGCCACTTCGGCCACGCACCCTCGAAGGACGACTTGTAGAAGCCGGCCAGTTCGAGGAACGGCTCGCCCTGCAGCGCTTGGTATTGGAACGACTGCTGGTAGGTCGCCTTGGTGTCCCAACCGAACGTACCCAGATTCCCGACGTCGTAACTGAACTGAACGCCGAGGTCATAGCCATGCGTCTTCACGCCGGCCAGATTGGTCCGGTAGACATTGGCGATCGCGGTATTGTTCTGAGACAAACCGCCCAAGCCGTCCGGCCCGCCGTCGGGTTCCCAGAGAACGGTGACACCGGTCTGCTGGTAGATCTGCGCCACCGCCGCCGCAAGGCTGGTGGGATTGCGCGCCGCCGCATCGCGCGCCGCGTCGCTCGATCCCAGCGCCTGCCAGAACCGCTCGGCGATAATGCTCGCGTAGTCCTCGGCGGAAGACACGACATCCGTTTGCACGATGTTCCAATAGTCCAACGTGAAGGTCAGGTTCTTGACCGCCTGCGGAGACCAGGCGACGCCCAGATCCCACGTGTGAGAGTGCTCCGGCTGCAGCTTGGGATTGCCCACGCGCGTGATATTCACCTGCGTGTTGGCCCCCCAAGAGCCATCGCTATTCTTGGCGCTCGGGTCGAGGAAGGTCGGGTTGTTGACCTGCTGGCCCTCATGCAACTGCAGGATGCTGGGGGCGAGGAAGCCCTGGCCCCAGGAACCACGCAACAGCAGCTCTTTCGTCGGCTGATAGCGAATGGAGCCCTGGCCCACCGACACCCCGCCGAAATCGGAATAATGGTCCTGCCGGCCTGCCAGGCGAGTGGACAGCTCCTTCATGATCGGAACATCCACCTCGGCGGACACACCCCAAGTGGTGCGATCGCCATCGGTGTTGTTGGGCGTACCATTGAAGCCCAGCGGAGTGGCCCTCACCAGCGCGTCGGGGTGATCGTAGGCGCGGAACTTGTTCCACTCCACCTCCACCACTCCCTTGATGGCGCCGGCGGACATCTGGTAAAGATTATCGTTGCTCAGTGTCGCCTGCAGGTTGGTCAGGCGGGTGCGCTGACGGTCGTATGCGTCGACCCGAATCTGATCCCAAAGGCTCGCGTTTGTGCCCGTAAGGCTCGTGAACGGGTTGAAGGCATCCGGCGTGGTCAGAGCCAGCAGTTCATTCAACTTGGGCAGGCTGCCGGAATTACCTTCCCTGTCTTCCCAGAAGTCCTGGGTATAGAGGGCCAGCGCCGACCATTTCCAATCGCCGCATTTGCCTTCAAATCCGGTATTGAACCACGCGTCGCTGACCTCGTTTTCGTCGAGACGGGGGCCAAGGCCAAGGAGCCGCCAGCCACCCGCCGTGATCGGGACCGCGTTCTCGCCAAAGATCTTCTGATTCCAGTAGTTCGTCGCCGGAATCACGATGGCACCCAACGAAGGCACGGGCACCGCGGCCGGCGCCAACTGGTTGTGCGAAAACCCATAACGATACATCAAGTCGGCGTGGAAGGTGAGGTTCTCGTTGATATGAAAGGTCGTGAACGTGTAGAAATTATAGCGCTCTTCCGGACGGATCAGGGGCGTATAAAGGAAGAACGGGAATCCGTCGAAGCCTGCGTCCGGATTGGCCAAGTTAGGCAAGCCGCCCTGGTAAAGCCGGAAGTCAGAAGGCGAAGCCGCATCCCGCCTGCCGCCCTCGCCCGGCTTCCATTTTACCAGATAGTTGGCACTGCCAGTCGCTCCCGGCGTGAACAGGCTTTTCGGCATGCTCATCCGGTAGGGAAATGTGTTGCTCGTCGGCCCCGGGAAGTAGCTCCAACCGAAATCGGGACTATAGACGCCGCCCTGTTTGAAATATTGCGCGCCGACCAGGATATCCATCTTGCTGTCGGAGGCCGTGTAGGAGAACGCGAACTGCTTGCGGCCGAGGTCGGTGTGGCTGACGTCGCCGTAGAAAGCGCTCACTTCGCCGCCGTTCTGGCCACTCTTGGTGATGACGTTGACAACGCCGCCGATGGCATTCGTGCCGTAAACGGCGGAGGCGCCGCTGGTCAGCACCTCCACATGGTCGATGGCAGACGTTGGAATCTGATTAACGTCCGAGACCTGCTGGGTGTTCGTAAAGGCCAGCGGCCGGCCGTTGATGAGCACGAGCGTATAAGCCGAGCCCAAACCGCGCAGGTCGATCGTCCGCCAGCCACCGCCACCGTTGGTGACGGAGTCGTTGCCGTTGCCCGCACCGGTGAACGCGGGAAGATCTCTTAGGTAATCTGCGAGCTCGACGTGCGGCGCCTGCTGCATCTGGACCGCGCCAATCGAAACCACCGGGATGTCCAGCTGATCGGCGACGGTGCCGATGCGGGTTCCCGTGGTGACGAACTTCTCCATCTTGACCGCTTCCTTCTCTTCTTGCGGAGCGGTCGTCTGGGCGTAACCAGACACCGCGAACACGGCCACGCCCAAAAACAACGCAAGCGGAGCCCGTGACTTCCTTACGGAATTCAGGTTCATAGTTTGATCAGTTTTGCTTCGGTTGGTAAGAGGTTGTGGGCTAAGCCCACCCAAGTCTCTTGGTCGGGGACGAAAGCAAGGAACCCGCCGATAGGCAACAAATTTGTTAAAAAGTGACCAAAGGGTTGTAATTGATTCATTTTACGGGAATTGCGGCTCCCTTAAGAACTGCTCTGGCTTTCGCGCTGGTAGGCTGATCGACGGATTTGTTCGCTCGCCTTGCCGCGCCAGCTCGGTTGAGTTCGGGAGTCGCACTCCATGAAGGAACTGCAGCAGATACTCGCTGAACTGAATTCCGCCCCCGCCAGCGATGCGATTCTGGCCACTTTGGTGCATGTCGAGGGCTCGTCTTACCGCCGGCCCGGGGCCCGGTTGCTGCTGGCGGCTGACGATCGCCGCCTCGGCTCCATCAGCGGGGGATGCCTGGAGGATGATGTGATCATCCATGCGCGGGCGGTGCGGACGGACGGCGTGGCGCGAACCATTTCCTATGACACCACCGCCGAAAACGACCTGGTTTGGGGCGTGGGTCTGGGCTGCCACGGCGTGGTGCAGGTTCTGCTCGAGAAGCTGCCGCGGCAGCCCGTTTGGGCCGACGCCTTGCGGGAGAACTTCCGCCGCAGGATCGCGACGGAGCTGGCGGTGGTCTGGCGCGGGCCAGACACTGGCCTGCTCGGCACCCGGCTCGCCCGCGACCTGCCACCCCTGCCGGCTGCCGTGGACGTATTCCGCCAGACCGTTGCCCCGCCCGCCGCGCTGGTCATCTTCGGTGCAGGTGACGATGTCCGGCCGCTGGTGCGGTTCGCCAAGGAGCTCGGCTGGCAGGTGACGGTGGCCGACCCGCGCCCGGCCTTCGCGACCCCGGAACGGTTTCCCGAGGCCGACGCCGTGGTGGTCGTGCGCCCCGAGGAAGCGTCCGCCCGCCTGCCTTTGGCCACCGACACGCTCGTCGCAATCATGACCCATCATTACCGCCACGATGTGCCCCTGCTTCGCGCCCTGCTGCCGCGCCCCCTCGCCTACCTCGGCCTGCTCGGGCCCCGGAAACGCGCCGAACAGATCCTGTCTGACCTCGC
>DATIWI010000218.1:0-3640 GCA_035519475.1 Opitutaceae bacterium
CCCGAGGGCGCCCCCGGCGATGCGGTCTATCCCATTCCCCTCGACGTGCTACCGTAGGAAAGGCTATCGCATTTCGAGATGCAGTCGATCATCTACTCCTATGCCCGCTCGCTCAATATCCGTCACCCCGGGCTTGGCCAGGACAAGCCCGGCAATGACGTGAACCGGGTCTCCACAACGAGCAGGTGTGTTCGGATCAGCTTGCGTTTAGCGTGTCAGCGGAATAAGACCATACGGTGAACATAAATGATGTCCGGGGTGCGGGATGGACGTATGCGAATTTCCGGGCAGCGAGGGCGCGTTCCGTGGTCGGTTCGCCGATGAAGACCACTGCCGGGAGTACCTCGCTCGGCTGAAATGGCCGGAGGGCTTCCGCTGCGCCCGCTGCGCGGGTGACCGAGCCTGCTTCCTGCCGTCGAAGCGGGTGGTCTGCGAGTGCGCCGGCTGCGGCCGGCAGGTCTCGGTGATCGCCGGGACGATCCTCGAACAGAGCAAGCAGCCGCTCGCCCTCTGGTTCCGTGCCATCTTCGGGGTCACCGCTTCGAAGCAGGGCATCTCGGCCGCAGAACGGCAACGCAAGCTCGGGCTCGGCAGCTATCAGACGGCATGGTCCTGGCTCACGAAGATCCGCACCGCCATGGTCCGGCCCAATCGGGAGCCCCTGGCCGGCGAGGTCGAGATCGACGAGAGCTACGTCGGCGGTCCGGAACCCGGCCAACCGGGTCGGGCCGCCGGGGATAAAGCCATCGTCGCCGCCGCGGTGGAGAAGCGCGGCAAGAGCTGCGGCCGGGTTCGCCTTGGTGTGATCGCCAATGTTTCGGCCGATGTCCTCACCGCCTTCGTCGACAACCACCTCGGCCATGGCGAAACCGCTCACACCGACGGCTGGCGCGGCTATGCACAGCTCGGCAAGACCGGCTATCGCCACATCGTCTCGGTGTTGTCGAAGCTCGATCAGACCGCGGCCGAAGTGCTGCCGCGCGTTCATCTGATCTTCTCGCTGCTCAAGCGATGGATCCCCGGTACGCATCAGGGGGCGGTGAGCCTCAAACATCCCGACGGCTACCTCGAGGAGTTTCCCTTCCGGTTCAACCGCCGCCGCGCACGCCGGATTACTCACGGCGCCGGGCGGCTCCTCGCCATCGCCATGACAACCCCGCCCCATCCCTTCTGGAAAATCGTCGGCCGGCCTCGTCCCCGAGGCAAAATCCGCCTCGCCGTCCCAGCCTGACGATCATGGAGACCCATCTCGAACCTTATCGGGTGGTGAGTGTCAAGCGACACTCGGAACTGATTCCCTGGCGACAACAAGAACTGGCCCCTGCTTTGGTGATAATGGGCTTGTCCAGGTAGTCCCTGGGAGGGACCCGCGCGGAGCGCAGCGCCTTTCGCGCGGCTGGCGGAGCGAAGCGCGGGAGGGGCCTGTGGACCCACCTGGGCAAGCTTGTCGCACGCCTCCTGCTGCTGATCGAGCGCCATCCCTTTGATCAGGCCGGAGCGCCGCTTCTCGCGCAGCCGGTAGCTGTCGCCGCGGATGGTGACCACGTGGCTGTGATGCAGCAGCCGGTCGAGGATGGCGGTGGCGACCACCGGATCGCCGAACACCGCGCCCCATTCACCGACGCTGCGGTTGCTGGTGATCATCAGGCTGCCGCGCTCGTAGCGCTTCGAGACCAGCTGGAAGAACAGGTGCGCCGCATCCGGCGCGAACGGCAGGTAGCCCAACTCGTCGACGATCAACAGCTTCGGCTTGGCATAGAATGCCAGGCGGTCCTCCAGCCGGCCCTCGGCCTGCGCCCTGGCCAGCGTGGTCAACAGCGTGGTCGCCGGAGTGAACAGCACCGAGTAGCCGATCTTGATCGCCTCGCGGCCGAGCGCCACCGCGAGATGCGTCTTGCCGACGCCGGGTGGGCCGAGCAGGAGCAGCGCATCACCGTTGGCGACCCACCGGCAGGTCGCCAGGTCGCGGACCTGCTTCGGGTCGAGCGACGGCTGGGCGTCGAACTCGAAGCCGTCGAGCGTTCTGACAAACGGGAATTTGGCGATGCCCAGGCCCATGCTGATCCGCCGTTCCTCGCGGTGCGCCACCTCGGCTGCGCACACCAGGGAAAGTGCCTCGCGCAGGGAGAGATCGCGCCGCCCGGCCTCGTCGAGCAGGTTGTCGAGCCGGTCCCGCATCGCCTTCAGGCCGAGCCGCGCCAGCATCTCGGGCAGGCGGTCGAGATCGGCATTCACCACCCACCTCCGGCGATCTGCTCGTACTCGGCCAACGGCCGCAACAGCTCCCCGACTCCCGCCGGCGCCGCTACGGGCGTCACCGGCGCGTCCCGGTCATCGGCGATGACGCCGACCAGGTGGGCGGGGTCGAGAACGCGCTCGCGCCGACTGCGGCGCTCGTGGTGACGGGCGACCTCCATCCCGGCGTGGAAGATGCGCACCACGCCAGCCGTCACCTCGACCCGGACCCGGACGCCGATCAGCCGCCAGGGCACGCTGTAGTGGTTGGTGTCGAGATCGACCGAGCCATCCGCCTGCACGCGGCGGACCACCTCGCGCACCTGCCGGAACGGCGGCCGGCCCATGAGCGACGCCAGCGCCTCGGCCTCCTCCCGCCGGAACCGCTCGATCGGCGGCTCGCTGGTGGTGCCATGGATGCGCCGATCGGCAACCTCGCGCATCCACCGGACAAGGTGCGCTTCCAGCGCCGCCCAAGAGACGAAGCCGTGGCCGGCGATCGCGTTCTTCTTCACATAGCCGACGCCGTTCTCGTCTTTGCCCTTGGTCCGCGCCCGGTAGGGCGCGCAGGCACGCGGCCGGAATCCCCGGTAGCGGGCGAAGGCGTGCAGCCGCTCATTGAACACGACCTCGCGCGTGACCGCATCGTGGCGAACGACCAGCGGCTTGGCATTGTCGAGCAGGACCTCGCGCGGAACCCCGCCAAAGTGCCGGAAGGCCGCCTCCAGGCCCTCGAACCAAGCCGGCTGCCGCTCGTGCCGAAACGCCGCCACAAAACCGCGGCGCGAGTAACCCAGCGTCGCCACGAACAAGTAGACCCGTATCCCTTCGCCGGCGATCGGCACGAAGGTCGAGCCAAAGTCGATCTGCAGCTGCTGGCCGGGCGGCGTCTCGAAGCGCACGCATGCCCGAGCCTCGGCCAGCAGATCGCGTCGCAAATCCGCCACTGCCCGCTCGACCGTACGCAGACTGACCCGAACCTCGTGCTCGCGCTCGAGCTCCTGGCGGACCACGTCGGCATTGCCCCGGTGCCGCCGGAAGCGCTCGGCCACCAGCCCTCCAACCCGGCAAGCGCCGACGGCCGACCCCGACCCCGGTACGACGCCCAGCCACCCTGCCGCCGGTACCGCTTCACCGTGGTGCGGCTGCAGCCGAGCTCAAAGGCGATCCGCTTCGATCCCCAGCCCAGCTCGGCCAGCCGCAGCATCACCGCCACATCCCCGGGCGTCTCCATCCGCTCTTCCCCCGCCGTCATCGCCGGGGAAAGAGAGTCTCCCGTCACAACATCTCCCCTCCTTCGTCGAAGGGGGTCAGTTTTCATGTCGCCAGGAGGTCAGTTTGTCCTGTCGCCCGACACCGTCCCTCACTAGCCGGATGGAGGGTTGTCAATCGGAACCAGATCGTT
>DATIWI010000219.1:0-17191 GCA_035519475.1 Opitutaceae bacterium
CCACGGAGATGGTCGTCGAGTGCCTGCATCGCAATGCGGCGACAGCGCAGCGAATCATCGTCCGCGTCATCCCGCGGATCCCGGTGACGCCGGCGTGGCCGTGCCACCGCGCCCTGGAACACGCCATCATGACGGAGCGAAGGCTCTGGCCGGCGCGGACGCGCCGCCACCTCGCCCCGCTCCTGGCGAAATACTCCTGAGCTCGCACCGGTGCGCCGGGACCCGGCGCGCGCCGCTCCGTTCCCGCACGCCGCGCCGCGCGGTCGCGGCTTGCCAGCCGGCGACGACTTCTGGTTCACTGCCCTCCCCTTGAAACAAGCCATCGTCACCCTCGACATGGAGGGCGTCCTGACTCCGGAGATCTGGATTGCGGTCGCCGAGCGCACCGGACTGCCCGAGTTGCGCCGCACCACGCGCGACGAGCCGGATTACGACAAACTCATGCGGGGCCGCCTCGAAATCCTCGACCGGCACGGCATCACCCTGTCGCGCATTCAGGCCGTAATCGGCAGCCTCCAGCCGCTGCCGGGCGCGGTCGACTTCCTCGCCGCGCTGCGCGCCCGGGCGCAGGTGATCGTGGTGTCCGACACGTTTGAGCAATTCGCGCAGCCGCTGCTGCGCCAGCTCGGCTGGCCGACCCTGTTCTGCAACCGCCTCGTGGTGGAGAACGACCGCATCACCGGCTACGAGCTTCGCGTGCCCGATCAGAAGCGCCGCTCGGTCGAGGCGTTGCAGTCGATCCACTATCGCGTCGTCGCCGCCGGGGATTCCTTCAACGACACTTCGATGCTGGCCCAGGCGGACCACGGCATCCTCTTTCGCGCGCCTCCGGGCGTCGTGCGGCAATTCCCGCAGTTTCCCGCCGTGGAAGACTATGCCGCGCTGCTGGCCGCGATCCAGGCGCGCCTTTAGGTCGAGCCGAGGAACCGCTCGATGCGGCGGAAGGCGCAGTCGCGTCCCAGCAGCCGCAGCATACCCGTGAGGTTGGGCCCGACGTTCGTGCCGGAGATCGCCAGGCGCGTCGGCGCCTGATAATCGCCGAAACCGAGCCCGTGCCGTGCCGCCGTGGCCTTGATGGCCGCCTCCAGCGCCGCGTCGCTCGCGAAATCCGCCGGACCGAGCGCTTCGGCGAGTTCCTGGAGACGGACCTTCGGCTCGCCCTTGCCCATGACCTTCTCGCGCGCCGCGGGATCGATCGGATAATCTTCGGTGAAGAAGTAGGCCGTGTAGGCCGGCAACTCTTCGATCGCCTTAACCTTGGGCTGGCTGAGCAGCATGACGTCGCGGAAATAGGCGGCATCCGCCGCCAGCGCCGGCAGCGGTGCCCCGGCGGACACCCGCACGAAATGCTCGCGGGCCAGCGCCACGAAACGGTCGGCCGGCAATTCGAGCAGATAGGCCATGTTCATGTGCGCCAGCTTCTTCTCGTCGAAACGGGCGTTGCTCTGATTGATGCCCGGCAGGTCGAAGAGCCGGATGACTTCCGCCAGCGGCATCTTCTCGCGATTGTCACCCGGGTTCCAGCCGAGCAGGCAGAGGAAGTTGACGAGGGCCTCGGGCAGAAAGGCGCGGCGCTGGTACTCCTCGATCAGCGCCCCCTGGTCGCGCTTCGACATCTTGCCTGGCCCCGCCTGCTTCAGGATGAGCGGCACGTGCGCGTACACCGGCAGCGGCGCGCCCAGGGCCTTGAACAGCTCGGTGTGCTTGCTGGTGTTGGACAGATGATCCTCGCCCCGGATCACATGCGTGATCTGCATGGTGATGTCGTCGACCACATTCACAAAATGGAAGACCGGATTGCCGTCGGAGCGGACGACCACGAAATCCTTGTCCTCCTTCCGTTCGACGCGGCCGCGGATGGCATCGTCGATCACCTGGGGGTCGCCCGAGATCCGGAACCAGATGGCGCCGTCTTTCTCGTAGGTCCGGCCGGACGCCTTCAGCCGCTCGAGGTGGTCCCGGTAAATGTCCGCGCGTTCGCTCTGCCGGTACGGCCCGTACGCGCCGCCCACCTTCGGACCCTCATCCCAGGCGAGGCCGAGCCAAGTCAGGCTGTCATAAATCAGATTGAGATACTCTTCGGTGTTGCGTGCCTGATCCGTGTCCTCAATGCGCAGGACAAAGACGCCGCCGGTGTGGCGGGCGTAGAGCCAGTTGAACAGCGCCGTGCGGGCGCTGCCGATGTGGAAGAACCCGGTCGGGCTGGGGGCAAAGCGGACGCGAACTGGTGACATGGGCAACGGCCGGCGAAATGAGGGCTGCCAGCGGAACTGGCGCCGGCAATGCGGCCATCGTGTTAATTCTGTCCATCCTGTCAAAGAATCCCCTAGGCTGCCCGCGGCATGGCCACCACGTCACCGCTGTCGCCTGGCGGCTTCCATCGCGAATTCTCCGCCGCCTCCCGGGCGGCGGGCTTCGTCGTGGAGCCGTTCGGCGAAGTGCACGGCCACCCGCTGATCGCCTGCACCAAACGCGCGAGCCGTCCGCGCCCGCGTCTCTACCTGTCCGCGGGCATTCACAGCGACGAGCCCGCGCCGCCGCAGGCGCTGCTGCGTTTGCTTGAGGAGGGATTCTTTGACGCGCGCTGCGAATGGTTCCTTTGTCCGCTCCTCAACCCGACCGGCCTGGCGGCCGGCACGCGCGAGAACCACGAGCGCCGCGACTTGAATCGCGACTACCGCTCGCCGCAGGCCGTCGAGACCAAGGCCCACGTCGCCTGGCTGCGGCGCCAGCCGCCTTTCGATCTCACGCTCTGCCTGCATGAAGACTGGGAGGCGTCCGGCTTCTACCTGTACGAACTCAATTCCGACCACCGCCCCAGCCTGGCGGAGCCCGTGGTCGCGGCCGTCAGCCGGGTCTGCCCCGTCGAGTTCGCTGCGACGATCGACGGCCGGCCCGCCCAGGGCGGCATCATCCGGCCCGACGACGACCCGGCGAAGCGCGAGCTCTGGCCCGAAGCCATCTACCTGCGGGCCCACCACACCCGCCTTGGCTACACGCTCGAGACGCCCTCGTCCCTTCCCCTGCCGCAGCGAATCCTGGCCCACGTGACCGCGGTCGCCACAGCGATCGCCTGCTTTCTGCCGTCCCCGCCCGGCCGGGCGGGCTGAACCGCCCGCGCCCGCTCCGGCTGCGCCCGCTTCCGCGCGGCCGGACGCCCGGGCCAATTTCCCGCTTGCGCCATTGGGAAAAAGCCGAAAAAACTAACCACTTCCCTTTGCGCAATCGTGCGCCCCGGAAGGTCCGCGAGTTCCCACCAACCCAGCCTGCATGCACAGTTTCTCCGAGCAATGTCTCGACATGGCCCGCTCCATGCTGGGCCAAAACCTCGACTCGATTAACCCCGACGGCACCGTCACCCCCGTTTCCGGCGAACTCCCCCGCCCCGACGAACCCGGACACGTCGCCTTCGCGCTGGGCGAATTCTATCGGGCCACCGGCGAGACCACGCTCAAGGACCACGACCTCATCGACCAGGTGGCGCGCTGCGTCACCGCGCAGGTCTTCACCGAACCGCCCGCCGAGAACGGGCTCGCCTACGCCGCGCTCGGCCTCCTGTGCTTCGGGCCGTCCAAGGAGCGCAACCCTGTGTGGGAGCGGCTGGTCGATGAGACGCGCCAGCGCCTCGACAAGATGCTGCTGCACCGGAGCGACTACGACAATCACTGGCAGGCGTTCAACGTGGCCAAGGCCGTCTGCCGGTTCAGCTTCGGCCTGTCCAAGAAGGACGAGACCAGCCGACTGATCGAGCGGATGGTGGACCGCGTCAACCAGACCAGCTCGACGGGTTTCTTCGACGACGCGGCCAAGGGTTTCGGCGGCAACTTCAATCTCTACGGCGTGCTGACCTTCGTGTTCATCCGCTCGGCCCTGCAGCTGCATTCGAACCCCGGGGTCCGGGAGCGCAAGCTCCCCACGCTGCGCACGTACGCCGAGAAATACATCCGGATGCTTCCCGACCTGGTGCGCGCCGACGGCCTCGGCTGGGCCTACGGCCGCGCCGCCGGCGCCTACGGTCAGATGCATTGCATCAGCATCCTGCTGCAGGGCCTGCGCGACGGGTGGATCGCCGACGACCAGAAGCCGCGCTATTTCGACATCCTGCGCCGTCTGTTCCATTTCTTCTATCAGACCTATCTCGACCAGGAGCACGGCGAACTCGTGGTGCGCGACGACGAACGCACGGCCTACAGCACCCACACCACCCGCATGGCCAACTTCGACGGCGCGCGCTATCTCTGCCAATGGGCGCGCCTCGCCAAGACCGTGCAGACGCCCGAAGGCCAGCCCCGCCTCGAGGCCGCCCGCACCAGCGGGCGTTTCGTCATCTACGACAAGTCGAACCGCAAGGAACAGGGTCTGTTTCTCTACCGTGACGCCGACAGCGGCCTGCACGTGCAACTGCCGCTGCTCAGCTCGGGCACCTCGCTCACTTCCGATTCGCTGCCGTTTCCCCATTGCCCGGGGGTCTTCGACTGGCCGAACAACCATTATCTGCCGGTCATGCTGCCCGAGCTCACCTTCGGCGAGCACGTCACCATCCCGGCCTTTTATGGCCTGCGTTGCGTTACCGGCCTCGGCTTGCGCAACAGCTTCTATTTCCGCTACGAGCAGCCCGAGCTCATCAACACGCGCGAGGAGCTCGTGCGCGGCCTCGGCAACGTCAAGGTGCAGTGGGCCTTCACCGGCGCGAAGGTCAGTTGCGAGTTTGCCTACACCGTCAAGCAGCCCGTGACCCTCGACCAGTTCCGCTACGTGCTCTGTATCGGCACGCCGCACTCGCGCTACCGCCTCGGCAACTCCCCCGTGCTCGGGCCCCAGGGCCATCGCTGCACCGTGCACAAGAACGATTTCCAGGCCGTCTGGCAGGAGACCGACGTGGTGAGCAACGACGCAACCTACCGCACCAATTACGGTCGCATTCACTTCCTCCAGTTTCTCCGCCGCGACCACCCGCTGGTCATGCGTCCGGGCAACGTCTACCGCCTCGCCGTGGATTTTGACCCCGAGATCACGATGGTGGAGGTGTGACGCCGGCACGCCGCCCGCGGGGCACGGCCGAGATTCCGGGTTTGAGGTCTTAGGTCCCAATTTTGAGGTTCGAGGTTCTGTTCCGCTCGGTATCTGCCTTAAACCTCAAGCCTTACGCCTTAAACTTCGAAACGATGCTCAGTCGCCGCATCATCCCTTGCCTCGATGTGACCGCCGGCCGTGTGGTCAAGGGCGTCCGCTTCCAGGAATTGCGGGATGCCGGCGATCCCGTTGCCTGCGCCCGCGCGTACGACCAGCAGGGCGCGGATGAGCTCACCTTTCTTGACATCACCGCCTCGAGCGACCACCGCGCGATCATGCGGGACGTCGTGGCCGCGACCGCCGAGCAATGTTTCATGCCGCTGACGGTCGGCGGCGGCCTGCGTTCCGTGGATGACATTCACGCCATGCTGAGCGCCGGGGCGGACAAGGTGAGCCTGAACACCGCCGCGATCCAGGATCCCAATCTGATCCGGGAATCAGCCCTGCGGTTTGGCCACCAGTGCATTGTCGTCGCGATTGATGCCAAGCGCGATCCGGGAAAGGAGCCGCGCTGGCGCGTCTACACTCACGGCGGCCGCAAGCCCACGGAGCTCGAGGCGGTCGAGTGGGCCCGGACCGCCGTCGCCCTGGGCGCCGGCGAGATCCTGCTCACCTCGATGGACCGCGACGGCACACAGGCCGGCTACGACATCGACCTGACGCGTCGCGTCGCAGACGCAGTCGAGGTGCCGGTCATCGCCTCCGGCGGAGCGGGACGGCTGGAACATTTCGCCGAGGTCCTCGATCAGGGCCACGCCAGCGCCGTTCTGGCCGCCAGCCTCTTTCACTTCGGCACCTTCACCATCCCCCAGGTCAGGGCCTTTCTCGCCGGTCGCGGCATCCCCGTGCGGACCTAGCCCGGGTTCCCTGCCCGGAGCCGTCGGCGGTTCGATTCAAACCGGACCAGTATCTGCCGCAACGACAGCGCCTGCCGGCCACGCGGGGCCGCCCGATCCGGGTTGCGAGTCTGGCGGCAACCGTGCCACCCCTCCCCTTGGCTTGCTCCGAGGCGGCGGGCGTTCAGCATCAGCGCCGTCGCCCGATGGCCGCCTCCGCTCCCTTCCTGCGCCCCCTCTTGACCTCGCCGCCGGCATCGCCGGAAGAGTCCGGATGGCGCCGCCTGACCGGCCCCACCGCGGCGATGGTGCTGCTGGCGGCATTCTGGGGCTTTCTCGTCGCCAGCACGCGCGACCTCAGCCTGACCTTTGACGAACCGGGTCATGCCGCCGGCGGCTTCACCTACTGGAAGTTCCAGGATTACCGGCTCGATCCGGAGAGCGGCAACCTGCCGCAGCGAGTCTTCGCGCTGCCGCTGCTCGCGCGCCGCGACCGGACACCCGCGACCGATTCCGCGGAGTGGCGTTCGGGGGACAAATGGGTCTGGTCCTACCGATGGTTCTACCAGTTGGGCAATGACGCCGCCGCGATGGCGCTGGCCGGCCGGGCAGCGGCGGCCGGGTTCGCCGTGGCGCTCGGCGGCGTGGTGTGGCTCTGGACGCGGCGCCATTTCGGCCGGCGCGGCGCCTTGGTCGCCCTCGTGCTCTATGCGCTGAATCCAACGATTCTCGCCAACGGCGCGCTGATGACCGCCGATGTCGCGTGCGCCCTGTTCTTCGTCACCGCCACCTGGGCCCTGTGGGTGTTGCTTCAGCGGATCACCGTCACGCGCGTGCTCCTGAGCGCGCTCGCCGTCGGCGCCCTGTGCGTGACCAAAGCGTCGGCCGTCCTGATCGTGCCCATCGCGGGAATCCTTGTGGCGGCGCGGCTGTTGGCCAACCGGCCGCTGCCGATCCACCTGCTCGGCGCGCGCACGGTCACCGGGCGACCCCGGCAGGCCCTCGCGTTTGCCGCGGTCGCCGGCGTACACGCCGCCGTCGTGATCGCGATGATCTGGAGCTTCTACGGCTTCCGCTATGCTGCCTTTGCGCCAGGCCAGCCGGGGGGCTGGCAGGCCGACACGTGGGAATTCGTGCTGGGCCGTCCGTCGCCCCAAAGCATTTTCCGGCAGCTCGAACTCGATCCGGCCCGGCGACAGCAAATCGAACAGACCCTCGAACAGGGAGCCGAGCGCCCCGAGCACTGGACGCCCGCCACGCTCGCCGCCGTGCGCACGGTGCGCGATACCCTCCTGCAACCCCCCGAACAACAGCGTCTGGATGCCCTGCTCGCCGCTCCTCCGCCCGCCGCGTGGCCCCGCCTGGTCGGCTGGATGCGAACCCGGCGCGTTCTGCCCGAGGCGTACCTTTATGGACTCGCGTACGTCTGGCGCTACGCGCACGCCCGTCCCGCGTTCCTCAACGGCGCGTTCACGATCCATGGCTCGCCTTGGTTCTTCCCCTATACCTTCCTCGTCAAGACGCCGTTGGCGCTCCTTGGCATCGTCGGCCTCGCGGCGCTGGCCGCCGTGATCCGCCGTCGGTTGCCGTGGTATGAGCTGATCCCATGGGGGGCGCTCCTGGCGGTCTACTGGACCGTCGCGGTTTCCAGCCATTTCAACATCGGTCACCGCCACATTCTCCTCACCTATCCGATCCTCGCCGTGCTGGGCGGCGCGGCCGCCGCCTGGTGGCATCCCGCCGGCCGCCGGATGGATCGGGTTTGCGGCGCCGGGCTGGCGCTTCTGCTCGTTGCCCACGCCGCCGAGAGCTTTGCGTGGTTTCCCCGCTACCTCGCTTATTTCAACGGCCTCGTGGCGCCGTCACGCGCGTACCGCCATCTCGTCGACAGCTCGCTGGATTGGGGACAGGACCTGCCCGCCGTCCAGCGATTTCTCACCGAACACCCGTCCGCGCGGCCGGCCTACCTGTCTTTCTTCGGAATCGCCAGCCCTGCCTACTATCGCGTCGAAGCCCGCCCGCTATACTCCTTTCCCGATCTGGAGCAGCTGCCGCCGCTCAACGCGGTGGACGTCCCGATCGGGACTGATCTTCGCGACTTGATGAAGACCTATCCCGCCTACGACCCCGCCGTCATCGGTCAGGCTGACGAGGCCAGCGTCCGGCACCTCCTGCTCATCAAGAAAGCCGCCGCGTTCCGGATCACCGGGGGCACGTACCTGATCAGCGCGACCATGCTCCAGCCCGTGACGACCTGGCCGGGTGCGTGGGGACCCTGGAACGCTCGCTATGAGGAGGGCTACCAAGCGGTGTCAAAACTGGTCGAACCCATGCTGCAGGACGATCCGGCGGTGCGCCGCGCCGCGCTGCCGCAGCTGCCGCCCGCGCAATGGCTGCGCGCCCTGGCTGACTTCGATCAGCTGCGCTTCATGCGCCTGACGGCCTTCCTGCGCCAACGCGAGCCGGATGACACCCTGAACTACTCCATCCTTGTTTACCGGCTGAGCGATGCCGAGCTCGATCGCGCGCTCCACGGACTGCCGCCCCCGCTCGGACCTGACGTCCCGACGCTGCCTTCCACCAGGCCGCCGTGAATCACGGGGGACTCTCCGTCACCTGGCCCGTCATCGGCACGAAGCGCACGGGGAGCACCGCCTGCCGCTTGATCCTGCCGCCCTGCTTCCGCAGCAGCACCAAGTTTTGCGCGTCGCTTGGTCCCACCGGGATCATCATGCGTCCCCCGTCCTTCAACTGGTCGACCAGCGGCGGCGGGATGCGCTCCGGCGCGCAGGTCGCGATGATCGCGTCGAACGGCGCGGCCTCGGGCCAGCCGAGATAACCGTCCCCTGGCCGCACGCGGATGTTGGTGTACCCGAGATCCGCCAGCGTGGCCCGCGCGCGCGCCGCCAGCGGCGCGATGATTTCAATCGTGTAGACTTCGGCCGCGAGCTCCGCCAGCACGGCCGCCTGGTAGCCCGACCCGGTGCCGATTTCCAGCACGCGGTCGCCCGGCGTGAGTTCCAGTTGCTCGGTCATGAACGCGACGACGTAAGGCTGCGAGATCGTCTGGCCGTAGCCGATCGGCAGCGGACCGTCGCCGTAAGCCGCCGCCATGATTTCGCGCGGGACGAACCGGTGGCGCGGCACCTTCCCCATGGCGCGCAACACGGCCGGATCGCGGATGCCGCGGCCCGGCCCCGCCAATTGCTCGCGGACCATGCGCGCCCGCGCCGTCGCCCATTGCGCCTCGGTCCGGCTCCCCGATCCCGGCAGATCCCGGCAGGACGCGAGGACCCCAAGCCCGCAGGCCACGGCGCCGAGCGAGGCTGCGTACATCCAGCTCATGCCAGCCCGCGAGAATATCGCGAGCCCCGGCCGATTCCACTCCAAAGCCTGCCGGGGGCCGCCCCCGGGCGCGCGATCGCCGCTTACGGCGCGTAGTATTGTTTGCGGGCCTTGACCTGCACGAAACGATTCTCGGGCAGCAGACAGGCGGTGAGGTGCCCGCCCATCACGCAGGCGGTGTCGATGCAGACCGACCATTTGAGCTTGTAGATCTCGGGTCGGGGCGTGTGCCCGTACACCACGAACGGAGGGCCGGTCCAGAGGTCGGCCCACGGCGGGCAATCGGGGCAGTCGGCGCGCTTCCGCGGTCGGCCGGCCTTGTCGATGACCTGCACGCGCGTGACCACCTCGGCGGGTTGCTCCCGCCACGGTTTGCCGGGCACAAAGCCGCCGTGCACAAACACGGTGTCGAGTTCCCGGCAGAAGTGGGTGAGCGGCATCGCTTCAAGGTAAGCCCAATCCTCGGGCCGCAGCCGGGCGTGGGTTTCCTCGTCGTTTTCCTTCAGATACTCGTTGTCGCGGGTCCGCCGGTAGAGCAGCAGCCGTCGCTCGTGGTTGCCGAGGAGGGAGACGGCGTTGAGGGAGCGCGCGAGCTCGATCACCTTGGGACTGTCGGGCCCGCGGTTGACGAGATCGCCGAGCAGGATGAGTTGATCGGTCGCGGTGGGGGCCAGGCGGTCCAGCAACTCGGCGAACTCGGCGTGGCAGCCGTGAATGTCCCCGATGGCGATGAGGCGTCCGGTCATGGTGGCGGCAGAACCCATCGACGGAGCGGAAACCCAACGGCGTCGCTCAGGCCGTTCGCGGAGCCCTGCCTCCGGCGCGGACGACGGCCGCCGGTCCCCGGCCGGCGGGCGGCGCGTCGTGACGGAAGATCTGGGTTGATTCGTAGCATCGGTGGCCACCGCCTGCGTCAGCAGTGGGGAATTTGCTAGCGTCGGGCGCGGGGCCAAGTAAACACAAAACCTGATGGAAATGAACCTGCAGCCCCTGGCGCCGGTGTCGCGCGCGTCGAGCCGTCGGTTCGCCGATGGCGACCGCATTGTCAGCTACCTGGTCCGCGGCGGTGGCAGCGACTTCGTGCGACACGATCTGCACGCGGCCGAGGACGCGGATTTTCGTCCGGAGGGCGCCGTGCTCTGCCGGTGGGTGCACGTGTTCAAGCCCAAGCCGAAGGAGGAGAATCCCGACCGGCTGCTGAAGCTGACGGCGGAGACTCTGTTTCTGACGTTGGCGGACCCGGCGAACGAGCCGAATCCCGTCAACACTCCCCTGCTGCAATTCCTCGCGCTGCTGCTGGAGCGGAAACGCCGGCTGCGGCCACGCGGGCAGAGCGCTGACGGCGAGCGCAATTTGTTTGAGCACGCAGGGACGCACCAGATCTACGAGGTCCCGACTGGCGAGCTCGACCCCGAGTTCTTCGTGAAGATTCGGGAGCAGCTGGGCGTGCTGGTGGGCGGCACGGGCGCGGCGGCGGCATCGGCGGCGAGTCCCCCGGCGGGCGCAGGGTAGATCCGAACACCACCGGACCATCGCACCTCGCGCCTTGACCGGCCGGTGGCGCGGCCGGCCGCCCCTGGGCCTTGCTGCGCTATCGACTTCTTCCCCGTTCCGTCATCTTCTCGCCAACAGTTCTCCGCCTTTCCGATTCTTGCTCTTCTCCCCATGTCCGTTGCCCCCTCGTTGCTGACCGTCCGCGACCTCAAGGCGCTCGAACCGGCCTCCGGCCGCCCCTTCGCCGCCGTCCTGCTCGTCCGCAAAGTGACCGCCAAGACCGCGAAGAACGACAGCCCCTACCTCGCGGTCGAGCTCGGAGACAAGACGGGCTCGTTTCCGTTCACGTGTTTCAGCGACGCGCCGCTCTTTGGCTTTTTCAAGGACCTGCCCGAAAGCGCCGTCGTGCGCGTCGAGGGCAGAACGGACAGCTACCAGGGGCGGTTCTCGCCGCGCATCACCACGGCTGAACCGCTCTCGCCGGAGGAGCTCGCCGCGCCGGGCGTGGTCGAGAACCTCGTGGAGGTCTCGCCGGAGGATCCCGCCAAGCTGTGGGAGGAGCTGCTGGCCTGCGTCCAGGCGATCCGGCACCCGGAGCTGTACAAGACGGTGCAGGCCATCTTCGACGAGCTCGACGTCGGCTTCAAAGCGGCCCCGGCGGCCATCGCCATGCATCACGCCTACCGGCACGGCTTGCTCGAGCACACCGTGCACATGGCGCGCGCCGCGCGTGTGCTGCTGCCGCTTTATCCCGAGATCGACGCGGATCTCGCCCTGGCCGGCGTGCTGCTGCACGACATCGGCAAGGTCATGGAATACGAGGGCACGCTCGCCACGCGGCGCAGCCGCAAGGGCATTCTCCAGGGGCACGTCGTCCTCGGCTACCAGCTCGTCCGCAAGGCGGGCTTGAAGGCCAAGCTCGATGCCGACCGGCTCGAGCGCCTCGAGCACATCATTCTCAGCCACCAGGGCGAACTCGAATGGGGCGCCGCCGCGCTGGCCGCCACACCCGAAGCGGTCTTCGTGTCGCTGGTGGACAATCTCGACGCGAAGATGGGCATGGTCCAGCGCGCCCTGCGCCAGGCCGCCGCGGGCGAGGAATTCACCGAAAGGGTCCTCGGCCTCAACGCCCCACTGCTGACGACAAAGCCCGCGCCGTGAGGGCCGCGGGCTGCCCCCCCCCCGCGCCTACTTCACCGCCGGCGGCGGCGCCTTGAAATTGAACGGGATGTCGATCGTCGACTCGACGAAATGGTGATCCTTCACGGCGGCGCCAAACTTCCACTGCCGCACGGCGGCGACGGCGGATTCGCCGAAGGCGGGACGGGTGGCCTCGACCGCGCGGGCCTCCACCAGAGTGCCATCCGCACCGATGCGGCAGCGCACGGTCGCGGATCCGGCCAGCTTCTCCGGTTCCAGCTCGCGGGGGTAAACCGGAATCACCATGTGGCTCGCCACCACCGTGCGGTCGGGCTGCCCGCGCAGCTTGAACTCCTCCGCCTTCCGCCGCTGCTCGGCGATGAAGGCCGGCTCCATGATTGAGGTCAGCAACTCCAGCCCATCGGCGAAGAAGTGCAGCTTGTAATGTTCCTGGTCCACGTTTTCGGCCAACTGAAACACAAAGTCCATGGACGTCACTTTGCCCGCCGGCAGATTGGGCAACTCCTCAAAGACAATCCCCGTGCCCGCCGCGTAGCTGAGTTCCGCCACCATGAAGCAATTCTCCAGGTCCCGGTCGGCGCTCAGTTCCGCGCGGAAACGAATATCGTAGTTCAGGCTGCCCGCCCGATCGGTGTATTCCACATGGCGCGGGACCACCGTCAGGTGCTCCACGGTAACGCAGGCCGGGCTGTAGATCGCCGCCTTCTGCACGGCGTAGCGCTTCCCGATCGTGTCGCGCAGTTTGCCGTCCACCTCGACGCAGGGGTGGCTGTAACGCACCGCCCGCACCACGCGCGGGGTGTTGTCCTCGTATACCACCAGCACGCTCTGCGCCCGCAACGCCGGGGTGATCATCACCGCACTAAGGCCCAACGCGAAGATCTTCATGGGAAAACCTCTCCAAGCTGGGGCACACCGCACCCGAAATCGAGCGGACCGCGGCATGTGCCGCGGACACTCTATGATCGCGGGTTCTCCCGTGTCGATCTTCGGTTGGCGCCGCGCCCGGGCCTCGCACCTTTCCGCACGCCGATCGCACCGGCCGCCGCCCGCCGCATCGCAGGCTCATCGCGACGCCGCTCCGCGCACCATGTCAGCTAATAGTTGACATGTTCTTAGGAGCCTTCCGAGCGTTGTGCGTTCGAGTGAAGGCTGGTCGCGGTGAATTGCCGGAGCGGCGCAGACCGCGCCATGCCCTGCGCTGAGCACAGCGGCGGACACTCGCTCGCCGCCAAGGCCGGCGCGACGGCCACTCGAGGCAGCTCGCGCCACGCAACCTCAGCTCATCAGCTGGATGATGCGGACAATCGGCAGAAAGAGCGCAATCACAACGACGCCGACAATCACCGCCATCAGCACGATCATCAGGGGCTCGATCAAGCTGGTCAGGCTGGCGACGGCCGTGTCGACCTCGTCCTCGTAGAGCTCGGCAACACGCGTCAGCATGTCCGGCAGCGTGCCGGTCTCCTCACCGACCTCGATCATCCCCGTCACCATGGGCGGGAACACGCCGGTCGCCGCCAGCGGCCGGGCGACGCCCTCCCCTTCCCGCACGCACCGGTGCACCGTGCCGATCACGCCGGCCACCACCCGGCTGCCGCAAGTGTCACGGGTCAGCTGCAGCGCCGCCAGAATGGGGACGCCGCTGGTCAGCATCGTGCCGAGGGTCCGGCTGAAACGCGCGATGGCCGCCTTGAGGACCAGCCCGCCGAAGCCGGGAAGCCGGAGCAACACCTGGTCGACGGCGTGGGCGCCGGCGTCGGTGCGGCGCAGCCACTGGCCCGCCACCACCAGTGCCGCCAGCGCCGCCAGCGCGGCCAACCCGTGTTCCTGCAACTGCCGGCTCACGCCCAGCACCGCCTGGGTCAGCGCCGGCAGCGGCGCGCCCTTGAGCACGCCCGCGAAGATCTTCTCGAACCTTGGCACCACGAACACCATCAGGCCCGCCATGATCCCGACCGCCACGGCCATGATAATGACCGGATAGGTCATCGCCGCCTTGACGCGGGCCTTGAGGCGGCCGGCTTTCTCCAGATGCCGGGCGAGCCGTTCGAGCACCACCTCGGGCCGGCCGCCGGATTCGCCGGCCCGCACCATGCCGATGTAGAGCCGGTCGAATATCTTCGGGTGCCGCGCCAAGCCGTCGGACAGCGTGCCGCCGGAACGGATCGCGTCCGCGAGGCTGGCGATGACCGACTGCCAGCCGGGATTGCGTTCCTGCCGCGCCAGCAGTTCGAGGCCGCGCACCAGGGGCATGCCCGCGTTGACCAGCGCGGAAAGCTGCCGGGTGAAGATCGCCAGCTCGCGCGCGCCGGCTTTCCGCCGGAAGCGCGGAACGCGCGAGCCGAGAAGCGTGCGTGCGGGACTTCCCGGCCGTCGGTCGGGCGCGGCACCGGCCGGCGTGTCGGCCGGCCGCAGGTCGGTTGGAAAGAGACCGCGCGCCTTGAGGTCAGCGATGGCGGCCTCCGCATCGGCCCGGTCGAGTTCGCCCGCGGACTCCCGGCCGGTCGCGGTGTCAATGGCGGCATAAGTGTAGCGTGGCATGGGGCAAGAGCTGGGGTCGGGGTTGGGGATCGGGGTTCTGAAATTCGCCGTCTGCGATATGGCGCTTGGGAATTGGCGTCTGAGACTCGGGATTTTTTTCCGCCTCCTGTCCTCCGTCCTCCGCATTCTGTCTTCCGGCCTCTGGCCTCCCGCTTCACACCACCCGCGCCACCTCCTCCAATGTCGTCCGGCCGGCCGACGCGGCGCGTACGCCCGCCGTGCGCAGGGTCCGCATGCCCTGCGCGACCGCCAGGCAGGTGAGTTCCGGTCCGGGCGCGCGCCGCATCACGAGTTCCCGCAGCGCCTCGTTCATTCGCAGCCATTCGAAGACGCCGGTGCGTCCCTTGTAGCCTGTCCGCCGGCACGCTTCGCAACCCCGCCCACGCGAGAATCCCCGACCGTTCTCCCCGGCCAGTTCGCCATCGAAACGCGCCAGCAGGGTCGCGGCGGGCTGGTCGTCCTCGCGGCAATCCGGGCAGACGCGCCGTACCAAACGCTGCGCCAGCACGGCTTCAAGGGTGGCGCACAGCAGAAAGGGTTCCACTCCCATGTCGATCAGCCGGGTGATCGCTCCCGCCGCGTCGTTGGTGTGCAGCGTGCTCAGAACCAAGTGACCCGTCAGCGCCGCCTGGATGGCGACCTGGGCCGTCTCGAGATCGCGGATCTCGCCCACCATGAGCACGTCGGGGTCCTGCCGGAGGAACGACCGCAGGGCCGCGGCAAACGTGAGGCCGATCGCCGGATTCACCGGCAGCTGCATGACCCCATCCGTCTCGTACTCCACCGGATCCTCGGCCGTGAGGATCTTCAGCTCCGGCTGGTTGATCAACCGCAAGCAGCCGTACAGGGTCGTGGTCTTGCCCGATCCCGTCGGGCCGGTGACGAGCAGAATCCCGTTCGGACGGTGAATAATCTCCTGCAGTCCGGCGGCGATCTCGGCCGGCATGCCCAGCTCGGCCAGCTGCAGCGGCGCCGCCGACCGGTCCAACACCCGCAATACCACGCTTTCGCCGGATTGGGTTGGCAGCGTCGAGATGCGCAGGTCCACGGACCGACCGTCGACGTCAAAGCGGATGCGCCCGTCCTGCGGCAGGCGCCGCTCGGCGATATTGAGACCGGCGAGCACCTTCAGACGCGAGATCACCGGCAAGGCAAGGCTCCGAGGAGGCGGTGCCACGTCGCGAAGCGTGCCATCAATGCGACAGCGCACCTTGAAATCCTGCTCGAAAGGCTCGAAGTGAATATCGCTCGCGCGCTCGCGCACGGCTTGGCTCAGCACCACGTTGACGAAGCGCACCACCGACGCGCGCCCGGCCATGCGCGCCAGATCGGCTTCCGCGGGTGCGCCCGCCGCCGCGCCGGCCGCCGGCGCCAAGCCCGCCCCCATTTCTCCCGCCGGCCGCTCCGCGGCAGGCTCGGGATAATGCTGCCGGAGCAGGTCGGCCACGCGCGCCGGATCCGCCACCACCAGCCGGACGTCGCGGCCCAAAGCGAACGTCAACTCACCCGCCATCTCGCCGTCAAAGGGATCCCCCGCCAAAAGCGCGATGGACCGCACGTCCGCGTCCAGCGGCACCACCGCATAGCGGCGGGCCAGATCGCCGGGCACCAGGGCGATGGTCTTTTCCGCAATGGCCCGCGGCGGGTCCGCGGCCCACCCCAGCCCCAAGTATTCCGCCGCGCGGCGCAGCAGTTCGCCCCGGCTCACAAATCCCCGGGCGACGACGGTTCCGGCGAGGGGCTCGCCCGTGAGACGGCATTCCTCGCTCAGCGCCGCCAGCGTCTCGGCTGTCAGAAGGCCCGCGTCACGCAAAAGCGCGGCGACGGCCGGATCATGGCCCGCGAACATAGGGGATGTGACTGTGAAAAGCGCAGACGCGTCCGGACAGGGCGGGAGAGAACGCGTCGGGGTGGCGCGCGCGCTAGAGCTGTCGCAGCTTGTGACCCATCTGGATGAGCTTCTCGCGCATGACCACGGGATCCTGGGCCTTGTCCAAGGCCTCGTCCGGGCTGATGATCTCGCGGTTCACGAGACTCATCAGGTGGGTGTCCAGCGTGATCATGCCGAGCGCGGCGCCGGTCTGGATGTCCGAATTGATGCGGAAGGTCTTGTTCTCGCGAATCAGCGAGGCGATCGAGGTCGTGTTCATCATGATCTCGAAGCTGGCGATGCGCCCGCCGCCGTTCTTCTTGCACAGCACCTGGGAGATGACCGCCTGAATCGAGCTGGAGAGCTGCGTGCGGATCATGTCCTTCATGTTCGACGGAAACGCGTCGACGATCCGGTCGATGGTCTTGGCGGCGCCATTGGTGTGCAGCGTGGCGAAGACCAGGTGGCCGGTCTCGGCCGCGCTGATCGCCGCCTCGATCGTCTCGAGGTCGCGCATCTCACCGACCAGGATGATGTCCGGGTCCATGCGCAGGGCGCGGCGGATGGCCTCCGCGAAATTGGGCACGTCCACGCCAATCTCGCGCTGGGTGACGATGCAGCGTTTGTGCTCGTGGAAGTATTCGATGGGATCCTCGATGGTGATGATGTGGCCCTCGCGGTTCTCGTTGATGTAATTGATCATCGAGGCGAGCGTCGTGCTCTTGCCCGACCCCGTCGGCCCCGTCACGATCACGAGCCCGCGCGGGCGATAGAGCAATTCCTTCACCTTGTCGGGCAGGCCGATCTCGCGCAGTCCGAACATTTTGTTGGGGATCTGCCGCAGCACGATGCCGTAGTTGCCCTTGGC
>DATIWI010000220.1:0-19456 GCA_035519475.1 Opitutaceae bacterium
TGGCGCGGGCGACGAGGGCGGCGCCGATGGCCTGCGACAGCTCGCCGAGGCTGGCCGCGACGATCTTCTGCACCGGCCGCTGCACCGGCCAGAGAAACGGCAGCGCCGCCTCCCGCACGCGCGCCAGGTAGCGCGCCCGGAATTCGGACGTCGTGGCCTCCGGATCCATCAGCCCGCCGCCGACCACCACGTACTCGGTGTCGAATGCCAGCGTCAGGTTGGCAATGTGCAGGCCGAGGGCCCGGGCCTGAAAATCGAAGATCTCGAGCGCGAGCGGATCGCCCTGCTGCGCCCGGGTGCGGAGCGAGAGCACCTTCTCCTTCATCGGCGCGGTCGAAGCGGCGAGCTCGTGCCCCGGATGCTTCTGCAGCATGTCCTCGAGCAGGTACGGCAGGCCGGAAAGGGTCGTGTAAGTCTCGATGCAGCCCCAGGTGCGGCCGCAGCCGCACGGGTAGGGCCGCACGTTGCCCAGCAGATGCAGCGGCGCGGGCATGTGCGCGGTCTCCGTCCCGCTGAGGGTGTCGCCGTCAAGGGGCAGGCCGTCCGGGCTGACATAGGCCGAGCCGAGGCCTGAGCCCGGAGCGAGCATCAGGACCGAAGCGCGCCGTCCGCCGGTCGCCTGCCGGGCCTCGGCCACCCCGCCCAGTCGTCCGTCGTTGCCTGCGACCAGGGGAATGGGACGGCCGGCCGCAGCGGCCAGCGCGGCGCCGTAGTCCGCCACGAAGTTCCAGCCATCGAAGATGGCCGGGAGATTCGCGGCGCGGCCGAGCACACCGTAGCGGAGGTAAGGACCCGGGATGGCCAGGCCCACGCCGTGGACCTGGTCCCAGCCGAGCCCTTGGGAGGAAAGGAAGTCCATGACCCCCCGGATCCAGCCGTCCACGACCGCCTGCGTGCCCAGCTGCGCGTTGGTGGAGCTCTGCTGGAGCTTGCGGGAAAGGATGGATCCGTCCTCCCAGACCGCGCCGGTTTTTGAAGTGGTCGCACCGCTGTCGGTGCCGATGAAGACGCCTGGTTTGCTCATGGGGACGGGTGCATGGAATTTCGGGAGGCGGCGAAACGCAAGCGGCCAGAGGCGGTGCCGCCGGCCTGGCGCGGTTTTGCTGCTGACATGTCAAGGCGCCCCGTTGACAAATGCCGAGAGAAGCGCCGCCTGCGACCGGTGTTTCATCGCCGCCCCATGAAAGCAAGTCCCTATCTCCTCGGCTGCGCCGTAGTGGCCGCGCTCGGCGGTCTCCTGTTTGGTTTCGACACGGCGGTCATCTCCGGCACGACCGGCTGGCTGAGGCAGGCGTTCGCGCTGTCGGACTTGACGCTGGGTTTCACCGTGGCGAGCGCATTGATCGGCACGATCATCGGGGCGAGCGCGGTGGGCAAACCCGCCGACGCCCTGGGAAGGCGCGAGATTCTGTTCGCGCTGGCGGTGTTCTACCTCGTCTCCGCCCTCGGGTGCGCGCTGGCGTGGAACTGGGGATCGTTCCTGGTCTTTCGTTTTCTGGGCGGTCTGGCGGTCGGGGGAGCGTCGGTGGCCTCGCCGATGTACATCGCGGAGATCTCGCCGGCGCGGTACCGCGGGCGGCTCGTCGCCGTCACGCAGTTCAACATCGTGCTGGGCATCCTGCTCGCCTACCTCTCGAACTACCTCATCGCGGGCCTGCACCTCGGCGCGTACGAATGCCGCGCGATGTTTGGGGTGATGGCCGTGCCCTCGGCCATCTTCTTCCTTCTGCTCTTCTTCATTCCCCAGAGTCCCCGCTGGCTGCTGGCCCAGGGGAGGGTCGAGGCGGCGCGGGTGGTGTTAACCCGGTGCGGCACGGACAACGGCGATGTGGAGGCGGCGATCCGGGAGATCCAGGGCTCGCTGGACCTGCAGCACCACCTCGTGGCGGAGCCGTTCTTCTGCCGGAAATACCTCAAGCCAATTGGGCTGGCGGTGGCCATCGCCGTGTTCAACCAGCTGTCCGGAATCAATGCGCTCATCTACTACACGGCGGACATCTTCAGGATGGCCGGCTACGGCAAAGCCGACGCACTGCTGCAGTCCGTGATCATCGGGCTGACGAACCTGGTGTTCACGATGGCCGCCCTGGCCGTGATCGATCAGTTCGGCCGCCGGAAGCTGATGCTGGTCGGTTCCCTTGGCTATATCCTGAGTCTTGCTGCGGCGGCGTATGCGTTCTACACCGGCACGGGCGGCCAGCTCCTGCTGGCCAGTCTGGTCGTCTTCATCGCGGCGCACGCTTTCGGCCAGGGTGCGGTGATCTGGGTGTTCATCAGCGAAATCTTCCCGAACCGGATCCGCGCCCGCGGCCAGGCCTTGGGCAGCTTCACGCACTGGGTGATGGCCGCGACCATCTCGTGGACGTTTCCGGCCGTCGCGGCCGCGTCGGGGTGGATGACTTTTGCTTTCTTTGCCCTTTGCTGCGTTGGCCAGCTGGTCTGGGTCCTCGTCGCAATGCCGGAGACGAAAGGAGTCTCGCTGGAGCGAATCCAACAGCGCTTGGGCATCGGGTGACCCGGCCCGACGGACGGATGGATACGCGCGCGCCTCAGCAGGCCGCACCAGCAACACTTCACAGAAATGTTAAGCGACCGGTTGACAAGGGAGGCGAGTGGCCCGACCGGTTAACGACATGGTTAACCGTTCGCCGCCCCGCCTGGACCGCGTGTTTCGCGCCCTCGCCGATCCCACCCGGCGGCAGATCCTCACCCGCGTCGCGCGGGCGGACTGCACGGTCGCGGAGCTGGCGCGGCCGTTCGCGATCTCGGCGCCGGCGGTTTCGCGGCATCTGAAGATCCTGGAGGACGCGGGCATTCTCCAGCGGGAGCGCGCCGGCAAGTACCACCGGTTCCGCCTGAACCCGCGTCCGCTGACCGACGTGCGCGCCACGCTGGAACAGCTCACGAGCTTCTGGCTGGAACGGCTCGATTACCTGGAGGCCTATCTCGCGAAGCGCAGCAGGACCGGTACGGGAAAAGCCGATGGCTAGACCCACGCACTCCCTGAAGCTCACGCGGTTGCTGCCGCAGAGCCGCGCCGAGATTTTCGCCGCGCTGACCGATCCGGCGCAAATGGCGCAATGGTTCTTCGGCATGGAGACCGGCGCGGCCAAAGTGACCCGCGACCTCCGCCCCGGGGGCCGGTATCTCATCGCGATGTCGGACGGGGCAAAGACCTGCAACCCGCAGGGCGTCTACCTCGAGATCCGGCCGCCGGAACGGCTGGCGTTTACCTGGATCTCCGAGGCGTGTCCCCGCGAGAGCCGGGTGACGATCGATCTGATCGCGCGCCCGGGCGGCACCGAGCTGGTGCTGACGCACGAGCTCCCCGCGGACGCCGCGGAGGGACACCGGGTCGGGTGGGGTCATTGCCTCGATCACCTGGAGGCGCTGCTGCGCTCCGCGCGTCCGGCCGCGCGGTGATTGCCCGCCCGCAATCTTTGCACCCAATCCTCAACCACAGGAATCACCATGGCCAGAATACCCGCCGCCACGCTCGAGAAACATCCGGTTGTCTCCCCCGCACAATGGCTTCGGCTCCGCCGCCGCCTGCTCGCCAAGGAAAAGACCTTCACCCGTCTGCGCGACCGCCTGAGCGAGGAACGCCGCGCCCTGCCGTGGGAGAAGGTGGAAAAAACCTACAACTTCGACGGCCCGAAGGGCCCCGAGACGCTGGCGGACCTGTTCGAGGGCCGCCGCCAGCTCGTCATCTACCATTTCATGTTCGACCCGCGCGACAAGACCGGCTGCGCGCACTGCTCGTTCTGGGCGGACAATTTCAACGACATCATCGTCCACCTCAACGCCTGCGACGTGACGATGATCGCGGTGTCACGCGCGCCGCGGTCCAAGCTGGAAGCCTTCCGGGCGCGCATGGGCTGGACCTTCAAATGGGTTTCCTCCCACAAGTCGGACTTCAACTACGACTATCAGGCCTCGTTCACCGAGAAGGCCTTCCGCAGCGGCAGGGCGTTCTACAATTACAGGTTCACCCCGGTGCCGTGCCGCGATCGTGAAGGCATCAGCGTCTTCTACCGAAACGGCCGCGGGGAGATCTTCCACACCTATTCGTGCTACGCCCGCGGCATCGACATGATGAACACCGCCTACCACTACCTGGACCTCGTGCCCAAGGGGCGGGACGAGGAACCCGGCCGGCCGCAGGCGTGGGTGCGATATCACGATGAGTATCGACCCCGGCGGCGAGGCTGACGCCGCCGGCGCTGAGCCCCGGATCGCCAGCCGGCGAGCGACGCCCACCCGGGCGCTTATTTGCCACGCACCTGCTCGAGCTGTTGGCGCAGGCCAGACAGGTTGGGATCGAGGCGCAGCGCCTCCTCCCATTGTTTCACGGCGTCGGCGCGGCGGCCCGCCATATAGAGCGCGGAGCCCAGGCGGGCGTGGAACGAAGCGTCATCCGGACTCAACCGCAGGGCTTCCCGGTAATGGCTGATCGCCTCGTCGAAGCGCCGGTTGCGAGCCAGAATATCAGCCCAGGCACTGTGGGCCGAGGCGTCGTTGGGGTTGCACGCCAGCGCGCGCTGGTAATTGGCGATCGCCTCCTCGGCGTGGCCCGCGCGGTCCGCGACCAGCCCGAGGGCCACGTAAGCCGGTCCGAACCGGGGCTGGTTCTTCAGGGCGGTCTCGAACTGGCGGCGCGCCTCGGCCGGCTGGTTGCGGCCGAGCAGGATCAAGCCGGCCTTGACGTGGGCCGCGGCGTCGTCCGGTGTCAGCTCCGTCACGGTGGTGTAGCTGGCCAGCGCCTCGTCGGCGCGGCCGAGTTGTTCCAGCGCCAGCGCCAGCCCAAAGTGGGCGGCGGTGTTTCTGGGCTGCAGGGCGATCGCTTGGCGAAAATGCCCGCACGCATCGGCAAACCGGCCGCGCAGCGTTTCCACGTGGGCCAGCCCCAGCAGGAGCGGCAGCGAATCCGGCGCACGGCGCAGCGCGGATTGCAGATGCGCGATCGCCTCATCCGGCTGGCGCTGCACCAGCAGGAGGACGCCGAGGGCGTATTCGGCCTTGGCGCTGCCGGGATCGAGCTGCAGCACGCGGCGGTAGCTCTCGCCCGCTTCGGCAATCCGCCCCTGCTTGACTTGGATGTCGCCGAGCAGGTCGTAGTCGGCGGCGTGGTTGGGATTGAGGGCCATCGCGCGCCGGGCGTGCAGTTCGGCCTCGTTGAGCCGGCCGTCGGCGAACAGCGCCGCCCCGAGGAGAAAATGCGCCCGGTCATTCCGTGCCGTGACCGCAAGCGCATGCTCGAAGAGCGTGACCGGGTCGCGCCAGGTCCCCTCCTGGACCCAGGTGCGCGCGACGCACCCGGCGAGCACGAGGCCGGCCGCGGCGATCCGCACCGGGCGCCGCACCAGAAGCGCGAAGTCGCGCAGCGTCCACAGCACGGCGAGCTGCAGGCCAATGATGGGAAGATACGTGCTCCGATCGGCCAGGGCCGGGGATCCCGCCCGCACGAGACCCAGGGAGGGCGCGAGCATGACGAGGAACCAGCCCCAGCCGGCCAGCAGCCACGGACGCGGACGCCGTTGCCAGACCGTGGCGGCTGTCAGAAGGAGCACCAGCGCGGCCGCGGCGCCAACGGCCGCGGCGGACCAGTCATCCGGCTGCGGGTAGCAGACGGTGAGGCCGAACGGCCACAGGAATGTCCCGAGGTAGCGCGGCACGGACACGAGAGCGGTCGCCAGGCGGGCGCCGAAGGGGAGTATCGGGAAGAAAGCCCCGTTGTCCGTTCGCAGGGAAAGCGACGCCACCGCAGCGACGAGCGCGAGTGCGAAGAAGGGGATCTTTTCCCGCAACAGCTCCGTCCACGGCAGCCCGGTCGCGGGTGCGCCCGTCGCCGGGGCGGGGGCGGCGCCGCGCTGCAGCGGCCAGAAATCGAGCAGCAGCAGCACCCCGGGCAGCGCCGCCAGCGCGGGCTGGCACAGGAGCCCGCCGGCGAAGGCCGCCAGGGTCAGCGCGTAGGCCCGCCGCGCCGTCGCCGGCCCCGCCCGGCATTTTTCCGCGTAGACGAGGTAGCTCCAGAGGGTGAGCAGGAAACAGAAGCCACCCAGCACGTCCTGGCGTTGGGCGATCCAGACGACCGATTCGACGCGGAGGGGATGCCACGCGAAAAGCGCGGCGCACAGCGCGCTGATCCAGAACGCGCCGGTCAGGCGCCGGGCGAGGAGAAACACCAGCGCGGCGTTCAGCGCGTGCCACAGGATGCTGGTCAGGTGATGCCCCCGGGCGCGGCCGCCGTAGAGCAGCCAGTCCACCCGGTGCGAGACCCAGGGAAGCGGATGGCGGTAATCAGCCGGGGCGGCGACGACCATTCTGGCGCCAGCCGCAGACAGGCCGGCCTGCAGATTGGAATTGCTGGTGAGGTCGCGCGGATCGTCGTAGCTGGTGAAGCCGAAGCCGAGGGCGCGGCTGAACAGCAGGAGGGTCCCCAGAAAAAGGCCGAGGCACACCAGGGGTCCGCGGAGCGCCGGCGGAACGACGAAACGCATCGGCAAGAGCTTTGCCGCAAAGGGGCGGCGATTACAATCACATCGCTTTGGGTTGTCCTGGCGGCCCGGTGCCGCTCAGAGTGATGGGCGAACCGAATATGGCCACGAGTGATCGGCACATCCTGTTTCTGCGCCGCTGTCGCCACTGGATTCGACGGGCGGGGGCAGCCGCGGTCGCCAGCGCGGCCATCGCGGGGACCGGGCGCGCGGCGGACGCCGGCGCGCTGCAGGCGACGGTGCAATCTCCCGGCGAAGGGCGCCTGCGCGTGGAGGCACTCGGGGATCACATCGTCCGGATCTGGCTGAAGCCGGCGGGCGAATTCACCCGCAAGCCGTCGCTCGCGCTGGAGACGGCGCCGGCGGCGCGCCGGCCCCTGGCCCTCGAGGAAGACGCGGGTGCGGTGGCCGTGAGAACAGGGGCGCTGGCGGTGCGGATCGACCGGGCCACGCTGGGCTTCACCGTGGCGGCGGTGGATGGCACCGCGCTGCTCGCCGACGGGCGGGTGGCGATGACCGCGCCGGGCGCGGCGTGGACGCTCACCTGCACCGTGGACGGTGGCGAGAAACTGCTGGGGCTCGGCCAGGACAACCAGAACAACGGCCGGCTCGACCGGCGCGGCGTGATCCGCGAGCTCTGGGCGGGACAACAGATCAACTCCGGCAACGTGACCGCGGAGTACCCGATTCCGTTCCTCTTGAGCACCGGGCGGCACGGCCACGCGTACGGCATCTTCTACGATAACGTGCACCGCCTGCGCTTCGACCTCGCCAAGACGAAACCCAATGAAGTTCGCCTCGACGCGGAAGGCGGCGAGATCGATCTCTACGTGCTCGACGGGCCGACGCTGGCGGACGTGATTGAACGCTACACGAGCCTGACCGGGCGGCCGTCGCTGCCGCCCCTGTGGGCGCTCGGCTACTGGCAGAGCAAGTGCCAGTACAACAATTGGGACGATGTCGACGAGGCGTACGGCCAGCTCACGGCGCGCGGCTTTCCGGTTGATGTGATGGTGATCGACGCCGGCTGGCCGGAGATCGTGACCGACTACGTCTGGGCCAAGCGCTGGAACGCCGCCGAGAGCGGCCACGGCCGCACCCCGGGCGAAAAGATCGCGGACTTCGCGAAGCGGGGCGTGAAGATCGTCCTGTCGCAGTCCGGGCCGATGGTGAGGGAGGATGCGCCCACGTTTGCGTCGGGCTGGGCGGCGGGCGTGTTCGCGACCGACGGCCAGGGGCACCCCGTGGAGTGCGGCTATTATGGCGGCAAGCTGCTCGATTTCACGAGCCCGCGCCTCAACGACTGGCTCTGGCCGCAGACCCGCCGGCTCAACGAGGCGGGCGCCGCCGGCTGGTGGCTCGACCTGACGGAGCCCGAGGGCGAGCCGCCGCAGACCCGTTATCACGGCGGGCGGCCGGCGGAGGTGCATAATCAGTTCTCACTGCTGTGCACCCGGAGCTTCGAGGGTGTGCAGCTCGCGGTGCGTCCCGACCAGCGCCCGTTCATCCTCACCCGTTGCGGGCCGGCGGGGCTGCAGCGCCATCACGCCGCGGTCTGGACGGGCGACATCTACAGCGATTACGCGACGCTCCGCGCGCATCCGCCGGAGATGCTGAACTCCGGGCTGTCGGGCTTCGCGTGGTGGACCTGCGACACGGGCGGGTTCCTGACCGGCTACTACAAGAACGACCAGTTCGGCGCGCACGCGCGCCTCTACGAACGCTGGATGGAATTCTCCGCGTTCAGCCCGCTCACCCGCGCGCACAAGGCCGGCGGCTCGCCGGAACCCTATCAATTCGGGCCGGCGGTGGAGCAGAGCACACGCCACTACCTGCAGCTGCGCTACCGGCTGCTGCCGTACATCTATTCGTACGCCTGGGAGGCCAGCCAGCGCGGCCTGCCGCTCGTGCGTCCGCTCGTCTTGGAGTTTCCCAACGACCCGGGATCAGTGGCCGCGCCGGGCGATGAATATCTCTTCGGGCGCGAGCTGCTGGTCGCCCCGGTGCTCTTCGAGGGTCAGACCAACCGGACGGTCTATTTCCCGCCGGGGCGCTGGATTGATTGGGACGAAGGCTATGACTACACCGGCGGCCGGGAGTGGGTGGTGGCGGCTCCGCCCAACCGGATTCCGGTCGCGGTGCGCGCCGGCGCCATCATTCCGCTCGCGCCGGACATGAAGAACACGGGAGAGAAACCATGGGATCCGCTCACGCTGGAGATTTTTCCCAGCGGGCGCTCAAGTTTCGCCTTGTACCGCGATGACGGCGCCACCTTCGCCTACCGCCGGGGCGAGTACACGCTCACCCAGTTCAACGCGGAGGAGTCCGCGGACGCAGTCCGGCTCACCATCGCCGAGTCCAACCGGCGCTTTGCGCCGGCCACCTACCGCGCGCGGTTTCATCTCGACCGGACGCCGAGGGCCGTGCGCGCGGGAGACACCCCGGCGGAGCGCAGCGCCACCGACGACGTGAAGCCCGGCCAATGGAACTGGGAGGCGGAGGCGCGCGTGCTGACCGTGGCGCTGGACGCGCGCAGCGGGACGCAGCACCGGATCGAGGTCGCGCTCAATCCGCAGGCGCTCCCGCCCCGCCCGGCGCCCGAACTCAAGGCCGACGCGGTCGATGCCAGCGGCGAGGTGACCGGCGCGGCAGGGCGGCCCACGCCGCATTTCTTCCCGCCGCCGACCCTTCCAGCGCGCTTCAAGGCGGTTAACTACGACAATGGCGGCGAAGGCGTGGCGTTTCACCGGACGCGGCCCGCGCCGGGGCGACCGCGGTATCGGCCGGACGACCTCGGCATCGCCGAGACGAATGATGTCGGGGGCGGCTACGTGCTGGCCGGGCTGCGCGCGGGCGAGTGGGTGCGCTACACGATCGATTGCGGCAACGGCGGCTACTTTGACCTCACGGCGCGGGCCGCGAGCGGGCAGGGCGGGGGCCGCCTCCGCGTGATGGCGCCCGACCAGGTGGCCGCCGCCATCGACGTGCCGGTGACCGGCGGCGACGGGGTGTTCAAGGACATCACGATCCCCGCCGTCTATCTGAACCCGGGTGAAGTCAGCCTCATGGCCTACGTCGACGCGCCAGGCTTCGTGCTCAACACCGTCGAGTTCCGGCGGGCCGCGCAACCGCCGGCGGTCTATCCGGCGGCCCTGGCGGCGCGGACCGGCGTGGTTGAGCTCGCCGACCTGAACGGCGGCTCCACCGGCCGGGGCGTGCTCCGGAATCTCGGACGCCTCGGCTCGAGCGCGACGTGGGGCGTGGTGGCGGAGCACGTTGGCCCGGCCACGCTGCGCTTCCGTTACCAAGGAGCGGCGGCGGGCGCGCTGCCGTTTTCGCTCAAGATCGGCGACAACCGGGAAATTCCCCTCCAGATTGCACCGACCGGCGGCGAGTGGAGGTATCTCGATGTCGCCGTCGTCCTGCAGTCCGGCGCGAATCGCGTCACGCTGGCCGGTTTGGTCGACGGCTGGGACTCGATCGCCGTGGACACGGTGGAAGTCATGCCGCCCAAGCCCTAGCACCTTCCGGAGATTCGCCGCCCTTGATTACGGCGACGGAGTGATTTCTTGGGACGCGTGCGCTCCCCAAAATCATGCGGTCCGGTCAGCCCGCGGGGAGTTCGCCGTTCTCGGTGCCGCTGCTCTCAAGAACCTCCTCCAAGGCCAGATCGTGGCCCTCCAACTGCTGCTGGCGCTGTCGGATCAGGCTCTCGTAGGTGGGCGGGGGGTGCGGGTTTCGATAGAAGACGCCGGTGTAGAGAATCTCGCTGTAGGCCTGGGCCAGATCCATGGCGCGGAGGCGGTTGGCCGGATCATGCCCCTCATCCTCGAGCCGGCGCATTCGCTTCTTCTGGGTTTTCAACTGCGTCTCCGGGTCGCCGTAGGTGATGCACGGCGACTGGACGTTCACGAACGCGAAGCCGGGAAACCGGATGGCCTCCTCGATCATTTTCGCGAGGCCCTCCATGTCTGCCGGCACCCCCTGGGCCACAAAACTCGCGCCGTAGGCGAGCATGTAAAGCAGCGGGTTCACCGGATCTTCCATGCTGCCATAGGCGGAGGAGGCGGTCTGCCGGCCGCGCGGCGAAGTGGGGGACAACTGGCCCTTGGTCAGGCCGTAGATCTGGTTGTCCATGACGATGTACGTCAGGTCGAGGTTGCGGCGCACGGCGTGCGGCACGTGCCCGCCGCCGATGGAGAACCCATCGCCGTCGCCGCCCGCCACCAGCACGAGCAGGTGGGGGTTGGCCATCTTGATGCCCTGGGCGATCGGCAGCGCGCGGCCGTGCACCGTGTTGAAACCGTAGGCCGTCGTATAACCCGGGATGCGACTGGAGCAGCCGATGCCGGATACGAACGCGATCTCGTGCGGCGGGCGGCCGATCGCGGCGAGCGCACGGTAGATCGCCGTGACCACCCCGTAGTCGCCGCAGCCGGGGCACCAGATCGGCTTCAGGCTGCTCCGATAGTCCTTGGCGGTGAAAACCTCCGGGCTCAGTGGGCATTCGGTGCTCATGGCGGTGGTCGATTTCGTCGCGGCGATGCGTGGCTGCGGGGAGGGCCTCACCGAGGCGCCAGCGTGCGGATCTCCGCCAGCACGCCGGCGGGGGTGAACGGGTTGGAGCCGCTCCGCGCCAGCGAGTGGAACTCCGGCGGGACTGACGTCCACATCCGGATGAGGCGGTAGAGCTGCCCCTGGTGGGACTGTTCGACGACGACGCAGGTGCGCATTCCCGCGAAGAAATCCTGATAAACCTCCTCGGCGACGGGATAGAGCAGCTTCGGGAGCAATAGTTTGACGGGCAGACCCTCGGCCTGCGCCAGCGCCAGGGCCTCGAGGGCGACACCCGCCACGCTGCCCCAGCTGATCAGACCTACCGGGGCGCGCGGATCTCCTTCCTGCACAAACAGGTCGCGGCGCTGGCGCAGCGGAGCCATCTTCTTCAGGCGCTTGTCGTTCATCCCGGCGTGCATCTCGCCGTTGGCGGTCGGGGCGCCGCGCTCATCGTGTTCGATGCCCGCCGCCAGATAGTTGCCCCCGGGCATGCCGGGATGGCTGAGAGGGCTGATGCCAGAGTCGGTGAACCGGAAACGCACGTAGTTCTCCAGGTCCTGCGCGGTCGGCTTGAGCCGTTCCACCAACCGGAAGCCGGAGGTGTCGATCGGAGTCACGATCTCCTTGCGCTGGGCGATCTCCTGATCGGACAGGACGATGACCGGTGTCTGGTATTGCTCCGCGATGTTGAAGGCCTCGACCGTGACCGCGAACATGTCCTCGACGCTGATCGGTGCCAGCACCGGGCGGACCGTGTCGCCGTGCGCGGAGAAGGTGGCGGCAAACAGATCCGCCTGCTCGGGCTTGGTCGGCATGCCGGTGGACGGGCCGCCGCGCTGGACGTCCACGCAAACGAGCGGCAGTTCGGCCACACTGGCCAGGCCCAGCACCTCGGTCTTGAGCGAGAGCCCGGGGCCGGAGGTGGCGGTCATGGCTTTGACCCCGGCGAACGAGGCGCCGACCGCCGCCGCGACGCCGGCAATCTCATCCTCGGCCTGGAGGAGCGAGCCCCCGTGCTTCCAGATCTCGCGGCCCAGATATTGCATGATCTCCGAGGCCGGGGTGATGGGATATCCGCCGAAGAACTTGCAGCCGGCAAAGAGCGCGGCGGCGCCGCACAGGTCATTGCCGTCGGTGACGAGCTTCCGTCCGTTCGCCCCGGTGGGGGGACTCAGCCGGCGGTCGACGCCGAGCGGATGCTGCGCCGCGTAATCCACCCCGGCCGCAAACGCGCGCTCGTTGCCCTGCAGCACGGCTTCGCCCTTGCGGGCGAACTTCTTGCGGATGCCCTCCGGGATGCTGCGGCGGGCGAGGTCGAACCATCCCGCCAGCAGGCCCAACACGACGTTGTTCTTCGCCAGGAGCACCCCCGCGGCCTTCAGGGCCATCGCCTCCATCGGCACCGCCACCACCGCAACGGGCCGCGGGCCCTTGAGTGGAATCGCGTCCGGCTCGACGCCGGTCTTGGCCTCGTAGATGACGATGCTGTCGGGCCCGAGCGGCAGTTCGCCGCCGAATTTCAGGAAATCCTCCCAGTTCAGCACCACCGCCACGTCCAGGGTGCCGCCCGGATTCAGCACCGTGCGCGTGGCCAGGCGCAGGCGGCACGACGATTCGCCGCCGCGGATCTGGGAACCGAAGCTCTTGGTCAGGATGGCAAAGTAGCCCTCGGCGGCGGCCGCGCTGATCAGCGACTCGCCGGCGGACACAATCCCGTCGCCGCCGGAACCGGCCATGCCGATGATCAGGTCGTCAACCATGAATGAATTGCGGGTCAGAAACGGTAAGGGTGGCGGTGCGGGACGCTTCTCTGCCGGGCCCGACGACCGGGCAGTCGCGCAAGGAGCGTTTGAATGAGGCGGCGGACCGCGGGAAAATCAAGCTCACACCGCATCCGGGTTCCTGCTAGTTGCCCCGGAGCACCTCCACCTGGGCGGCGTGTTCCTTCTCCAGGCTGCCGCAGACGAGTTCGCACAAGCGGAAGATGGTCGGGTCCGCGATGGCATAGAAGACCTGCAGCCCCTCCTTGCGGCGCTTGAGCAGATGCGCGTCCGTCAGGGTCTGGAGGTGCCGGGAGACGTTGGCCTGCGTTCCGCCCGTCAGGCCGGCGAGGGTGTTCACGTTCTTCTCGCCGTCGAACAGGGATTGCAGCAGGCGGAGGCGCATCGGCTCGGCCAGCACGGCGAACCGGCGCGAAACCAGGGCCAGCGCCTCGTCGGAGAGGGGGCGGGTTTTCATAAGCAGGCAGGAGAGTGAAACAGCGCTTGACATGAATTCAACTAGATGTTTATATGCGCATATACTTAATTAAGAGTCAAGCGCATTCCCCATGAAGCTCGAATCCTGCATCCGCATCCTCGCCGGCAGCCTGGTGCTGGCCAGCGTCACCCTCGCGCACTTCGTCAGCCCGTGGTGGCTGCTCCTCGCCGTGTTTGTCGGTGTGAATCTGATCCAATCGGCCCTGACCGGCTTCTGTCCCGCCGAGATCGTCCTGCGCAAGCTGGGGCTGTGTCCGGGGTCAGCCGAGAGGCAGCCATGAGCCACCCGGCAATTCGTTTTGCGGGCATCGTGCTCAGCGGCGCGGTGCTGGGCGGGCTGATGGGCTACTTCGGCCAGTGCACCTCCGGCACCTGCCCGCTGACCTCAACGTGGTGGCGGGGTGCGCTCTATGGCGGCTTCATCGGTCTGCTGCTGGCGCTCAGCGCCCGCGCATCCTGATCGCGTCATGCACCCCCTCCCACCAATCGCCCTTCCCGCCGGACGATCCCGCGCCCATGTCACGTATTACGTGACCTGTTGGTCGCGCCTCGCCCGGAACCTCGAGGCCGTTGTCACTGATTACGTGAGAAACTTCATCCGCCTGGCGCCGGCCGGCGCCGCCGTGGTGGCGGCGTGGGGAATGTGCCCGACGCTGGGGCCGGCGGCGGAGCCGTGGACGCTCGACCGAGCGCTCGCGACGGCTCTCCAAAACAGCCCCGACGCCCGGATCGCCCGTCAGCGGGTGGCCGGCGCCGAGGCGATGATCGATCAGGCCCGGTCGGCCTGGTATCCCCAGCTGTCCGTGCAGGGGCGCTACCTTGAAACCAACAGCCCGATGATGGCGTTCGGCTCGATCCTCAACCAGCGCGCCTTCAACTTCGGTCTCGACTTCAACCACCCCGGCCGGATCGACGACCTCAACGCCACCGGCACGGTGGGCTACAATCTCTACAGCGGTGGTCGCGCTTCCGCCGGCCTGGCCGCGGCCCGCGGCGGCGCCCGCGCTGCCGGCCAGGACTTGCGCGCGGCCCAGCAGCAGCTCGGCGCGGAGGTAGTCAAGGCCTGGTTCAGCGTCCACAAGGCCCGCGAGGCCGTCGGGGCGGTGGAGGCGGGCGTGAAGGCCTTCGCGGCCGCCGTCAGCGTGGCGCAGGCCCGGTTTGACGCCGGCCAGATGCTCAAGGCCGATCTCCTGAGCCTGGAGGTGCAGCTGGCGGAGACGCAGGAGAACCTCGCCGCCGCCCGTCATGGCGCCGCGCTCGCCGAACGCGCCTTTCTGTTTGCGCTGGGACTCGATGGCACCGGCGGCGACGTTCAACTTGCCGAGGATGATCCCGCACCGGCGCGTCTGGCCGTGCCCGACACCGGCGACTATTCCCAGCGGCCCGAACTGCTCGGGCTGCAGGAGCGCGTCCGCGCCGCCGAGGCAATGGTCCGCGCCGCCCGCGGCGGCCGCCGGCCGACCGTCAACGCATTCGCCAGCTATCAATACGACCGCGGCTGGCAGCTCAATGGCGCCGCCGACAGCTGGCTGGCCGGCGTGTCGGTCGACTTGAACGTGTTCGATGGCGGCCAGACCTCCGGCCGGATCCGCCAGGCGAACGCCGAGCTGGAACAGGTGAAGGAGATGCTGCGCAAGGCCGTGCTCGGCATTGGCCTCGAGGTCGAGCAGGCGCGCCTCGCCCACGCGGAGGCGGTGGAACGGCTCGCCGTCACCGCCCGCGCCGTCGCCCAAGCCGAGGAAAGCGCGGCGCTGAGCCGCGCCCGCTTCGAGAAGGGTGCGCTGCTCGCGGCCGATCTCATCGGCGTCGAGGGCCGCCTCATTGCGGCCCGCATGCGCCGCGCCGTGGCGGTCGCGGACGAACGGATCGCGGTCGCCGAACTGCGCCGCACGCTCGGCGTTCCCCCGTTGGTGCAACCTTGAATCTCTTGCCGCCCATGAATCCAGCCCGTTTTGCCTCCTCCTTCGCCGTCTTTGCCCTGCTCGCCGGGTGCGGCCGTCACGAGTCCCCCGAATCGTCCGCCAGTCTGCCGCCTGTCCGCGTGCGCGTGGCCACCGTCCGCGTCGAGGAAATGCCCGGTCTCATTGAGGTCACCGGCACCGTGCGCCCCGTGCAACGGGCGCAGCTCGCCGCCAAGGTGATGGGCGCCATCGCCGACCTGCCCGTCAGCCTGGGGCAGCGCGTCAAGGCGGGCGACCTCCTCGTCCAGATTTCGGCGGGGGAAATCTCCGCCCGCGTGCTGCAGGCGCAGGCCCAGCTCAACCAGGCCCGCCGCGACCTCGACCGCGAGCGCGACCTCCTGGCGAAGAACGCCAGCACCCCGGACATGGTGAAGGGCCTGGAGGATCGCTTCGCCATGGCCGAAGCGATGGAGCGCGAGGCCGAGGTCATGCTCGGCTATGCCACGGTGCGCGCCCCGTTTGACGGCGTCGTCGCCCGCAAGCTGGCGAGCGCCGGCGATCTCGCCGCGCCCGGCCAGCCGCTGCTCGAGTTGGAAGGCACCAGCGAATTCCAGGTCGAGGCCGGCATTCCCGACTCGCTGGCCGCGCGGCTCGCGCCCGGCGCGGAGCTGGCCGTGGCGGTGCCCGCCACCGGCGCCACCTTCACCGGCGCCCTCGTCGAGGTCTCCTCCGCCGCCGACCCCGCGACCCGGACGGTCACGGTCAAGCTCGCGGTGCCCGCTGGCACCCCCGTGGGCTCCGGCCAGTATGCCCGCGTTCAGGTGCCGGGCGCGCCGGTGCGGGCGCTGCTGGCGCCCGCCGCCGCGGTCGCGACCCTGGGCCAGCTGGAACGGGTCTTTGTGGTGAACGATCACCGCGCGGTGCTCCGCTTCGTGAAAAGCGGCGCCACGCGCGGCGCTGCCGGCCAGCAGGACGTGGAGATCCTCGCCGGGCTCGCCGACGGTGACCAAATCGTGGTCAGCCCGCCCGCCGGCCTGCAGGAAGGCCAGCCGCTGGAGATCGCACCATGAGCGACACCCGCGGATCGCCCTTTCCCGATCCCCGGCAGTACGGCTTTGCCGGCCGGATGGCGTCGCTGTTCATCGATTCGAAGCTCACGCCCATCGTCGTGGCGGCCTCGTTGCTGCTCGGGCTGTTTGCCGTGCTCATGCTGCCGCGCGAGGAGGAGCCGCAGATCAAGGTGCCGATGATCGATGTCATGGTCGCCATGCCCGGCGCCAGCGCCGCCGAGGTCGAAAGCCGGGTCACGCGCCCCATGGAGAAACTGCTCTGGGAGATTCCCGGCGTGGAATACATCTACTCCACGGCCAGCCCGGGTGGCGACATGACCATCGTGCGCTTCCGGGTGGGGGAGGACCTGGAGAAGAGCCTGGTCAAGCTCAACCAGAAGCTGCAGACGAATTTCGACCGCATTCCGCTGGGCGTCACGCCCCCGCTGGTCAAGCCGCGCACGATCGACGATGTGCCCATCCTGGCACTGACCTTTCACAGCACGCGCTACGACCACTACCTCCTGCGGCGGCTCGCCGCCCAGGTGGACGACGCGGTGAAGACCATTCCGCAAGTGGCCGAGACCGTCCTCATCGGCGGGAACCGCCGCCAGGTGCGGGTCGAGCTGGACCCGCTCCGCCTGGCCTCGCGCAGTCTCAGCACCGCCGCGCTCGTGCCCCTGCTCCAGCAGGCCAACGCCCAGGCCCTTACCGGCACCCAGAGTTTCGCCAATCAGGAGATGCTGCTGCAGACCGGCACCTTCTTCCGCGACGCGCGCGACGTCGGCGACGTCGTGGTCGGCGTGGCGGCCGGCCGGCCGGTCTACCTGCGCGATGTCGCCACGATCGCCGACGGCCCGGAGGAACCGGCGACCTACGTGCTGTACGGGACCGGCGGGCCTGCGGGCGCGGCGACGCCCTCGTCGCCGGAACGCGACCGGGGGAGCGCGTCTCCAGCCGCCGAGGAGGCCGCTGTGACCCTCAGCATCGCCAAGCGGCCCGGGGCCAACGCCGTGGAGGTGGTGGCCGCCGTGATGCGCAAGGTCGATGCGCTCAAGGGCACGTTGATCCCGGCGGACGTGGGGGTGGCCGTGACCCGGGACTACGGCGCCACCGCCAGCGAGAAATCGAACGAGTTGCTCTTCCACATGGCGCTCGCGGTGTTCGGCGTCGCGATCCTCATCCTGCTGTTTCTGGGCTGGCGCGAGTCGCTGGTCGTGATGCTGGCGATCCCGGTGACGCTCGGCCTCACCCTGCTCGTGTTCTATCTCTATGGCTACACCCTCAACCGGATCACGCTCTTTGCGTTGATCTTCTCCATCGGCATCCTGGTCGACGACGCGATCGTGGTGGTGGAGAATATCGTCCGGCACATGGGCCTGCCCAGCTGCCGGCGCAAGCGGCTCATCCAGATCGCCGTGGAGGCGGTGGACGAGGTGGGCAACCCGACGATTCTCGCCACGTGGGCGGTGATCGCCGCCGTGCTGCCGATGGCCTTCGTGAGCGGCCTGATGGGTCCGTACATGCGGCCGATTCCGATCGGTTCGAGTGCGGCGATGCTGTTTTCGCTGATGGTGGCCTTTGCCGTGACACCGTGGGCCGCCCTCAAGGTGTTGCGCGGCCACGCCCGGCCCTCGGACCATGCGGCCGAATTCGTCGACACCACCGCGGCCCGGGAGGACGAGACGGAGGAGGAGGCGATGCCCGACACCGCCTTCACGCGCCTCTACAGCCGCGTGATGCGGCCCCTGCTCCAGCACCGCGGACGCCGCTGGGCGTTTCTCGCGGTGGTCGCCGGTCTCACCGCCGGTTCGCTGGGCCTGGTCGGCATCGGCGCGGTGAAGGTCAAGATGCTGCCGTTCGACAACAAATCCGAGTTCCAGGTCATCCTCAACATGCCCAAGGGCAGCACGCTGGAGCAGACGACCGCGGTCATCCGCGAGATGGCCGCCGCCGTGCGCGGCGAGCCGGAGGTCCGCGATTACGAGGTCTATGCCGGCACGGCGGCGCCCTTCAATTTCAACGGCTTGGTGCGTCATTATTTCATGCGCCGGGGCGCCGATGTCGCCGATCTGCAGGTGAACCTGCTGCCCAAACACGAGCGGAGCGCGCAGAGCCACGACATTGCCCGGCGCGTGCGGCCGCGGCTCGCGGCCATCGCGGCGAAATACGACGCGGCCGTTGCGGTGGCCGAGGTACCGCCAGGGCCGCCCGTGCTGCAGACGCTGGTGGCGGAGATCTATGGGCCGAGTGCGGAGGCGCGGCTCGCCCTCGCTGCCAGGGTGCGCGCCATTTTCCGCGCCACGCCGGGCGTGGTCGACGTCGACTGGTACGTCGAGCGCGAACAGCCGAAGACCATCTTCCGCGTGGACAAGGCCAAGGCGGCGCTGCACGGCCTCACCGAAGCCGCGGTCGCCCGCACGGTGCAGATGGCGGTGCAGGGTTTCCCGGCGACACTGCTCCACGCTCCCCGCGAACGCGAGGACGTCGACGTGGTTCTCGAATTGCCGCGCGCGCTGCGCGCCCGGCCCGACGATCTGCTGGCGCTGCCGGTGCGCTCGGAAATGAACCCGCAGGCGCCGCTCGTGCCGCTGCGCGAGTTGGTCACCGTCGAGACGACCCACGGCGAGCGGAACCTCTATCACAAGAACCTGCAGAACGTGGTCTATGTGACCGGCGACGTGGCCGGCGTGATCGAGAGCCCCGTCTACGCCATCCTGAAGATGAACCGGGACCTGGCACGGCTCGACGGCCGCGAGTTCGGCGGCACGCAGCACCGCGTCGCGATCTACAACGCCGCCATGCCCTTCAGCACGCTCGAACCCGCGATGAAGTGGGATGGCGAGTGGCAGGTGACGATCGAGGTCTTCCGCGACTTGGGCTTGGCCTTTGCCGCGGTGCTCATCCTCATCTACATGCTCATGGTCGGCTGGTTCAAGAATTACTCCACGCCGGTCATCGTCATGACCGTGATTCCGTTCTCGCTGATCGGCGTCCTGCCAGCGCACTGGGCGCTGGGCGCATTCTTCACCGCGACGTCGATGATCGGCTTCATGGCCGGCGCGGGCATTGTCGTCCGCAACTCAATCATTCTGGTCGATTTCATCGAGCTGCGCCTCAGCCATGGCCGGTCGCTGCGCGAGGCCTGCATCGAGTCGGGGGCCGTCCGCTTCCGGCCCATGATGCTCACGGCC
>DATIWI010000221.1:0-23572 GCA_035519475.1 Opitutaceae bacterium
CCGGGGTGGTTCCCGCCGGATCGGGCGGGGCCTTGGCTCCGCTCATCACCACGGCCACCGCCGCCCGGAGATCGTCAAACGAATACGGCTTGGCGAGCAGTTGGTCCGCATCCAGCCGCTGCGCCGTCGCCACTGGATTCACCCCGGAAACATACCCGCCGCCGTAGGTGGCGAGGACTTTGATTTCCGGCCGGATTCGACGCACCGCCGCAATCATCTCGGCTCCGCCCATCCGCGGCATCAGCACATCCGTGATCACCAGATCAAACGCCTGCCGCGCGAACAGCTCCACCCCCTCCTGGCCATCGGCGGCGGTGATCACCTCGTGACCGGCGGCCTCCAACAGCGCGGCGCTCGTCTTGCGGATCTGTTCCTCGTCCTCGATGAATAGGATGCGTGCCATGGCGTGCTCAGTTCCGACTGTAGAACAAGCAGCCTCCTCGCCAATCACAATCCCTTCCATGACCCGGATCGGTCCCCGCCCGCCTCCCAGGCCTGGGCACTGTCAGTGTCCCTCGATTCGCCGCTGTACGACGTCGAGCGCCTGCCGCGCCGCCGGGTCGTTGGGCGACAGGCGGAGTTCCTCGCGAAAGGCGGCGGCCGCCCCCGCCAGGTCGCCGAGCTGATAGCGGCCCACCCCCAGATTGTGCCACGCCGGAGCAAAATCCGGCTTCAGGCGCAGCGCCTCTTGATAATGGGCTATCGCCTCCTGCAACCGGCTGGGCGTTTGTGACAAGGCGAGTCCCAGGTTGTTGTGTGCCCCGGCGAACTCCGGCTGCAGGCGCAGGGCCGTCTCGAACTGGGCGATCGCGTCATCCAGCCGGCCGGGCACGTGCGCGAGGGCGACGCCCAGGTTGTCGTGCGCCTCGGCAAAATCCGGCTTCAGGCGCAACGCGGCTTCGTACTCGGCGATGGCGTCGTCCAACCGCCCGGGCACATGGGACCAGGCGACCCCCAGGTTGTAATGTGCCCTGGCGGATTCCGGCTTCAGGCGCAGCGCCGCCAGATACTCGGCGATCGCGCCGTTCAACTGCCCCGGAGTCTTCAGCCGGATATCTCCCAGATCGGTGTGCGCCTCGGCCAGATCCGGCTTCAGGCGCAGCGCCTCCTCGAACCGGGCCACCGCGTCATTCGACCGGCCCGGGGTCTTCGACCAGATGACGCCCAGGTTGTAGTGTGCCATCCAGGCGCCGGGATTGCGCGCGAGGGTGGCGCGGTAGAGCGTCACATCATCGTGAAACATGCGGCCGTGGCTCCATGTCAGCGCGCCGAGTAGCACGGCGAGCGCCGCCACCATCCCCCGACCCAGCCAGCCCGCCCATCGGAAGCGCGCCGCCAGGCGGCCCCACGCCGCGGCCAGGCCGGCCGCGGCCAGCGCGAGCGGACCCAGATCGGCGAGGTATTGCCAGTGGTCCCACACCCACGAAAAGCGCGCCCCGTAGAGATTGACAAAACCAAGCACCGGAAAGAGCGAACCCACGAAGAACCAGTAAGCGGCCAATCCTGCCGCCGCGGCGCGGACCAGCGGTCCGCGGGCGCGCCGTCGCAGTGCCCAGAGCCCCGCACCCGCCGCAAGCACGCCAAGCGGGAAGAGCCATTGCCACCAAGCCGCGGCGTCGATCGTCCAGCGCGGGTAGATGAAGTTCAGGCCGAATGGCCAGACGAGGTTCGCCGCGTAAAACCAGACGGCGCGGCCGGCGACAAGCACTCGCCCGACGAGCGAGATCTGGAAATCCCCGCCGTGCGCGTGGCCGTAGGACCACTCGACCCAACTGCTGAAAAACCCGGCGGCCGCCCCCAGCACCAGCCAAGGCACCAGCGGCCGGATGTCGCGCCGCCACGCGAGCCGCTCGCGCTTCCACCAAAGCACCACCAGCAACGCCGCGGGCAGGGTCGCCGTGACGGTCTTGCAGAGCAACGAAGCCGCGAACAGCGCGAGCGCCGCGCCATAGGTGCGCGTTCGCCGCGTCTCGTCATAACGCAGATAGAGCAGGGCCGCGGCCAGATAGAACACCAGCGAGAGCGTGTTCTTCTGCTCGGTGATCCACGCCACCGATTCGACATGCACCGGATGCAGCGCAAACAGCAGCGCGGCCAGCCATTCCGTTCCCGGGTGCCGCGCCCGCTCACCGCCACCAGCCGCCGGCGCGGAGCCGGGCGTCTCGCGCCGGGCCGCCGGGCCGGGTTCGCCTTCGAACAGCCGGCGCAGGACCAACGCGAACAGCACCGCCGCGCCGGCGTGCAACAACACCGTGGCGAGATGATAGCCGAGCGGGTGGTCGCCAAAGAGACGGTGCTGCACCCAAAATGCGGTGTGGAGGAGCGGATAATATTGCTCGGTCGCCCCCAGCTCGGTCCAGATGCGGACCAGGCCGCTGAGAGAGCGCAAAGCCGGCGCGGTCACGTAGTCGCTGTCGTTCCAGATGAAGTCGCCCCAGAAGCTTGCCCAGTAGCTCACGAGGGTCGCGCCGACAATCAACGCCCCGGCCGCAAGGTTCCGCACGCTCACAGGGACCAACTTCATCACGTCTGCGCGGATGCTTTCATCCACCACGCCGAGCGCAAACCTCAAAGTGCCCGCCGCGCCGCTGTGCGCGAAACTCCACCTCCAAAGGACCCTACGCCATTGGGGGCGCAGTGGAGGGACGACCTCCCGTCTGCGCTCTTCGAGCTACGACGCGGCTGTCGCCACAAGGCCCGCCGAAGCCCAGGCGTAGGCGGCCGCGTCGTCTCCGCCCAGGCTCCACGCCACCGGGAGCGGAATTTGCGCCGTCCGGCTCCAAACGCCGGCCCTGGGCGTCTGTCGTCGCCACAAGAGAACTCCGGACGGTCGCTCACCACAACAGCGCTGATGGCAGGGTTCCGAGCTCGCGCACGAACGTTGCTCATCCTGGACCTGACTTTGTGTTCCCTCGTGGCCGGGACGCCTGCGCCCGCCCCCCGGCCTCCCGTCGCCGATCACAATTGTTTAGACCCGCCATCGATCTCTCTTCTTTCGGACTCCCCGCCTCGGCGAATGATTGCAGCGCCGCATCGAATTCGATCCGATCAGCTTGGCGCGCCCCGCATATCCGCGACGGCGCCTGCTTCACCCCCCGAGCCCAACCCACATGGAAGGCGTGCCTGCAGCCCGTCTCCTCTCCCGCCGGGCCTTTTTGCAAGCGTCCTCGGCCACGCTGCTGGCCGCTCCGCTGGTCCCGTGGCCGTCTTTCCTCGAGTCATCCCATCGCTTCTTCACCGCCGCCGAGGCGGCGACGGTAAACGCCCTCTGCGATCGCATCATCCCGGCCGACGGCGACCCGGGCGCGGCCTGGGCGGGCGTGGTTGAATTCATCGACCGCAAGTTGGTCGGCTACCATCGCCGCTTCCAATCGCTCTACCGGCGCGGCCTGCAGGGCGTGAACGAATCCGCGCAGGCCCTTTTCCAGCGACCGTTCACCGACCTGACCGTCGCCCAGCAGGATGAGCTGCTCCACCGCCTCGAGCAGAATCAGGCCCCCGGCGCGACTTGGAGCAGGGTCTCCGCCGCCGATTTTTTCAACCGCCTCGTGGATCACACGCTCCAGGGCTTCTACGGTGGCCCGCGGCACGGCGGAAACCGGGACGAGGTGAGCTGGCACATGCTGGGCCTGCCCACGCCGATCGTCCGCAGCCGCCGGCCGCTCACCGCCGACTGGAAATAGCGATTCGCACCGGCCCGCTCCTCGCCCCGCCCATGAGCCTCAAACACGTCAACGCCGTCGTGATCGGTTCGGGCGCCGGCGGCGGCATCGTGGCGAAGGAACTGGCCGAGGCCGGCCTGTCGGTCGTGCTCCTCGAACGCGGCCGCTGGGTGACGCCCGACGAGGAGCGCAAGGACGACCTGCGGAACCAGCGGACCACCGCCCTCGGCGTCCCCTACGGCCCCGACGAGGAGAAGGAGCCGCGCGTCTTTGTCGACCCTCACGGGCAGGAGCAGGTCGTCTGGCCGGCCGACGGCCCTTACAACAACAATGCGGCCTGCGTCGGCGGCGGCACGCTGAGCTACGGCGCGATGGCCTGGCGCTACATGGCCCAGGATTTCCGCATGAAGTCCCTCTACGGCGCCCCGCCCGGCAGCACGCTGGAGGACTGGCCGATCGCCTACGACGACCTGGAGCCGTTCTACGAAAAGGCGGAGTGGGAAATCGGCGTCGCCGGCGACCAAAGCGGCGATCCTTTCAAGGCCCCGCGCCGCCGCCCGCTCCCCATGCCGCCGCTGCCCGATTCGCGGGAGACGCAGCTCCTGAAGCCCGCCGCGCTGCGCCTCGGCTGGCATCCGTTCTATATCCCGATGCTGCGCAACACGGTCCCGTACAACGGGCGCGCCGGGTGCATGCGCTGCCGCTGGTGCTGCGGGTTCGCCTGCGAGTGCAACGCCAAGTGCGGCACGCAGAACACGGTCATCCCGACCGCGCTCGCCACGGGCAATTGCGAGCTGCGCACGCGCAGCATCGCCGCTGCCATCCTGCTCGACGCCCGGGGCCGGGCGCGGGCGGTCGAATATGTTGATGACCGCAACCGCCGGGAGACGCAGACCGCCGACCTCGTGGTCGTCTCTGGCGGCGCCATCGAGTCCGCCCGCCTGCTGCTCAATTCCAAAAGCAATCTCTTCCCCCAGGGCCTCGGCAACCGCTTCGATTGGGTCGGCCGCAACCTCCAGGGCCACGCCTACAGCGGCGCGCTCGGCCGGTTCGAGCACGAGGTCTACGACGATCTCGGGCCCGGTGCGGAGATCGCGATCTGCGATTTCAACCACGGCAATCCCGGCCTGATCGGCGGCATGATGCTGGCGAACGAATTCCAGCGCCTGCCCTACCAGTTCGCCGGCCACAACCCGTCCGACGTGCCCCGTTGGGGCAAGGCGCACAAGGATTTCATGCGAGCCTGGTTCCGCCGCAGCATCGTCATCATGGGTCCCTCGCAGGAGATGCCGGTGTTCGACTCGCGCGTGCAGGCCGATCCCCGCGTCCGCGACTTCTGGGGCATCCCGGTGGCGCGCCTCTCCGGCCTCGACCACCCCTACAACATCGAGCTCTGCCGCTTCGCCTCCGACAAGGCCGAGCTTTGGCTCAAGGAGGCGGGCGCCATCCAGACCGTGCGGCGCCAGAAGACCCAGCAATGGCTGAGCGGCGGCCAGCACCAGGCCGGCACCTGCCGCATGGGCAACGATCCGAAGACCTCCGTGGTCGACAAGCACTGCAAGCTTCACGACGTGGACAACGTCTTCGTGGCCGACGCGAGCGTCCACGTCACCAATGGCGGTTTCAACCCGGTGCTCACCATCATGGCGATCGCCTATTACGTCTCGGATTACATCAAGCGCGCCTGGCGCGGCGGCGGCCTGCGTTGATCTCCGATGACGTCACATCGCACCCATGGCTGATTCTTGGATTGTCATTGCGAGGAGCCCCGCCGCGGCGACGGGGCGACGAAGCAATCCAGCCCGGCTTCACTCGCGCCGACTGCCGCGCGACTGCGCACCCAGACCGGCCGAGCCGAAGCCCTGGCGGAGGCTGGCTGGATCCCGACCGAGTCGCAACTGGATCGCCACGGCCCGCCTCGCGGGCCTCGCGATGACAATGCATTTCGAAGACGCGCCCTAGTCCATCATGATTCCCGCCGGACGAAAACGTCGGATCCTTTGGCTGGCGCTCGCGGCGCCGGTCGCCCTGCTGCTCCTGGCGGTGCCGGCGGGAAGCGTCTACTATGCCGCGGCCGGCGGCAAGGCCTGCATCCGCTGCCACGAGCTCGAGTCCGCCTACCACAGTTGGCTGGCCTCCACGCACCGCTCCATCCAGTGCAAGGAATGCCACGGCAGTATCTTCTCGACCGATCTCGCTTTCCATCTGAACAACGTTCGCCAGCTCTGGCTGCACCTGCGGGGACGCACCCCCGAGCGACTGCTGATTCAGCAGCGCGACATCAGCCGCGGCATGAGCGAGCGTTGCGGCCGCTGTCACCAGCAGGAATTCGCGGCCTGGGCCGCCGGTCCGCACCATGCGACGTACGAACGGATCTTTCTCAGCGCCGACCACAACGCCAAACGGCCCCTCACCGACCAGTGCCTCCTGTGCCACGGCATGTTCTTCGAACACAGCGTTCGCGAGTTGGTCCAGCCGCTCGACCGCCAGGGACCCTGGCATTTGGCGACCGCCTCGGTTCGGCCGAACGAGGCGACCATGCCCTGCGTGGCCTGCCACCAGGTGCACCGGCCCGGCACACCGCTGGGGCTGCTGCCCAAGGCCAATCCCGCGAATCCGCCCGAGCCCCGGCCGTCGTTCGCGGCGTTCTACGACCGGCGCGAGCAGTTGCACCTGCGCGCGGAACTGCTGCCGCTGCCCGCGATGCGCGACGGCACCCGCCCGGTGATCGTGTCGCCCGACGTGCGCCAGGCGGTCTGTTACCAATGCCACGCGCCCGACCACACCTTCCAGGCCGGCTCCGGGGACGATCGCACCTGCACCGGCGTGCACGAGGGCCTGAGCTGCCAGGCCTGCCATGCCGGGCACGACCTCGATGCCCGCGCTTCCTGCGCCCAATGCCATCCGCGCCTGTCCAACTGCGGCCTCGATGTGGCGACGATGGACACGACCTTCAAATCGTCCGCGAGCCGCCACAACATTCACTTCGTGAAATGCGCGGACTGCCATGTCGACGGCGTCCCGCCGCGCTCCCGGTCGCCGGCGCGCATCCCCTAGCCTCGGCCCCGGGTGGCGGGACGGCTAATCGAAGACCCCTAAGGAAGAACGCTCGCGCGAACGATGAAAGCTGGCTGGCTGGTTCGCTCCCTCCTTTGGTCCGCCCTGCTCTTCGCCACGGAGGCGGGAGGCCTGGCGCAGATGCGTCCGGTGGCGAAATACAAGGGAGAGATGCTGCCGGTCGTCGATTGCGACGACGTCTACCTCTATGTCCTCAAGGACGGCCACAAGAAGGAAACGGGCTACGGGGACTACACGATCCAACCAGCCCCGGCATTCGGCGCCGGCTTCGTCGAAATCCAAAACATCAAGGTTGACCTCGACCCGCTCAAGAATGCGACCGCCCGCGAACGTGCGAAAACGGACAGCGTCAATTTCCGCTACGAAGCCGACTTGTCTGCCGACCGCGACCTCCGGCAGTGCTTCGCGCTCCTGACGTTCGCGGCCAAGGGATCTGTCGGCACCTGGTTCGCCCAGGTGGGCCGGTTGCGCAAGGGGGTGGCGAAGCATGTGCAGATCGCGTTTCGGGATCGCGTGGATTCGGTGGGCTTCCTGCACGTCTTCTCCGAGGGCGCGGAAATCCCGTCCTCGCAGGCTCAGAAGCCCTATGACCTCAAGGCGTACTATGCCTCCCTGCTCCGCGGCTCGTCCGCGCCGTCGGCGCTGGAGTTGCTGAAAACCGAATCGATCTTCCCCCACGTCCTCTCCCGCGACGGCCGCCGGTTGGCGACGCTCCGGGACCGGGATACGCACTATTCGCTGATCGGGTACGACCTCGAGGCGAAGAAGCTCCTGTGCGACGTCCGCGTGGGCAGCTACGAGGACCTCATCACGGGGCTCACCTGGGTCTCCGACCACGAAGTCGTGTACATCTCCAATCGGGACTTCGCCTTCGACTTCGATTACTACTGGCCGGATTTCCGGCATCGGGAGCTCATGCTGCTGGATGTAAACACCGGCAAATTCGAGACGATCCGGGATCGGGTCGACACCGTCGTCATGTCCCTGACGAGCCAGCCGGAGATTCTGGTCGTGCGGGATTTCAAGTATGGAGTTGGCAGCTGGGTTACCAAGTTCAACGTCCGGACGCGCAAGGAAGTCGGATCGGAGGACTCGGGCGACGGCCTGACTATGTTCGACCGCAATGGCAACCAGCGGCTGCTCTACCGCCAGGAGGGGACCAAGGCGCACTATGAGTTCAAGCCGACGCCCACCTCGCGGTGGAAGGATCTCGATTCGTGCGTGAAGACGCCGGGCTTGACGTTCGATGTGGCCGCCAAGGACGTGCTGGATCGTGTCGCCGATATTCACGGGCTCGGGCCGGACGGTGACATCCTCTACATTTCGTCCCGCCTCAACAGCGATGTCTTCCAACTCGCCGCCTTCAGCATGTCCGAGGGCGTCGTCAAGCAGACGATCGCCTCCATTCCGCGATACGATCTCACCGACAACGATTTTGGCCTGACGCGGCTGTTGTTCCGGAAAGCCTCGCCGGAGCTCATCGGCGTCATCTACGAGGCTTCGAAGCCCGCGGTGACCTGGTTGGATCCAGGTTTCAGCGCGGTGCAACGTTCGATCGACAAGACATTCCCCGATCACGTCAACGTGCCGATCGACTGGTCGGAGGATGGGAGCGCGTTCATCTATTTCTCCTCCAGCGACCAGGACCCGGGCACCTTCTACTCCTATCGGCCGCTGGAGTCAGTCCTGATGCCGCTGCTGGTGCTCGGCGACCGGCTGAAGGGGAAGAAGCTCGCGACGACCGTGCCCATCGATTTCGCCGCCCGGGACGGTGCGGTGATCCACGCCTACGTGACGACTCCCCCGGAGCCGCCGGCCGCCGGCCTGCCGCCGTTGGTGGTCGACATCCACGGCGGACCGATGGCGCGCGACGAGTGGGGCTTCGATGCCGAGCGGCAATTCCTGGCCACGCGGGGCTATGTTGTGCTTCAAGTCAACTACCGCGGCTCCTCCGGCTACGGCGCGAAATACCAGAGCGCCGGGCTCCGCGCCCGGTTGGACACCGTGGTCATCGACGACATCGCCGACGGCGTCCGGCAATTGATCAAGGACGGCAAGGTCGATCCCGCCCGGGTCGGGGTTATCGGCGCCAGCTTCGGCGGCTGGGCCACGTACATGAGCCTGATCCGGTATCCCGAGCTCTACCGGGCGGGCGTGGCCATCTCCGCCATCTCCCACTGGCGCAATTTCCTGAAGAAGGACCGTTGGAAATCCTGGCGGAAGGTCAGCTACGTCTTTTGGCGATCCCTGCTGGACCGCCAGGACTTCAAGAACGACGAACCGCTCATCGATCCTTATCTGCGGGCGGCGGAGATCAAGCAGCCCATCTACATCATCCACGGCGAAAACGACTACATCGTCGATGCGGACGAGGCGAAGATGATGGTCAAGGCCCTGCGGAAGACCAACCCCCACGTGGAATCGCTCTACTTTCCGGCGACGGGCCACACCTACGATGAATGGTCGTTCGTCGACAAGGTGCGCCGCCTGAACGAAATTGGCGGCTTCCTCGACCGTTACCTGCAGGCCGACCAGCCGGCCAAACCTGCCGGCGACAAAGGGCAAGCCAACGCGGGCCCTGGCTCCTGAACGGAACAGCTTGGAGTCTGGCCGTGGGAGCCTGCCTGCAGGCGAAAATCATGGCTGGCCACAGAGTACATAGAGCCGAGCCAAGAGGACACGGAGCATAGTTTGAATGTAGGAGCGGCTTCACGCCGCGATGTCAGCGCCTTGGCCGCCAAGAGCCACCAGCAGCCCGAAGCCCGGGCGACCACGCCGGGCACAGCTCTCGGCCAGATCCGCTCGGCCGGGCAGGCGGGCAACCGCCTTGGCGGCGCGCGGCGGCCCGCTCGATCAAGAGTCACGCTTCGACGTCTTGGTCTGCCCGGGTTCTCCCCTAGCCGCGTGGCGTCCCCGGCAATCCACCTTGGGACAGTTGGGCGCGCCCCCGGGGCGATAGGGCTCAGCTGCCGATCGCGTATTCGTTGGCGAAATCGCGAGCCTGATGGAGGTTAGGCGCTCCCGATCATTGGCATAAGGGTTGCTTAATGCAGCCGGCCACGGCGCGATCTTTGGCGATCTGCCCGCGGCCGAAGGGAAATGCATATGATCAATAACTTACATATCAAGAGACGTCGGTTCGTGCGGATAGAAACTGTCATGAGCGGCTTGATCTCAGCCGCATTCATGGCCGGCCTGCTTCTCGGCTTCAACGGGCACCCGACGGCGCCTAAACACCGGAGCGCCGTGCTCGACGATGCGGTCGAGATCGAGATGCCAGCGCTCGCGGCCGAGCCGCCCGAGGTCGAGAAAGTCGAAGACCTTCCTGCCGAGGATGAGGCCCAGCCGGCGGCCTACGCGCCTCCCTCGTTGGTCGACATTCCGACCATCGCGCCCGACGCGACTTTTGTGCAGGAAATCGCCCCGCCGCCACCCCCGGGCATCGACCAGCCGAAAGACCTCGTGACGATTCCTCCACCGGGCTCCGGCAGCTTCGCGGGCCATCGGGCGCAGGTCTTTGACCTTTCCCAACTCGACCAGAAGCCCGTGGTCCGCATCCAGAACCCGCCGGTCTTTCCCGCGGACATGCGCCGCCGGGGAATCAGCGGGGAGGTCAACATCCGCTTCATCGTGGACCCCGATGGCAACGTGCGCGATCCCGAGGTGGTCAGCGCAACCAATTTCGAGTTCCAGGTCGCGGCCCTGCAGGCGGTCAGCAAGTGGAAGTTCCGTCCCGGCCGCCGCAACGGGCGCAGCGTGAGCACGTGGATGACCGAAGACCTCGGCTTCCAGCTCGAATGAGCGCGAGGCTCATGCGCCCTCAGCCAGAGTCCACTGGGAGCATCTTCGAACAATCGGACGCATCGTGTAGCCGGGGTCGCCGACCCTGGTGCCTCTTCGATCACCGGCCTCAACGAGGCCGGCTACAACGCTCTGCGCTTTAACCTAGATCGAATTCGCTCCCGGTCGGCGCCAAATCGCGCGCCGCGAACCCGTCCCGCGGGCCGCACGGTCAATCGCAGGGATGTCACGTAATATGTGACGTCCTGTTCTTTCGATTTCCCGGCGGTCGATCGGAAACATGTCACTTATTACGTGACATGTCAGAGAACGGAGGAAGAAGAACAGAGATCCGAGGCCAGAGGCCAGCTTGCCGCGCCGTAGCGCTTGGGCGAAGGCGGGAGGCCGGACGTCGGAGGTCGGAGGCCAGAGGTTCGAGGTTAGGGGGCAGAAGGCCGGACCGAGAGGCAGGAGCCCGCAAGGCAGCGCGGCCGGCTACTCGTTGCGCAGCGCCACCAGCGGGTTCACCCGCAGCGCCCGCCAGGCCGGGACCGCCACCGACAGAACCGCGACTACTACGGTAACGAGCGCCGTGCCCACGTAGACCACGGGGTCGGCGGGATGGAGCGTCGTGAACAGAGCCGCGGCGATCCGTGCCAGCAGGCCGGCGATGACCGATCCGATGATCACGCCGGCCACGGCGAGACCCAGGCCCTGCCGCAGCACCAGCGTCAGCACGTCGGCGGGCTTGGCGCCCAGCGCCATCCGGATGCCGATCTCGGCCGTGCGCTGCGCCACCGAATACGCCATGACGCTGTAGAGCCCCATTGCGGCCAGGGCGAGCCCCACCGACGCGAGCAGACTCAGCATGCTCGCGGCGAGCTTCTGGCCGAAGAGCGATCCCGCGATGTACTCGGTCATCGGCTGGGCGTCGAAGAGGGTGAGCGCCGGATCGATCGCCGCCGCCGCCCGCCGGACCGCGGCAATCGTCTCCGCCGCCGGGCCGCTGGTGCGCACGTGGAAGGTCAGCCCGTACTCCGGACGATACTCCTGGCGCATGGGAATGTAGAAGAAGGGCAGCGCGCCCTCGGCGACGTGGTGGATCTTGATGTCCTTGACTACGCCCACGATGGTGAACCACCGGCCCCAGCCGTGCACCTTGCGCCCGATGACGCCGCCCTGCGGGATGAACCGGCGCACGAACTCCTCGCTGACGATCATCACATCGGGCGCCCCCGCGCCGTCCCGCAGATCAAAGTCGCGGCCCTCGACCCGCGGAATCTTCATGACCTCGAAGTAGCCCGGCCCGATCAAGTTCCGGTAGGTTTTCATGTTCTCGCCCGGCGCCGGCTGGTAGCCCTCGACCTGCAGGTCCTCCCAATTGCCGCCGTGGAACCCGAGCGGCGGCGAATCCGCATAGCTCGCTCCGGTCACGCCCGGCTGCTGCCCCAGCATCTCGGTCATGCGCTGGCAGAAGGAGTCCGCCTGCTGCCGCGTGTAGCCCGCAGTGGACAGGTTGAACTGCGCCAGCACCTGCCCTTCGGGCGCGAAGCCCGGCGCCAGCGCGCGCGATTCCTGGAAGCTCTTGAGAAACATGGCCGCGCCCACCAGCGCGACGACCGCCAGCGCCACCTCTGCGACGACGAACACGCCGCGCAGGCGGTGCGAGGGCGCGCCCGCCGCCCCGCTCCGGCCGCCCGCTTTCAGCACCTCGTTGAGGTTCGCGCGCGCGGCGTGCAGGGCCGGCGCGAGCCCGGCGGCCGCCGCGACGGCCGCAGCCAACAGCATGGTGAATCCAAAAACCCCGCCGGCCAGCGGCGGTTGCACGAGGGCCGGCGTTGCGACCGCCGGCAGCAGCCAGGGCAGCGTGCCGCCGAGCCACGCGGCGATCACCAGGCCGAGCGCGGCCCCTGCCAGGGCCAGGACGAACGACTCGACCAGCAACTGGCGCGCGAGCCGCCGCCGCCCGGCGCCCAGCGCGAGGCGGATGCTGAACTCCTTCTGGCGCGCGGTGGCGCGCGCGAGCTGCAGGTTCGCCACGTTCGCGCACACGATGAGCAAGAGCACGATGCTCGCGGCCATCAGGATCGTCATCGGCTTCAGCATGATTTGCTGCGGCCCGAAGTGCCACCGCCACAACGGCACGACCGCGGCGCCGACGCCCCGGTCCTCGACGTTGCGCCGCGCCATGAAGCCCGCCAGCGCCGCCGCTTCGCCGCCGGCCTGGTCGATTGTGACGCCCGGCTTGAGCCGGGCCAGCATCGTGAAATTGCGCGTGTTGCGATCATCCAGCATCCACGTGCCGGTGTGCGTCACCTCGCCGTACATCGTCAGCGGCACCCAGACCTGGTAGGCAAGCCCGGGCTGCGTGCCGCAAAAACCCGCGGGCGCCACGCCGATGATCGTGAAAGGCACGCGATTGACGCGCAGGGTCGAACCGATCGCCGCCGGACTCGCCTGGTAGCGCGCCTGCCAGAACGCGCGGCTGATCACCGCCACCGGATGGGCGTTCTGCGCGTCGGTGCGTTCCTCCGGACCGAAGAACCGCCCCGCCGCGGGAACCACGCCGAGCACGTCGAAGAAGTTGCCCGAAACCAGCTCGCACCACACGCGCTCGCTGGCGCGCTCGTCGCCGACCGCGAGCGCGCCGCGCCCGATGGCCGCGAGATCCAGGAGCTTGAGGTGGTCGCGGTAGTCGCGGAAATCGAGGTACGAGGTCGTCAGCGCCTCGCCGGCGCCGTTGCCGGCATCGGCGAAATTCTCCACCGCCACCAGCCGCGCCGGATCGGCCGCGCCCGGCAGGGGGTCGAAGCGCAGCACGCGGATCCAGCTGAAAAGCGCGGCGTTGGCGCCGATGCCGAGCGCGAGGATCACGACTGTCGCGGCGGTGAACCCGGGGGCCTTCAGCAGCGACCGCACCGCGATCCGGAAATCCCGGGCCAGTTGCTCCAGCCACACCAGGGTCCGCTCGTCGCGGTAGGCCTCCTTGATCTGCTCCACCCCGCCGAACTGCCGCAGGGCCGCGGCCTGTGCCTCGCCCGGCGCCATCCCCTCCGCGCGGTTCGCCTCCGCCATCATCTCCAGATGCTGCCGGATCTCCGCCGCAAGGACGGCCTCGAACTTGCGTTTGCTGAACAGGGCGCCCAGGCGAAAGAAAAACTGGCGGAGTCGGTGCATGGCGAGTCGAGGTGGGACGCAGCGGGGCGGGGCCAGCGCGGGCGCGTCCTAGGTCGTCTTGAGCATCAGGTTGATCGTCTGCGAGAGGAGCGCCCACTGGGCGGTCTCCTCCTGCAATTGCTTCCGGCCGGCCGGAGTCAGCGCGTAGTAGCGCGCCTGCCGGTGGTTGTCCGAAACACCCCACTCCGCCTTCACCCAGCCGCGCGCCTCCAGCCGGCAGAGCGCGGGATAAATCGAGCCCATCTCAACCTGGAACACCCCCTTCGACATCTGCCGGAGGCGCACCGACAGGCCGAAGCCGTGCATCGGCTCGAGCTGGAGCGCCTTCAGGATCAGCATGTCGAGGGTTCCCTGGAGCAGGTCGGATTTTTCAGCGGGCATGGGCTTCCTTCAGATGTTCTGAACAAGCGTCGGTGACGGCTCTCCTTTAGAATGTCAATAGGAAAGCGCACGATCGGGAACGGACGCGGCGGCAGGCCGGCCCGCGCCCCGGCGCGGGGTTCCCCGCCGTCGAGCGCTTGCCGCCCCGCGCCGGGACGTCCCGCCCGCCGCGTAACCAACCAACCGCGAAAACGTCTCTTCAGCAGGTCTCTTCTGAACCTTCTCCCCCTTCCGGCTTGATTGACTCCCTGACTGCGCCCGGCCAGATTCCCCTCGACCGCGGTTCGGGACCGTAGCGTCGAATCATGCGCGCTCCGCGTTTCATTGCTCTTCTCATCGCCTGCACCGGCTGCACGTCGCTCTCGGCGGAGGGGCTGTTCGGCTGGCTGTTCCACCACGACGTCCAGGTGATCGTGAACACGGATTTCACGCCCGAGGGAGCCAGGCTCCCGCCGGCGTCGCAGGAGCATCCCGTCTTCTATGTGGGGGTCAGCCTGGGCTACCGTGATCTCGGTGGCCTCATCGCCGGTGACAAACTGCCGGCCAGCGAAACCATGTACGACTGGATCGGGAAGGCTCTGGCCAAGCAGGGCTATCTGCCGGCCGACGCCAATCACCCGGCCACGCAGTTCGTGGTGTTCGCCTGGGGCAGCCTCTACGTAGAGAAGTTCACCTGGAATCCCAGCATGCCTGTCCAGTTGAACCGGGGCCAGATGCTGCGATTCCTCGGCGGGGAGAAGCTAGGACTGATCTCCAAGTATCCGACGGCGCCCGAGCTCGAGTACGTGCCCGAGTTGTTTTATATGCGGTCCAATGCCGACAAGCTGCGGGACGCCGCCTCGGATGATCTCTACATGGCCTTCCTGCTCGGCTACGATCTCGAGGCGGCCCAGCACAAGCAGCGCCGGCTCCTGTGGCGCACCCGCATCGCCGGTCCGGCGCGCGGGCTGGTCATGGCCGACACGCTGCCCACGATGATCAGCATCGCGGCGCCGCACATTGCCCGCGAGACCAGCGCCCCCGTGTGGATCCGGGCGAGCGACAAGTACAAGCCGGTGATCAAGATTGGCGATCCGGTGGTGGAGGAGTATCTGGGCTCGGGCCCGCTTCCCATCGTCGACCGCAGCAAGTCCTCCGCGGACGAGATCAAGGCATCAACGAAGTAGCGGGAGCGGCAGGCTCACTCGTCGGTGGCGACGCTTGGCGGCAACGGCGCAGGTGTTTGCCGGATTGAGACGCCGCCGAGGCAAATGCCCTTCGCCCCCGAAAGCCAGATCATTGCAGAATGCGTGAGAAGACCGATCCGAGGATCAGACGGGGGCAGTCCGTCGGCGAAGCCTGTCAAGAGTCCACCCATGACCCCCTTCGCCCCCTCGAGGGCGGGCGGAACTGAAACGCAGGCTCGAGGAGCAAGACGCAGAGCTTGCCGGCGGTGTGCCGGCGGCGCAGCCGGGGTTTCTGGCGGAGGGTGCTGGCGCAGGGCGGTAGTTGCCTGTTCTCGCGTCCGCGCCGAGGCGGAGCTAAGCCCGCGCAATCAACTCAGCGCGCTTCGTGGCCACCAGCCAGCGCATCACCGACTCGCCGATGCTTGCGGGTTCAACGTCAAAGCCGGTTCTGAAAAGCGCTGCGTCCATCTGCTCGGCTGAATCGAAGGCCGAACCGATGAGCCAATCCCCGGCTGCCTTTTCAGTGGGAACGGCATAGAGGCTGAACACCCTTGATCCCGGCTTGTGAGAGGCTTCCACAATGTAGTCGATCGATCGAAGAGAGACCGTGAGTGGCAGAGGGGCGAGTAGACGGAAGCGCATAGGATAGGGATAGACGACCGGCGCCCAAATTCAAGGGAACATGTCCGGCAACATCACATAAGCGTCCGTCTACTACATTCAGTCGGGCGCAGCCGCGCAGAGCGAGCAGGGGTCAGGTTTAGACAGCGGTGGTCTCGAAGAGATTGGTGCTTCCAAGCAAAAGGGACCGCAATTGTCTAGACCTGATTCTTTCTGCTTCCCACAAACGACGGGGCGAGCCGGGGCTTCCGCGAAGGCTGGCTGGATCGTCATCGTCCTTCGCCGAGGCTACGGACGACCGGCGCCGCGCTTCGCGCGCCTCGCGATGATAACGGACGGAAAGCGACTACCGTTCAATCTAGACGGCGCCAGACTGCGCTGGTTCCCGACTCGGGCGATCGGTCCAGTCCTTCACTCCAATTCGGCGGCGCCGGCGATGTTGGCGATCGTGAAGACCGCCAGCACGGTTCGCTCGCCGTCCCGGATGACGACCAGCCCCGCATCGGTGACCCAATCAAGGACGAAGCCTTTCACTTCCGCGATCACGGTGCCGTCCTTGCTCCACACTCGGTAGGTCTTCATGACCCGCGCTGATTAGATCGAACCCGGCCGCGAGGCAAGACCAGCCCGGCGCGACCTCGGCGGGGATTCTTTCAGACGGGATCGAGGCATCGATTGATTCCGGGGGCACGCACGGATCCGCCGCCCGGCCCGGCGTCTACGGGGAACCTGTATCCTGGCGCAGCAGCGCGAGCTGGTAGGGAAGCTGGTTGTATTCCATGTCCCGCGGCGTCGAGCGATCCAGGCCCTGATAGAGCAGCTCGAGGTGCGGGGGGTCGAGGCTCAGGGTCTCGTCATAGCCGTCGCGCAGCAGCTCGCCGTGGCTGATGTCGCGCGTCCAGGGGGCGACGCCCGCCGCGTAAGTCACGTTGGCCCCTCCGGCAAACGGGCGCTCCTCCGTGGCGTCAAGCGGCCGCCAGGCGCCGTCGAGACGGTCGGCGAGGAACGACTTGTAGTAGCGGTCGCCGTTGCGCGCGATGCACTCGATGATCGCCAGGTACCGGCTCGTGCCCTTCAGGCGATAGACGCAGCTCCCCTCGAACAGGTCGAAGCGGTTGGGCGTCGCCATCACGACGGTCGGCGCGCTGAAACCGTGGGGGAAATCCGCGAGCTTCGTCTGGCAGCGATACCACCGGCCATCGTCGCCGGACGAAAACAGGTAGGCGTTCTCGGCGTCGCAGATCACCCAGAAATCCAGCCACAGTTTCGGCGCCGCGGGCGGCTCGCTCGCAAAAAAGAAGGCCGGCTGGCTCCAAGTCTCGGGCCGGCTCAGGTCGTCGGTCGTCGAGTAGCTCGGCGGCTGGGACTGGTAAATGAGGTACCATCTCTGCTGCGGCCGGAAGTAGAACACTTGCGGGGCGCAGTGGTAGCCGCGCAATCCGGGATTGGCGGCGTCGAGGTAGACCTGCCGGGCGCTGCCGGCCTCCGCCCAGTCGGCGAAGCTGAGGTAGACCATGTTCCACTGGCCCGCGGTGTTGGCGACGGTCGCATAAATATGCCATTTCCCATCGTAGCGGACCACCGTGGGATCCTTGATCGAGACGAGATGGTGGGTCGCGTCCGACTGCGGCTTGATGAGCGGCCCGGACGAGATCCAGCGGAGCCGCTGGGGGATGGTCGAGGACCGGGCGGGGGCCACCGCATCCGCCGCCACGGCCGCTGCGACCATCAGGCCTGCGCACACGGCGGATCCAAGGAATCGGAAGGAGGCGTCGACGTTCATAGGCTCGGCATGACGCCAGCGAGGCAAAGGCCCTTCGCCCCCGAAAGCCAGATCATTGCAGAAGGCCGTACCGGGCAAAATGCGGCAGAAGGAGTCAGGCGGCAGATCTTGATGTCCAAGCCGTGGCCTCGAACGGCGTTCGCGCAGCGAAAGCGCTGGTAGCTGGCCTGCCAGCCGTAGCCTTCAGTATCCGAAGGCGAAGGCTGCCCGCCTCCGCCAAGGCTTCGGCGCGGCACCTCGCCGGAACTCGCACCCTCCCACCCGGCCCTCCGTTGGCTTGCCGCGCCGAAGCTTCTGCCGAGCAGAAGCGAAGGCTGGCGCCCCCACGGGGAATCGAACCCCGGTTTGAAGATTGAGAATCTCCTGTCCTAACCTCTAGACGATGAGGGCAGCGGCAGAGCGTGCGAATTTTGGGCCGGCGGCGGGAATCTCAAGGAAAAAGTGCGCCCGCATCAACCGCTGATGCACACTGATGGACGCTGATGCCACCGCGGCGCCGCGCACGCAGGGCATATCGATCGCGGGTTCCCTGCCTTCGTGCCGGAATCGAAGCCATCCCGGGCCCGATCAGTGAGAATCAGTGGTTGTCGGGGTCGACTACTATCGATCTCCCGGTGCCGGCGTGGTTCAGCCCGGGATGTCGAACAGCTCGCCGGGCTGGAAGAACCGCGCCAGCTCGAGCTGCGCGTTCGCCTCGCTGTCGGACGCGTGGACCACGTTGACCGTCGCGTCCTTGCCGAAATCGCCCCGGATCGTGCCCCGGGGGGCCTTGTGGGAGTCGGTCGGACCGAGCAGGTCGCGCACGCGCTGGACCACGTCTTCGCCCTGCAGCGCCATGATCATCACCGGACGTGAGCTCATGAAGGCCTCGAGCGCCGGATAGAAGGGCTTGTTGGCCACATGGGCATAATGCTCGCGCAGGAGCGCGGGCGCCAGCCGGGCGAGCTTGCAGCCGATGATCGTGAAGCCGGCCCGCTCGAAGCGGTCGATCACGTTGCCGACGTGCCGCCGATCCATGCAGTCGGGTTTGAAGATGATGAGGGTTCTCTGCATCGAGGCGGCCACCATAGCGGCGCCGACCGGCGGGGGAAGCCCCGATTTTGCCGGCGGGTCGAACCGGTCCGGCGATCGTCAGCCCACCGGGGACCGCGGGCTCCACCCGCTTTCGGTGGCGACCGATTTCCACCGCGAAAATACCGCGCCCCTTTGTGACCTTTTGTGGCCCAAACCCACCCGGCCTTCCGCCAAACAAAAACGCGGGGCGCTCGGCCCCGCTTCGCTCCTCCCCTCGCCTGCGCGTCGATCCTACTTGGCCGGCGCGGCGTAAACCGTCTCGACCGCCGGAACGCTCGCCGCCGCGACCGTCACCGGAGCCCGTCCCGCGGAGTGGAAAGTGGCGTACACGATCCCGAGCAGATTGCTGCCGTTGACCACCGTGCTGTCGGCCGCGTCGTTGTTGTAGCCCTTCACCTGCCAGCCGCCATTGGCCGTCGCGATCACGCGGTGCGCCACCTTCTCGCCGAAGCGATTCACGTAGACCGCGATCATGCCGATCCGCAGCCGCGCCGCGTCGATCTTCTTCACCACGATGACCGCGTCGTCGCTGAAGTACGGAAGCATCGACTGCCCGGCAACGCGCATCACGCTCAGATCCGACCGCTGGGCCGCCACCGTCAGCGCATCCGCAATCGCCGCCTCATAGCTCATATTCGCGGCCTGGAGCCGGGGCGCCACCGCCGACGCCAGCAACGCGGCACTCACCAGGAGGCTTCGGCGGGCGGTGGGGTTGAACATCATGCCGCCAGCGTAGCCGTTTCATCGTTTTTTCGGTATTCGGGCTCTCCCTTAACCGTTAATTGACGATCCCTTAAACAAAGCCTTTACCATCCCCAGATCGCTCTCCTCCACCCCCCAGACCGCGCTGGGTGGTATCCCCCAGCCTTTTCCCGGTTTGCCCGGGTGGATGCGTCAGTCCTGCGGCCGGCACGGCGGACGCCAGCCCGCTCCGCCTTTCCTCACGAGTGAAAGTCCATCCGGGCGCCCGCCGCGGACGGCGCCCGGTTCTGGGTGATTTTCCCGGGAGTCCGGGTGCGCATTCCGGGGTATTTTGCGATTCCGCCGCGCCCCGCGCCCTGGCCGACGCGGCAGCGCCTCATCGTCCGTCCAAGGCGGCGTGCAGCGCCCCGGCCAGATCCGGATGCGCGAAGCGGAATCCCGCGTCCAGCAGGCGTTGCGGCCGCACCCGGGTGCTCGCCAGCAGCATTTCCTCGGCCATCTCGGGCCGGAGCGCGCGCAGCACAAACGCCGGCACCGGCGCAAACGTGCCCCGGCCCAGCACCTGGGCCAGCGCCGCGGTGAAATCCGCATTGCGCGCCGCGCTCGGCGCCACCGCGTTCACGGGCCCCGCCAGCCGCTCGTCGGCCAGGCTGAGCGCGATCACGTCCAGCAGATCGTCCAGCGCGATCCAACTGAGCCACTGCCGGCCGTCGCCGAGCCGCCCGCCCAGGCCCAGGCGAAACAGTGGCTGCAACTCGGCGAGCATGCCGCCGCCCGCTCCCAGCACCACGCCGCAGCGCAAGATCACGGTGCGGATGCCGATGGACTCGGCGATGCGCGCCTGTTCCTCCCATTCTCGGCACACGCCGGCGAGAAAACCCTCGCCGTGGCCGCCCGCCTCGGTGAGTTCCTCCTCGCCGCGATCGCCGTAGAACCCGACCGCCGAGACGCTCACAAACACCCGCGGCTTGTGGTTCATGTGGGCCATGACCGCCACCAGGGTGCGCGTGCTCTCCACCCGGCTGCGCACGATCTCCTCCTTGCGCGCCGCCGTCCAACGCCCGGCGGCGAGATTGGAGCCCGCGAGATTCACCACCCCGGCGACACCCTCCAGCAGCTCCCAGCGCTCCACCTCGGTGGAATCCGGGTGCCATGGAATCTCGTCGGGCTGCTCGGCCTGCCGGCGCACCAGCCGCATCACCGCATGGCCCCCCTCCCGCAGCCGCCGCACGAGCGCGGTTCCGATGAATCCCGAGGCACCGGCCACGGCCAGCTTCATGGCCCCACCTTGACAGAGCGCCCGGGAGTTTCCAAGGCGCGAGATGGCGGTTCGCAGGCCCCGCGCTTTCCGCCCTTGAACCGCCCCGCGGGCTTTGCCACGTTGCCGCGATGCCCGCCGGTCTCCGCTGCCCGCACCCGGAACCCGCGCCGCCGCCGCCGCACCCGCCACGAGACGAATTCCCATGACCCAGGAACACTGGACCGCCGTCGACCGCTACCTCACCGAGCTGCTGGTGAAACCCGATCCCGCTCTCGACGCGGCGCTCGCGGCCAGCGCGGCGGCCGGCCTGCCGTTCATCAACGTCTCGCCCGTCCAGGGAAAACTGCTGCAAATCCTGGCGCAGGCGCAGGGAGCGCGCAGCATCCTGGAGATCGGGACGCTCGGCGCCTACAGCACCATCTGGCTCGCGCGCGCCCTGCCGCCGGGCGGCCGGCTGATCACGCTCGAGGCCGACCCGAAGCACGCCGAGGTCGCGCGAGCCAACCTGGCGCGCGCCGGCCTGCAGGCCGCGGTGGAACTGCATCTCGGCAACGCCGTCGAGACGTTGCCGCGGCTCGCCGCCGAGGGGCGCGGTCCCTTCGATCTGATCTTCATCGACGCGGACAAGGCCGGCTACCCGGCCTATTTCACGTGGGCGCTCAAGCTCTCCCGCCGCGGCAGCCTGATCATTGCCGACAACATCGTTCGCCAGGGAGCGGTCGTCGATGCCGCCAGCGACGACCCGGCCGTCCAGGGAGTGCGGCGCCTCCACGAGCTGATGGCCGCCGAGCCGCGCGTGATTGCCACCGGCATCCAGACTGTCGGGATCAAGGGATACGACGGCTTCGCCATCGCGCGCGTGATCGCGGACCCGTAGGCCGCTTCATATCGTCGTAGGCGGCGAGCGCGAGACGGCGCGCCATGCGATGGTCGACGATGGGAAGTGGATACGTCTGCCGCAGGATCACACCCGCGTCCGCCAGCGCCGTCGGCGGCGCCTCCCACGGCGCGTGGATATGCCGGACCGGCAGTTTCGCCAGTTCCGGGACCCACCGCCGCACGTAGCTGCCGTCGCCGTCGAACTTCCTCCCTTGGAGGACCGGGTTGAAGACGCGGAAAAACGGCGCGGCATCGGCGCCGCATCCGGCCGTCCACTGCCATCCGAGCGTGTTGCTGGCGAGATCCGCATCCACCAGGGTGTCCCAAAACCACCGGGCGCCCGCCTGCCAGGGCAGGCGCAGGTCCTTGACCAGGAACGAGGCCAAGATCATGCGCACGCGGTTATGCATCCAGCCGGTGCGCCACAGCTGCCGCATTCCGGCATCCACGATCGGATACCCCGTCCGTCCCTGCTGCCAGGCACGGAGCGCGGCCCGGTTCCGCGCCCATGGAAACGCCGCGAATTCCGGCCGCAGGGGATTTTGGGGCGTCTGCGGAAAATGGTGAAGCAGGTGATAGGCGAATTCCCGCCAGCCGATCTCGTTCCAGAACACCCACGCCCCGCGGCCGGCCGGAACGCCGCCGGCCTCCCGCGTCGCCGCGCGCAGGGCGGCCCACACCTGCCGCGGCGTGATTTCGCCGAAGTGCAGGTGCGGCGACAGCCGTGCGGTACCGTCCCCGGCCGGCTGGTCGCGCCGTTCGGCGTAGGCGTCCAGCTTGTCCCGAACGAAACGACGAAGCTGGCGGCGGGCCGAGGCCTCGCCGGCGCTCCATGCCGCGGCCAGCCCGGCATCCCAGGCGATCTTCGGCCGCAGTCCGAGCGCGCCGAGGGCAAGCGAACGGGGCCAGCGCGCGGGTGCCACGAACTTCCCCCGCCGCAAGCGCTGCGGTTTCTCCACGGGCAGCGTCCGGCAGCGGCGCCAGAATGGCGTGAAGACCTGGAAGGGCCGCCCGGACCTGTTCGCCACGGTGGACGGATCGAAAAGGACGGAACCGCGGAAGGATTTCACCTCGAGGCCGGCGGCGGCGAGGTCGCGCTGGATCCGCCGGTCGCGCGCCGCGGCCGCGGGCTCGCCGCGTTCGTTCCAGCAGACGGCCCGCGCCCCCGTCGCACGCGCGAACCGCCGCAGCACGGAGCCGGCGGCCCCGCGCGCCAGGATGAGCCGCGAGCCCCGCGACCGCAGCGCGCCGTCGAGCGCGGCCAGTGAGTGATGCAACCACCAGCGCGACGCTGCCCCCGGCGCCCAGCGGCCTTCGGCGGCGGCGTCGAGGATGTAGAGCGGGATCACCGGCCCGCCGCGGGCCCGCGCCGCGTTCAAGGCCGGGTTGTCCTGCAAACGCAGATCGAGGCGGAACCAGACGATCGTCGGGGCGATGCTCACGGCGCGGGGGATGCGGACATGCTGCACCGTGCCTCCCGTTTCGCAACCCGGGTCTGCGGCCCGTCTCGGCCGCTCGCTCCGATGTTGCCTGCGCCGGAAGATCCGTTCGTGATTCGCCCGATGTCGAATGCCCGCCAGCCGGTGCCGCCCGCGCCCGCCTCCGTCCGTTCCGCCGGCGACGCCCGCCGTCGCGCCGGGGGCCTGATGGCGGCGCTTGCGTGTTTCACGGCGTGGGGCCTGCTGCCGGTCTATTGGAAGGAGATTCCCAACGTGCCCGCGGTCGAGATGGTGGCCCATCGGGTCGTCTGGTCGCTCCTGTTTGTGGCCGTCCTGCTCACCCTGCAGCGCAGCTGGGTGGAAATTCGGCGCCAATGGACCGCGCGCACGCTCGGCTGGGCGGCCCTGTCCGGAGCCGCGGTCACGGTCAACTGGGGCATCTACATCTGGGCCGTCAACGCCGGCCGGGTGGTCGACACCAGCCTGGGCTATTTTCTCATGCCCCTTGTCAACCTGCTCGTGGGCCTGGTGTTTTTCCGCGAGCGCCTGCGCGCCCTGCAGTGGCTGGC
>DATIWI010000222.1:0-20226 GCA_035519475.1 Opitutaceae bacterium
GTTCTCTCTTTGCTACGGCCCGGCCGGCATGAATGCGATGCCGCCGGAGACCAACACCACGAGGAATGTGACCACCGCGAGGGCAGCGGCCCCGCCGAGCACGGCGGCGCCGGTGCGCACCGGATCCACCCGCTTCACCCGAAGGCTTGTCATGTCCTGGAATTTCGCCCGCACCTCACCTCCCTTATGCGCCTTTTTCCCGATTAGCGCATCAAGCTCGATGGCCGTAATCCGAAAAACAAGTTCTTCTCCGCTTTTGAGTTGCACCTGCACATCGTCCCCGACCCTGACCGTCAAGGCTTGGCCCGGCTGTCCGGGAGCAGGCAGCGGCGCGCTGCGCAGGGTGGTGCAGCCGGAAAGCAGAACGCTGGCTCCGGTCAGCATCGCGACGATCCAGCAGAAGCCGGATCTGCAGGAAGCGCGGGCGAACGGGTTTGGGAAGTTCGTGGTGTCACGCTTCATGTACGGCGATTGGGGTTGGTGGTGTGAGATTCCGCGGGAGGAGACGGGCCGAATGGGGTTCGAGGGATCGCGAGCGGCCGCGCTGGAACCGCGCATGCGCTTCGAAAGCGAAGTTGTCGAGCACCTCGGCATCCAGCGGATCACCGTTCACGGGCAGGGTGAGCGCGAGCAGGCCCTCCCGTTCCGCGACATGGAAGAGCTGCGCCTCGGAGATCTTGTTCGGCATGCATTCCAGCGGCCCCACGCTGACCACGGCATCAATCCGACCGCGGCGCCATTCCTCGAGCGGACCACCCACCGTGAGCACGGCTTCGCCGTGCAGGTCGGTTCGCAAGTAGGGTTCCACCACTTCCAGCGCTTCCTTCACGGTGGGACGCGCGGGCCACTCCAGCGCCCGCGCCATGCTTCCATAGGTGAGATCCTGGATGCGCTGTTGCACGGTGCTGCCAATGCGGTCGCCCCAGCGGAGGACCTTGGCCTCGCGCCGGTTCATCAAGTCGGCGTACTCGAGCCATTCGTTGAGCGGGGCCAGACGCGTGCGCAGGCCGCGCGCCTCGAGCTGGTCGATCAGGGAATTGTTGGCGAACGCCTCGCAACGCACGTAAACCTCGCCCACCACCTGCACGGTGGGCATTGGCTTGGCGGTACGGATCGCGCGGAAGTCTGCAGCGGCCTCCGCCAGCAGCCGGTTGAATCCGAACAGCCGTCCCGTCGTCACCTGCCAGAGGGCCGCCGGCAGCGAAAGGTGGCCGCTCGCGGCCGCCTCGACACAGGACAGGAATCGATCGAAGTGCCGGTCAAAGATCCGCTGCGCGATCCCCGGCTCGACCTCGGCGGGCCGCACATCGTGCAGCGCCGCCAGCAGCAGGTCGGACGCCATCAGCGTGGCGAAAGCCAGAGCGGCGAATCCGCCCGGCAGGTCATCGAAATAGCCGGTGTCCACGGGTGACCAAATGCGCACGCGATCCTGCCAGCCCAGACGCTCGAGGGTGATTTGGTTGAGCAGGTTGTAGGTGCCCTCGCGGCAGGGGCCGTGCGTGGTCGTCATGAGTAGCGCAAAACGGCGTTCAGAGCCGGGTTCGCGCTCAAGGCGCCTGAGCAGATTGCCGAGCGTGAGACACATGGGCAGGCACTCCTTGCCGGAGGTGTGCCGCCGGCCCAGGCGCAGCGATTCGGCATCGGGCATCGGCAGGTTCTCGGCCGGGACGCCAGCGCCGCGGAAACAGGCGGCGATGGCGGCCGAGCCTGGACCCATCCACGGGATCAGGAGCGTCTCGCCACGGCGGCGGATGTCCGTGACCAATGCGGGGCGCGACGCAACGCGGGCGAAATCGCGAGGCGAGTCCGCGGCTTTCGCAGGTAGCGCCGGCCTGAGCTCGGCGCCACGCCCAGCCTCCACGGGGTGGCAGCCTTCGCCTGGGCGGCCGCACCCACGGGAGGCGCATGTCGCCCCCGCCTCGCAGGTTGTTCGATCTTGCGCAACGCAGTGCAGGAAGGCTTCGACGCGGGTCTTGGTGCCAGCGTCGCCGGCGTGTCCGTCGGTCTCGATGATGGCGAAGGGCTTGCCCTCCATGATGTAGGTGTAGAAATGGAGGTTGAAGCTGTCCGGACCGCACGAGTAGTTGCTGCAGTAGAGGCTGTAGATGCCGGGCGTGCGGCGGATCTGGTGCGCAGCGCGCAAGATGCGCTGGCCGTGGCTCCAATACATGTCTTTGAACGAGGCAATGTGCGCGTCGACCGGATAGCAGTCCACCGGGACGCCGATGGCGCCCTGCTCGCGGAGAATGGCGGGCACGTTGGAGTTCAGGACGGTGTTGTAGATGGTATATGGCCGGCCGAGCACGACGACGGGCGTGATGCCGTGCGCGGCGCAGAAATCCAGCGCCCGCCGCCCGAGGTCGACGCACCCCTGGTCAAAGCGCGCCTGGGCCGCGACGGCCCGACGATGCGCGCCCCGCCAGTCGCGGCCGGTGTCGCCAAGCTGTAGGGCGAGCTCCCGACAACCGGCGAGGAACTCCATCGATTCGAGGTTCCCTGCGCCCACATCGATCACCGGGGACAGGACGCGGGGCGAAGTGCCTTCCGCCAGATCCCAGCGCAGAATGTCGGGGCAGGCCTGGACGATCGGGCAGGTGACGGCGTACGGCTCGCCGTTGACGTGCGGCAGGCTGCGGATCATCGGGAGGAAGAGGTGGTCCGCCCCCGTTTCGGCCATGCGGCTGACCAGCCCATGGAATTGTTGCATGGGCGCGCAGAAGGGCACGTTGCATTCCTGGATGCCACGTTTGAGCGCGGCGTGATCGCAGCCGTCGACCAGGCGCAGAGCGAAACCGAGATCATGGAGAAAACTGGCAAAGAAAGGAAAGAGACCCTTGAGCATGAACTCGTCGCTGACCGCGATTGTCCGGGGAGCGGCGGCGGCTGGCTCCGTCGGCTGTGCGGCGAAGCCGGCGACCAGCTGCTTGACCAATTCCTCGCGCTCGCGAAAGGGGTCCGGGGCCAGGTCCGGCAATTTCTTCTTGCGCGTGCCTTTGTCGTAGAGGGCGCAACCCCCGCCCCAGGTGAAGGTCTGGCGGCGATCGCCCACCAGGGTCTGCAGGCGATCGATCCGGCAGCAGTTGCCGGCTCCTCCGCAGCCGCAGGTGGCCTTGCAGACGAAGGTGTCTTTCGCTCCAACCCGGGAGGTGAGGAAGCGTCGCAGGTCCAGCGCGGCCCGTCCGTCCCAGGACACTTCGCGATGAGCGAGCAAGGCGATTCCGAATGCGCCCACCGTGCCCGGATTCGGCGGGATGATCACGTCGCTGGCGGTCTGCCGCGCGACGGCGGCCGCGAGCGCGTCCGACGAGAAGGGCATGCCCTGGCAGAAGATGACCTTGCCGACGGAGCGGTTGCCTTTCACGCGGTGCAGGTAGTTCTGGATGATCGAGTCGTAGAGCCCGGCGATGATGGCCGGCGGTTCGACGCCGGCGGCCACGGCCGCATCGATGATCTCCGCCATGAACACGGAGCAGTGCTGACCGAGCGACACGCCTTCGCGGGCCGCAAGCGCCTCCTCGCCAAGGTGCACCACATCGCGGATGCCCGCGAACTTCCGGCCCTGCTCCTCGATGAACGAGCCGGTGCCGGCGCTGCACGCTTCGTTCATCGCGCAGTCGACCACCCGGCCGCCGGCGAGGCGGGCGTATTTCGCGTCCTGACCGCCGATTTCGAAAATGGTGTCGACCCGCGGATCGTAATGGACCGCACCCGCGGCATGGGCGGCGATCTCGTTCAGCACATACACCCGCTCTTTGCCGTAGCAGGTGGTCAGGAGCGAGCCGACGATTTCGCGGCCGCTGCCCGTGACGCCCACCGCCAACACGGGGGATTCTCCCGCGGCACCGCGAAGAAACTGCGCCAGCAGCGCCTGGGCGGCGTCGACCGGATTGCCGAGCGTTTCGCGATAGCCCTCCCACCGGAGGTCACGCGTGCCGGCGTCGATGGCCACGGCCTTTGAGCCGGTGGAGCCGATGTCGAAGCCGAGGATCAGTTCGCCGCGCTGCGCATCGGGCGGTGCGGGCGGCGGTCGCGGGAGGCGGTGCACCTTGTCCAGCGAAGCCGAAAGCGGCGGCACGCGCTCCAGCGAGGTTTCACGGCGCGGGAGAATCAGATCATCGTAAGCGGGCAGACGGGCGGGACCCTGTTCCGCCGCGACCAAGGCACAACCGCGGGCCTCGAACAACAGGGCGTCGTCCTCCGGCAGCGGCAGCAACTCCATGCCATGGCGGGCAAGGAAGGCGCCCACGGTGCGTTGCACCCGGCGGGACCGGCTGACGCCACCAATCAATACGACGCGGGCGGGCGAGAGCTTGGGCTTGAGCAGCACCAGGACGTTTTCGCACACGGCATCGAACAATCCGGCGAGGATGCGCGCGCGATCCTCGCCCCTGTTGGCCAGGTGCGTCATGTCGCTCTTGAGGATGACGGGGCAGCGGCCCGAGAGGAGGGCGGCGCCGTCAGTCGCGGCCGCGAGTTCGCTGGCGGCCTCGATCGTGAGCGAGAAACGCTCCACCAGCTGGCGGAGAAAATTGCCGGTGCCCTGCGAGCATCGGTTGTTCTCGCGGAAGACCTCCTGGCCGCTGGCGCGCAGCTCGAGGACCGAGAAGCCGTGGCTGCCGATGGAAACGATCGTGGCGGGTCGGTCGCCCAGCAGGAAGCGGCCGGCGCGGGCCTGGGCCTGTTGGACGGGCACGCGCGGCAGATCGATCTGTTGGTTGAGCCGGCCGCTGACCGCGGCCGCCTCCACGGTCATCCAATCCCACTCGCGCAACAACCGGAGCAGCGTGGGCCCCGGCTCCTTATGGTGCTCGACAATCTGGTGGCGGCCCCAGCGCCGGGCGTCGCCGTCCTGCAGAAGCTCGACGAGCTTGATGGTCTCGGCGCCGACATCGATGCCGAGGTAGCGTGCCGGACCGGCGACAGCAGTCCGCGGTTCAGGGCCGGGTCGATGGGGCAGAAGATCGATCATGGGACCGTCCTTGGGTCGGTTTTGGGGCAGGCCCGGAGTCTATCCGACGCCGCGGAGTTTCCGTTAATTGATAAATCAGATACCCGCAATTGAACCGGCCAATGGCGGGGCGGCTGGTGGCGCCCGTTGTGACGCGAAGGAGGAGGTTGGATCAATTCTCACGGCTATCCATGCGCACGGGCTGACCGGGTCGAACGGGCTTCACCCTTTCATGCGAGATCCGGCGGAGAAAAGGATCAGGCCCCGCGCGATGATTGAACCAGGCGGCGACCAGGGTCGTTGCGGCCAGGCTCGCCAACAGGGCGGAGAGGCGGGCGGCAAGGGGCGTAGACAGCTTGGTGAGCTGAACCGGGTTGATGCGCTTGGCGCAGGGCGCTTGTCGTGCAGGCGCCGCTTCTTTCTCGGCCGATGCACTCTGCTGGCCAGCAGAGCAGCCCTACGTACCAATCAGGGTCCGCCAATCGCATCCGTGAGCCCTGGGGCCACTGGATGTACCCGGCTGAGGTCATGCTCGCTCCTGTCGATAATGACAGGCGAGCACATGGTGTCCGCCAGCGATGGCCGCCAAGAATCTCCTGGCCGGGCAAGGGGCAGGAAGCGATTCGCGGAGCCGGCGTGGGCCGGGCTGGGCTCTACGCCAAGCCGCAGCAGCTCGGTTGCGCAGGGGCCCTTAAACAGGTCTCTGTGCAACCGAGGCTGCGCACTGAATCTCGGCAAACAGGGCGATCGATGCGCCTATTTGGTGCGAATGCCGGCGGCGCCTACCGGATGAGCAATTCGGCCGCAAGGGCGGCATGATCCGACGCCCACAGCGGCGGTTCCGTGCGGCCCAGGACGAGGTCGATCGGCTCGGCCTTGAGCGGGAGAATGCCCGGGCCCCGGAAGAACACGAAATCGATGCGCCGATCAAAAGGCAGGGTGGGATCAGCGAGGAATTCATCGTGGCCCCACGTCAAACCTCCGGCGGGACGGAACGGATGCAGGACCGCCCAGGTATCGAGGAAGCCCGCCATGAGGATTCTGGGGTAGGCGGTCGGATCGATCCACGGCCGGTCGCGGTGCAGGGGGTCGGAATTGAAATCGCCGACCAGCACCACCGGCAGCCAGGTTTTCGCCGGCCCGGCGATAAGCTCCTTCGCTTGCAGCACCTGAATCAACGGGGCGGTCTCCTCCTCCAGGTGCGCGCAGATGTACCGGAGGGTGTCGCCGCGGGTGGACACGTCGACCGAGCACCAGCCGCGCGTCAGCGAGATTCCGAGGCCGGGAATCTCCAGCAGGTTGGCGAAGTTGCCATGCTGCGGATTCCACGTGGTCAACTGGCCCGAAGGCAGATCGGTCCGGACCAGGATCGCTTCGCGATCCGTCTGGCGCACATCGTCAATTCCACCGGTCTCGAGATTGAACATCGGCATCTCGATGTCCCACTCGTAACCGACGGACACCACGGCGTAGTGCGCCCCGCGGGCGTTCAGCGAGTCCACGAGGATCTGGAGGTAGTCGAGAACCACGTCGGTGGCCGGCGTCGTCCCCCCCGCGACCAGATCGCCCGGCGATTGCAGCCGCAGCAGCGTCGCCTCCTCGACAGCCACGATGTCCGGCTTGCGGGCGGCGATCTGGTCCGCCACGGCCTGCAGGCGAACGGGCGGCTGGGAGGCGAGCAGCTCGTAGTAGGTTCCGGTCACCGCCGTGACCAGATTCATCAAGTAGTTCGGGTCGGTCGGATCGAGCGCCGTGATGCTCTCGGTGCCGGTGCCGATGTACAGGTTGACGGTCATCGTCTTGAGGGTGTGTGGGCCGACGGCATACCGGTCACCGGCTTGGGCCGGCAGAACTGACGCCAGCAGGGTGATCAACAGCAGGAGGCATGCGGCCGGGACCAAAGCGCCCGAACGGCCGCGCAATGACCAAAGCCATGCGGAAGGGCGCATGGTGGCAGGGGACTTCTGGGGATTCATGGTTGGCTGTCCTTTCGTGGCGGGGATTCGTACCGCCGCCGCCAGTCCCGTCACCGGCCGGCCGCGGCGGAAGGAGTTGTGCCCACTCAGGTGGGCGTAAATTGCAGGGAGGGCCGGCTGCCAGCCGGCGGGGGCAATGCGGGGACGCATGCGATCATGGCGGGGCGGAGGTAGAAGGGCATGGGGGAAAGTTTCCCCCAGGCACCGGGAAGCTGGACGGAGACCGGCCTGCGGCGCGGTACGCGTGGAGGCTAGCCGAATTCCGACCGGGTCCGCAAATCGATAAATCAGCCGCCAGCCGCGGGGCCGGCCAACGGGGCGTGGATTCACCGGGGGCATCTCGATGGCTTGATCAAAGCGTCCGGGTTTCGCGGCATCACCCCGGCTGGGGTGCGTGGGATCGGGGGTTCCCCGGCGGGCGAATGATTCGTCGCGCTCAGAAATGAGTCCCGGGCGGAAAGAGCGGCCCGGTGCCCAGGGGATGCGCCGCGGCGGCGGCCAACCCCGCAATGGCGCCGACGATGACGACCCCGAGCAAGACGGTCTTGGTGGTGTCGAGGCGCTTGACCTCAATCCCGGCGATCTCGGCCACCGGTACGCGCCGGGAGGCGCCGACGAGCGCCGCGGGTTCGACGGCGGTGACCGCGAACGCCACGTGGGAGCCGTCGCGCAGGGTGCAGGCGACCTTGTCGCCCGCCTTCACGAGGGAGGTGAGCTTGGCGAGATCCGCGCTCGCCACGGGTTGCATCGTGGTGCAGGCATTGAGGAAGGCGCAGGCGGTCAGGCCGGCCAGGCAGCACCGCAGCCGCGCGGCGAAGGCGGAGGGGGCGTGACGTGAAGTTATCATGGAGGCCTTGTGGTTTGAAATTTGTGTTGGGATGCAGGGTTGGAGTCCGAACGGGTTTGCCGTGGGCTTCGGTTCATCCGCGCGGAATCCGCCGGGGGGAGGGATCATCCGGTGCCCGTGGCCTGCTGGCCGACTGCGCGATGCCACGGACCGCGCGCCCCGGTGAAGCGTGCGGATCGTGCGCTGACCCCCGCGCCGGCGTCTTGACGTGGAGTCCGTTCAGGGATTCGAGCGGGATCACGACCTCGGCGTCGGCAGAGCCACTGGATCCGCGCAGGCTGAGGGAACGGGGATTCGGGATCATGGGGAAGAAGAGGCTGCCCGTGCGCGTCTCGCCGGGCGCGAGGGTTAGGGGCAGGGCGAGGCGCCGGCGGTTGAACTCGGCGGCGACCGCGCCCTTGTTGTTGCTGTTGATGGCCCAGACCGCGACGTAATAGACCGGCAGTGCAATCAAAGTCCCAGCGGCGATGCCGCTGGCGCTGGCGGAGAAGATGCCGACGGTGCCCACCGCTCCCACACCGGCGCCGAGTATGACGACACCGGGCCCGGCGGTGCGGACGAAGGCAACGCCGGCATCGCGGTATTTCTGCTCGAGAGTCTTGCTCTGCTTCTCCAATGCCCAGGGATCGATGCCCGGGGCCCGACTGACGCCGGCGAAATCGGTTAGCGCCGCCGAGGTGACGCCCAAAGTCTGATCGCCCTGGTTGTGGAGGGTGACCACATACTCGTCCCAAAACGCCGCCCGCTTCCACGATCCGGGACCTTGGAAGATGATGACCGTGTTCAACACCGCCTCGACCGGCGGTTGCGCGGCAACAAGATCGAGTGGCACGGGCGGCGGCGTGTCTTGGCGTGCCATCTTGTATTTCGTGGAGACGCACCCGGACAGCACGAGCATCGAAGCGAGGAGAGCGGCTGCGCACCGGACTGCGCGAGGGGGGAGGCGAGGACGCAGGGCGGTCATGGGGGAAGTGGGTGGATTGATGGCGACGGGAGGTGGCGCGGCAGTGCGACCGGCGGCTTACGAGCAGTACGTGCGGAGGATACCCGCATTCCGGTTCGATTCGTTAATCGATAAATCTGATGTCGGCCATCGCGTGGCCCGATGTCGCGACGAACAGCGCGGGCGGCGAGCATCGACGGCATGGGCCGCAAACCGTCATGCGCAAATCCGCGCCCTTGGGATCATCCGGCGAAGGGTTGTCCGCAGAGCGCCTTCCAGCCGAGGGGGCGCGTTTGCGGGCGCAGTCACCGCGCGGCCAGCTCAATCTCCGAGGGGCACGACGAGCTGGTTGTCAGGCGGGGGAAGATCAGTCCAGAGCGTGCCGATCAGTTCTCCGATCGTGTGGTACGGTTCCGGCGAGTGGGCCAACGAATCCAGTGCCGCCAATGTTTCAGCGGAGGCGTGCTCGTCGCCGGCGTAGTTGGCCATCAGCGCGTCGACCATCAACGGCTGCACGCGTTGGATCTGGTCATCCGTCAATCCAAACAGGTGTTGCAACCGAGTTTCAACCTGGCCGGGCAGCAGCGTCCGCAGCACGGCTTCGGCATGCTGCGGGAACGGCACTCCGCCGAGGTCCGCCGCGATGCTGGTCACGCGCCGGCTTTCGACGTGCAAGTGCCGGTTCGAATCGAGTTCGGCCATGCGGTAGGCGCAAGGCCACATGACCAGCGACGCGGTTTCGATATCACAGAGCGTCTCCGGCTGCGGTGCGCCGCGGGCGTCCTGCGGCCACGCCGCGTCCTGCGAATGGTAGTGTCCGGTGAAGATCACCTTCAGCCCGGCGGCAGCCAGGTGCGCGCCCACGGCGGACCAGTCGTCCACGAGGTACTCGGGGAAGATCCGCGGCTGCGCGAGGAAATGCGGATTCACCCCATGGTGCATGAAGGCGACCACTGATTTCCCGTTGGCCTGGGCCTGTTGCAGTTTATCCAATGCCCACTGCAAGGTCGGCGGCGTCAGGCGCCCGCTGACCAGCGGATGGGGGGCCCGCGCGTTGTCCTCCGACTTGACCGAATCGAGGGCCAGCAACAGCAAACCCGGCGCCGGTTCCGCCACATAGCTGAGGGAATCGGGCGCATGGTCGATCGCGGTGCCATAGCCAAAGCGGTGATAAAGCCGCCGGAAGAGCTCGGGATTCGCACTCGGAACCAGCGTCGCGCTGTCGCCGGAATACGCCGCCGCATCAGGATTATTGAGGTCGTGGTTGCCCGGCACGACATACACCGGAATGCCGGCATGCTCCAGGTGCCCGAGGTGTCGCGCCATGAACCGGTGATTCGCGATTTCACCGTCCTTCGTCAAATCACCGGAGATGATCACGAAGTCGACGCGGCGTGCGCGGATCTTTGCGAGCACGGCCTCGAGAATGGCCTCACTCAACGCGAGCAGGTTGGGATTCTCGGCGAGATATGCGTCGAAGGCACGGCCACCGGTGCCCAGGCGGGCATCGTGCAGGTGGGGGTCGGACAAGATCGCGAAACGCAGAGACATCTTGAGTCAGCGGGCGGAGGTGAAGGAAGGCCCAGCATAACGACGATGGGCTTCCCGGAGGTAATAGATAAATTCGATGTCCCTCATCGGCCGAATTGATGGGACGGACGGCCGCGGGGCGAACGAACCGCGGAAGGGCATTGCGCCCGGCGGACCGCGCCGTCACGCTGCGGCGGCGTGATGAATATTCATCACCTGGAGCTGTTCTACTACGTGGCCCGGCATGGTGGCATCAGCCGGGCCGTGCAAAAGATGCCCTACGGCATCCAGCAGCCCGCCGTCAGCGGCCAGATTCTTTTGCTCGAACAGGACTTCGGCGCCCGCCTCTTCGAGCGGAATCCGTTTCGGCTCACGCCGGAAGGGGAGGAACTCTACGCGTTTGTCCGGCCCTTCTTTGAGAACCTGGACGCCGTCGGGAGCCGGTTGCGCAAGCGCGCCGCCCCCCTGCTCCGCATCGGTGCCGCCGAGTTCGTGCTGCGCGAACACGTGCCGGCAGTGATCCAGCGCCTGCGCAAGCTTCACCCCGGCATCCGGCTGGGTTTGCGGTCCGGTTACGACTACGAGCTCGAAGCGTGGCTGCAGGAGGGACAGATTGATTTCGCGGTGACCGCCGTCGATCACCACCTGCCGGCGAACCTGCACAGCCTGCCGCTGCTCCGTCTCCCGCTGGTGTTGCTGGTACCGAAGAAGTCAAAATACAAAGCGGCCGGCGATTTCTGGGCGCAGACACCGGTGGAGGAGCCGCTGATCAGCCTGCCCGCCGTTGAGCCGGTCACCCGGCTCTTTCAGAAGGGCCTGCGGCGGCTCAAAGTCGACTGGCCGGTCTCCATCGAGGCCAGCTCCATGGATCTCATCGCTTGGTACGTCGCCAATGGTCAGGGGATTGGTGTCAGCGTGGCGTTGGTGACGATCGAACGGCGCGCGGGCATCCGCGTCCTGCCGTTGCCCGGCTTCGATCCGATCGTGATCGCCGCCTTGTGGCGGGGGAAGCCCACGCCGCTGATCACGGCGCTGCTGGAAGAGGGCCGGCGGTATGTGCGTGAGGTCTGGCCGCAGTGGCAGTGTGAGGACGCGATCCGGACGCCGCGATCCGGAGGCACCGCGTGAGTCACGCGCGGCGCCTCGGACAAGAGCAATACCATTGTTATCCGGGTGGGCGGGCCGGGCTTTCGGGCTGGTTCGGCGGAGGGGAGCCCAGCGCCTGCCGCATGCGCGCGGCATGCCGGACCGTCCGCACCCCGCCGGAATAGCCGGGCAGCAGAAAGGCGATGGCGAATTCCTCGGCGGCCGCCAGCGCCTGCAAACCCACGGCACAGTGAAACGGCACGGCCGACCATCCGACCAGCATCACCGTGAGCGTGGCGGGCAGCAGAAAGCCCAGGATTTTTGCCAGCAGGGTGTGGTAGCCCGGCACGATGTGCCAGCGAACCAAGCCGTAGACGGTCACGGCGAAACAGGCGATGATGGCGCCGACGACCCACCGCCATTCCTGCCGCATCACGTCGGGCCAGAGCAGCCACACGGCCGGCACCGCCGCGGCCACGGTGGCGTAGTCTCCGTAGCTGTCCAGCCGCCGGCCGAGATCGGAGACCACGCGCAGCCGGCGCGCGAGAAAGCCGTCGAGCGCATCCGTCAATACCATCGTGCCGAAGATGCCCCAGAACCAGGCGCGCGATCCCGTGGCGGCGGCCACGACGACCAGCACCGGAGCGCACGCCAGGCGGAGCAGGCTGAGGCCGTTGGGCAGCATGCCGATCCGGAAACGGAGACTCCGCGACGAGGACTCCGCTCCTCCCGCGACTCGTCGGTCTGCCGCGGCCGGCTCGATCAGTTTGTCGCTGTTCATCATGAGCGGGAGGAATCGGGAACCGAGGCCCTGGGCAGGGTGGGGTGATTCGCCGTCACGCTCCGGAACGCGGCGGCGCTCCCAACGATGACCGTGCGCGCCAGAGGGCGGTCAAGCGTTTTCCGCGACGCGCCGCCCGGGGCCGGAGTGGGCGGCGCAGGTGCGATCCCGCACTCGCGGGGCCGGACACCGGTGGCGGAGGCGGTACGAAGCACACCGCGAGCATAGCCGATTCCGGTGCCGAGCGGCTAATTGAAAATTGCGATGCCTGCATTGGGCAAACTGATAGCGCCGGGTCGCGGCGCGGCCGGAAGAACGTTGCGTGGCGCCGGGCGCCGCACTACGACACCGGCGCCGCGATGAATATCCACCACCTGGAGCTGTTCTACTACGTCGCCCGGCACGGGGGTATCAGTCGCGCCGTCCGCCACATCCCCTACGGCATCCAGCAGCCCGCCGTCAGCAGCCAAATCTTGCTGCTGGAGGAAGGTCTCGGAGCCAAGCTCTTCGAGCGCAGTCCGTTCCGGCTGACGACGGAGGGCGGGGAACTCTACGCGTTTGTCCGGCCCTTCTTCGAAAACCTCGATGCGATCGAGGCACGGCTTCGCAAGCGGGCCGCTCCGGTCATCCGCATTGGCGCGTCGGAGCTGGTGCTGCGGGAATATCTGCCGCCGGTCATGCAACTGCTGCGGCAGAAATACCCGCAGGTGCGTCTCAGCCTGCAGTCGGGTTTCACGCCTCAGCTCGAGGCGTGGCTGCTGGACCGGCAGATTGATCTCGCCGTGACCCCGCTGGATAAACGGCCGCCGAAGCGGCTGAGCTGCCTGCGGCTGCTGCGGGTGCCCCTAGTCCTGCTCGTCCACCGCAAGGCGAAAATCAGATCGGCCGCCGAGTTGTGGGCGCCGGGCCGAATCACCGAACCGTTGATCACGCTGCCCGCCGAAGAGACGATCAGCCGCGTTTTCAAGAAGGGTCTCCAGCGCCTCGGGATCGAGTGGCCGGCAACCATCGAGGCGAGCTCGTTGGATATCATCACCCAATATGTCGCCAATGGGCAGGGCGTCGGCGTCAACGTGAATCTGCCTGGGGTGTCCCGGCATGCCCAGGTGCGGGTGCTGCCGTTGGACGGTTTCGACCTGCTCGAGGTGGCGGCGTTGTGGCACGGCCAGCCCGCGCCGCTGCTGCGGGTTTTGCTGGAGGAAGGGCAACGGCTCGTGAAGCAGCTCTGGCCCCAGTGGCAGTGCGATGATGCGCTGCCGTGATGCCTCGCGGAGTGGAAGCCCTGGCGGCAGCTTCTTTCCTCAGACTGCAGCGGTAACGGGCGGGTGGGGCGCGTCCGGTCGAAGGTCAAAGATCCGCGGTTGATCGGATATCCGATTGGGCTCGAGTTAGCGGACGTTCCTCTCCCGCTGCCGTGACCCGCCGGGTCGGCGGGGAAGAGCCGCACGCCTCCTGCAACGACAGGCAACGGCGGGGAAGTGCACCGCATCGCGACGACACCGTCTCGCGGGTTGACCGGCTCGAGGGGGATGATTTCGAGGCCATCGACGGCAGACCGCGGCTACGGCGTAGCTTTCAGAGAACCGGAATTGCCCTTGCCGAGGGGAGGTAGATCAGGTCATCCTCAAAGGCAGCCGTCCGCCTGGGTCGGACCGCTTTCTGTCCGACCGTGGCGTTCGGCAGGCCTGCGAAATGTCCGCTCAACCCCATCGCCCCTATGCACTCCGCGATCGCTTCCGCTAACACCGTTGTCGTGAAATTCGCCTGCCGCTCGGCCAGAATCCGCAGGATGGTGACGGCATTTTCAGTTCTGCTTTCAATGGCCGTGCCACCGCTGTGCCTCCATGGCGCCCTGACCACGCACCTTTACTTGAGGCTCAACGGGCAGGATGTGAAGGGTGAGAGCATCGAAACGAGTCTGGCGCGGAAGGATTCCATCGAGGCCGTCTATTACGAGCAGTCGCTCACCGCCGATTCGGCGGGAGCCAAGGCCGGGTCGATCATGATCCGAAAGCGAATCGATCGTTCGAGTCCGCTCCTCATCAAGGGCCTGTTGCATCAAGAGATGGCGGAGGGCTTTTTCCGGTTCTACCGCCCAAACCCGACCGGAGACGGCACGACGGAGCAGTTTTTCATGGTCGCGTTCAAGAACGGGCGCATAGCGTCGATCAAGCAGTTCATGCCTGACACGATAAACCCGGCCACCTCCAGCTACCCGGAGCTCGAAGAGGTCACACTTGAGGTCGGTTGGGTGGAATGGACCTACACGAATGGTGGAGTCACGGCTAACACCGACCCGGCGCCACCAGGAACGGCCTCTCCCGACAATACTACGCCAACGGGAACGGGGTCTGACGCCAATACCGCAGCGACGGGAACGGGGTCCGCCGACAATACTACGACCACAGGAGCGACCGCGCCGAGCGGCAGCGCATCGATCGGAGCGACAGCTCCGGGTAGTGCCCCGCTGGCGGGTGCGGCCACTCAGGGCAACACGGGACCGGGAAGGGTCGTTTCTCCCAACAAGATCACGCCGTTGGGCGGACCGGCGGCGCGCGCGGGCGGCGAAGCGACGGCGACGCAGCCGGCGGACGGGGCGCTGGGGGCGTTTGGCCAGTGGTATTACAGTGGAGCCAACAAGATCGCCCTGATGGTTCAGTCACTCGATCCGGCGCAGACATGGAGTAGTGGCGCCGCGTTGGAGGAGAACACCAGCTTGATGCGGGCGCCGGTTTCCTTTCGCAATGATGCCAGCGATGCGTGGCGCTCCATCAATGGATTGACGCTCAAACTCGTCCTGCTTGATGCCAATGGCCAGACGATCAGCGGCGAGACGCACATGACCTACGTCGCGACCGGCGTGACCGATGGCTCGCTCGAGATTCTGAAGGGCCAACAGCTGAACTTTGTCTACGATATCGCCTACCGAACCGGCACGCGCCCGGCGGAACTGGTCGTACGGGGGTTTGAAACCTCGCTCCGCTACCGGATTGCCGGAGGCTAAAGATTCGATTCGCGGACCTTGAGTCGGCGTCGCCTTTGACGAGGGCCGCCGGCCTCAGGACGGCTCCGCTGGAATGATCCAGCGACGGCAATCCCGTCACTGCAGGGCTCAGAACTCCTTCATTTCCGCCTGCACCGCGGCGTCGTCCGCCGGATCCTCCGGGATGCGCATCGCATAGAAGCTGCGGTACACGAACACGAGGCCGAGGATGAGAATGCCGGCGCCGACGAGATACTTCAGGTCGTTGTCCGCCATCTTCACGGCGATTTCCACTGCGAGCAGGCCGAAGAGCGTGGTGAACTTGATCACCGGGTTGAGCGAAACCGCGGACGTGTCCTTGAACGGGTCGCCCACGGTGTCGCCCACGACGGTGGCGGCATGCAGCGGGGTGTTCTTCTGGCGGAGGTCGACCTCGACGATCTTCTTGGCATTGTCCCAGGCGCCGCCGGCGTTGGCCATGAAAATGGCCTGGAAGAGCCCGAAGAACGCCAGGCCCATGAGGTACCCGATGAAGAAATACGGGTCGAAGAAGGGCAGCGCGAGGGCGAAGCAAAAGACCACGATGAAGATGTTGATCATGCCGCGCTGGGCGTACTTGGTGCAGATCCGCACGATCTCCTTCGAGTCCTGCGTCGAGGCGGTGGCGGCGTCGAGCCGCATGTGGCGCTTGATGTAGACGACCGCGCGGTAGGCGCCGGTGACCACGGCCTGCATGGAGGCCCCGACGAACCAGTAGATCATTGCCCCGCCCGCGATCAGGCCGAGCACGACCTCCGGACGCACCAGGCTGAGCTTTTCCACCACGCCGCCGAACGCCCGGTCGAGCAGGAGGATGATGCCGAAGACCATGGTGGTGGCGCCGACGACGGCGGTGCCGATCAGCACCGGCTTGGCGGTGGCTTTGAAGGTGTTGCCGGCGCCATCGCCCTTTTCGAGCGAGAGTTTGGCGTGTTCGAAGTCGGGCTTGAAGCCGTACTGCTGCTCGATCTCGGCGGCGATGCCCGGGCGCTTCTCGATCTGCGAGAGTTCGAACACGGATTGCGCGTTGTCCGTCACCGGTCCGAAACTGTCGACCGCGATGGTCACCGGGCCCATGCCGAGGAAGCCGAAGGCCACGAGCCCGAAGGCGAAGATCGGGGCCGCGAACCGGAGCACGGCGGGCATGAGGCCGGCCACCGGCTCGTGCAGCGAAAAGTGGTACGCCGTGACCATGAGCAGGAGGATGACGACCCCTTTCCAGAAGGCGGAGAAGTTGCCCGCCACGAGTCCCGAGAGAATATTGAGCGAGGCGCCGCCCTGGCGCGAGGAGGTGACGATTTCGTGCACGTGCCGCGATTTGGTGCTGGTGAACACGCGGGTGAACTCGGGGATGAGGGCGCCGGCGAGGGTGCCGAGGCTGATGATCACGGCGAGGTTCCACCACAAGCCCGCATGGCCCGGGAGGCTGCCGAGGAGCAGGTAGCTCGCCAGGAAGGTGACGAGGATCGAGACCACCGACGTGATCCACACCAGGTTGGTGAGCGGCGCCTCCAGGTCGAAATCGTTGTGCAGACCGTAGAGGGTTCGGCTCATCCCCTCGTTGAGCAGGTAGGACCCGAGCGAGGTGAGAATCATCAGGATACGCATCGCGAACAGCCAGACGATCAGCGTGCCGCACATCACGGGATCGTGGACGAGGGCGAGGGCGAGGAACGCGATGAGCGCAACGCCGGTGACGCCGTAGGTTTCGAAGCCGTCGGCGGTGGGGCCGACGGAATCGCCGGCATTGTCGCCGGTGCAGTCGGCGATGACGCCGGGGTTGCGCGGATCGTCCTCGGGCAGCTGGAAGACGATTTTCATGAGGTCGGCGCCGATGTCGGCGATCTTGGTGAAGATGCCGCCGCAGATGCGCAGAGCGCTCGCGCCGAGCGACTCGCCGATGGCGAAGCCCACGAAGCAGGCGCCGGCCAGCGAGGCCGGCACGAACAAGAGGATCGCAATCATGAAGAACAACTCGATCGACACGAGCACGAGGCCCACGCTCATGCCCGAGCGCAGCGGGATGTGGAGGGTGGCGAGCGAATTGCCCCGCAGCGCCGAAAAGGCGGTGCGCGAATTGGCGACGGTGTTGATGCGGATGCCGAACCAAGCGACGCCATAGCTGCCCAGAATGCCGCAGATGGAGCAGAGCAGGATGACGGCGACGTTGAAGGGCGGCTCATCGGACAGGCCGGCGAAGTAATAGGCGATGCAGATGGCGATGAGGCCCCACAGGCCGACCAGGAACCGGCCCTGCTGCTGCAGGTAGGTCTTGCAGGTTTCCCAAATGGTGTGGGAAACATCGGTCATCGCGGCATGGGCGGGCAGGCGGCGCGTCTGCAGGTATTGCCACAGTCCGAACAGCAGACCGAGCGCGCAGACCACAAGGCCCGCCCGCAGCACGGCCGGGCCGGAAAGCGCCCCGCCGGGCACCGGGAAGGAGACGCTGTGCAGGTCCGGAAGCAGGATGTTGACCTCGCCCGCGGGCGCGTTGGGGGAACAAACCGTCGTCGCAGCCGCCAGCACGGCGAGCTGCCGCAGAGGTAGTTTCATCATGGGGTGATCCGATGAACTAGGAGTTGAAGGATGGACGATTCCGGGGGACGATCACCCCGGGGACCGAACCCGCGCGAGCCAAAACCGGCCGCGCCGCGGTTGATAAGTCTCGTTTAGGCATGCGGAAACAAAAACGAAGTTCGCGGGAGTGCAACCCGCGATGCCAAAACGTGTCTTCTGGACGGGCCGGCGCTTCTCCGGCGTGGTCAACGCGAGATGTCCCGTTGGGTGAGCACCTTGAAGCCCCGGTGGCTGAGGGCTTGGGCCCCGATTTCGGCATCCTCCACGTGCAGCGCGAACGCCGATCGGCCCTCGGGGCGTTTGATAAAGGCGTACACGTAATGGATGTTGATCTCGGCTTCCAGCAACGCCGCGAGCACCTGTTTCAGGCTCGTCTCGCCGGACATTTCGACCGTGAGGATGTCAGTCTCGCCGTAGGAATAGTCGTTGTTCACGAGGAGCTCGCGCGTCCGGTCAGGATCGTCGACGATGAGGCGCACGACCGCGTTCTCAGTGACGTCGAGCACGTTGACCGCCATGATGTGCACGTGGTGCATCGCGAGCAGCGAGGTGAGATCGAAGAGCCGGCCGACGCGGTTCTCGGTGAAAACGGAGAACTGCTTCACGGGATCGGAGGAGATGGTGGTATCAGCCATGAAGCGGCGGATCGGACGCGAGCGTGGGCTACGCGGCGCGCAGGGTCAATCTTGTGCAGCGGGCCGGGTCCGGCGCCCCGCGATGGGCCAAACGCCACCTTCCCCAGGGCTTGCCGGTTTTCGGAATTGCCACCGGCCTAGCCTCTTCTAGCGTCCCGCCGCCATGAAAATGAGAAATCCGGAAAAGCCGCTGAGCACGAACCCCCATCTCATCAAATGGGTCAGCAAGATGGTCGCGCTCTGCAAACCGGATCGCGTCCACTGGATCGACGGTTCGCCGGAGGAGTACGACGCGCTGTGCGGACAGCTGATCGCCGCCGGCACCTTCACCCGTCTGGACGAAAAGCGGTGGCCGGGCTGCTTTCTCGCGCGTTCCGATCCGAGCGATGTGGCCCGCGTCGAGGACCGGACGTTCATCTGCAGCCTTTCCAAGGACAACGCCGGCCCCACCAACAACTGGGTGGATCCGTTTGAGATGAAGAAGACTCTGCGCCGCCTGTTCCAAGGCTGCATGAAGGGCCGGACGATGTACGTGCTGGCCTTCAGCATGGGTCCGCTGGATTCGCCGATGGCGCGGATTGGCGTCGAGCTCACCGACTCCGCCTACGTGGTCGTCAACATGCGCATCATGGCGCGCATCGGCCGGCCGGTGTTTGAGCTCATCGATCGGGGCGACCGCCGGGTGGTGCCCTGCATGCATTCGGTGGGCGCGCCGCTGAAGAAGGGGCAGGCAGACGTCCCCTGGCCCTGCAACCCGGACGAGAAATACATCGTCCATTTTCCCGAGACGCGCGAGATCTGGTCCTACGGGTCGGGCTACGGGGGCAATGCGCTGCTGGGCAAGAAGTGCTTTGCGCTCCGCATCGCCTCGAACATCGCCCGCGACGAGGGCTGGATGGCCGAGCATATGCTCATCCTCGGGGTCGAGAACCCCGCGGGCGAGAAGACGTACGTCGCGGCGGCGTTTCCCAGCGCCTGCGGCAAGACGAACTTCGCCATGCTCGTACCGCCGAAGGCGTTCAAGGGCTGGAAGGTGTGGACCGTGGGCGATGACATCGCCTGGATCCGGCCCGGCGCCGACGGCAAGCTGCACGCGATCAACCCGGAGTCGGGCTTTTTCGGCGTGGCCCCGGGCACCGGCGCCCGCACCAATCCCAACGCCATGGCGACGCTGGCACGGAATTCCATCTTCACCAACGTCGCGCTGACGCCGGACGGCAGCCCGTGGTGGGAAGGCATGACGGACGCGCCGCCCGCGCGGGCGATCGACTGGCAGGGCCAGGAGTGGACGCCGGCCAGCGGGCGCAAGGCCGCCCATCCCAACGCGCGTTTCACCGCGCCGACGAAGCAGTGCCCGAGTGTCGACCCCGACTGGGAGCGGCCCGACGGCGTGCCCCTCAGCGCACTTATTTTTGGCGGGCGCCGCCAGAGCACCATTCCCCTCGTGTTCCAGGCCTTCAACTGGTCGAGCGGCACCTATATCGGCGCCACCATGGGCTCCGAAACCACCGCGGCCGCGGCGGGAACGGTCGGCAAGGTCCGGCGCGACCCGATGGCCATGCTGCCCTTCTGCGGCTATCACATGGGCGACTATTTCCGGCACTGGATCAAGATGCAGCGGCAGCTCGGCGAGACGCCGCGCGTTTTCCACGTGAACTGGTTCCGCAAGGACAAGGACGGCAGGTTCATCTGGCCCGGCTTCGGCGAAAATATGCGCATCCTCAAGTGGATCGCCGATCGCGCCCGCGGGCGCGCGCTCGGCAAGGAGACGCCCATCGGCTGGGTGCCGCGCTACGAGGACATCGAATGGGCCGGGCTCGACTTCCCGCGGGAGCGCTGGGACGAGATCATGGCGGTCGACCGCAAGGCCTGGCGCCGCGA
>DATIWI010000223.1:0-5497 GCA_035519475.1 Opitutaceae bacterium
GTGCGCATGATGCCCACGTAATCCCACATGGTCCGGCGGAGTTCGTCCCAATTGTGGGCAACCACAACCCGCTCATCCTCCGTCCCGCCCCCGAGATCGATCCATGGCGGGATGCCCGCGATCGCGCGTTTCACCGTGCGCAGGTATCGGTCGACCGCGCTCGCCCCGCGGTGTGCCATCACCACCGCTTCGAGCAGCGAGTTGCTGGCGAGCCGGTTGGCGCCATGGAGGCCGGTGCAAGCGACCTCGCCACACGCGTAGAGCCCGGGCAGCGAAGTCTCGGCCGCCAGCGTGGTGGCGACACCTCCACAAACATAGTGCGCCGCCGGCACGACCGGGATCATGTCGTCCGCCATGTCCAGATCGAGTCGGTGACACGTCTGGTAGATCTGCGGAAACCGACCGCGCAGGAACGCCCCGGAGCGGTGCGTGATGTCGAGCCAGACGTGCGGTGCGCCCGATCGTTTCATCTCGTTGTCGATGGCGCGCGCCACCACATCGCGCGGGGCCAGATCCGCGAGGGGATGATAGCGGGGCATGAAGGCGCGTCCCTGGAGGTTGCGCAGGACGGCGCCCTCGCCGCGCACCGCCTCGCTGATCAGGAAGCGATCGTTCGACGCCGTATACAGCGTCGTCGGGTGGAACTGGATGAATTCCATGTCCCGCACCTCGACGCCCGCCCGGTAGGCCATGGCGATGCCGTCGCCGGTGGCGATGTCGGGATTGGTCGTGTAGAGGTAGACTTGGCCCGCCCCGCCGGTGGCCAGCATGACCACCGGGGCCACGAACGTCCTCACCCGACCGCTCTGCACCTCGAGGACATAGAGCCCGGCCACCCGGTTGCCCTGCCGCCGTCGTGCGCCGCCGCGCGCCGTGCCCGGCGATCCGCGGCCTCCCGCGCGCGGCAGCCGGCCGGTCGTGATGACATCGACGGCAAAATGATGCTCGAACAACGCGATGCGCGGCTCCCCCGCCACGGCTCGCAGGAGCGCTTCCTCGATTGCCTTTCCCGTCATGTCCTTCACGTGGAGAATGCGGCGGTGCGTATGGCCGCCCTCGCGTCCGAGGTCGAAGCGGCCCCGGCGGTCGCGGGAGAACCGCAGCCCGAGGTCAATGAGTTCCCGCACGCGGGCCGGTCCTTCGCGCACGATCTCTCCGACCACCCTTTCGTGGCAGAGACCATCCCCCGCCACGAGCGTGTCGCGCACGTGGCTCTCGAAATTATCGGTCTTCGCCAGCACCACGGCGATGCCCCCCTGCGCCCGGTTGGTGTTCGATTCGGCGCTCGTCTTTTTGGTCAGAATGGCGACGCGCCAGCCGCGCTGGGCTACTTTCAGCGCAAAGCTCAACCCGGCGATGCCACTGCCGACGACGAGGACGTCAAAACTGCGAGGCATGGAGACAAGCGCAGAATAAAGATCGGCGCCGGCGGATGGCAACCCGGCGGCGACGCCGTCACCGTCCCGGCTGCGGCGCGCCGCTCCCGCCTAGAGCAACATGTTGTCGATCAGCCGCACTTCGTCGACCCAGGCGGCAATGGCCATCATCGCCTTGCCCGGCACGAGCTCGCGTACCGCCTCCATCGTGCAGCGGTCCACGACTGACGCGTAGATGACGCGCACGCGCCGCCGGGTGGCCAGGAGGTGCGTGGCCTCCGCCACCAGGCGGTCGACGTTGTGCACGCCGCGCTCCACCATCTCCCTGGCCTGCGCCAGCGCCTGGAAGATCACCAGCGCATCGGCGCGCTGGCTCGCGGTGAGATAGCGATTCCGCGAGCTCACGGCGAGGCCGTCGGCCTCGCGCACCGTCGGTCCGGTCACGATGTCCACGCAGAAATGGAGATCGTTGACCATCTTCTTGATGACCGCGACCTGCTGCGCGTCCTTCTGGCCAAAAATGGCGATATCGGGCCGGACAATGTTGAAGAGTTTGGCGATGATGGTCGTCACCCCCCGAAAGTGGGCGGGGCGCGAGATGCCGCACAGCGGCTTCGCAATCAACTCCTCGGAGACGTAGGTCGAGTAACCCCGGGGATAGATCTCCTCCACCGTCGGGGTGAAGACGAGATCGGCTCCCGCCTTCTCGCACAATTCCAGGTCGCGCGGCAGCTCGCGGGGGTAGTTGGCGTAATCCTCGTTGGGGCCGAACTGCGCGGGATTGACGAAGATCGACACCACCACCGTGTCCGCCCGTTCCTTGCCGAGCCGGATCAGGCTGAGGTGCCCCTCGTGCAGCGCGCCCATCGTCGGCACCAGGCCGATCAGCCGGTCTTTGGAACGCAGATTGACCGCGGTGGACTGCATGTCGAAGACCGAGGCGATCGCTTGCATGGCAGGAGACTCCCCGGCGACCCGCGGACGCGCGGGCAAGACCGGGCTTGAACTATCCGGGCGCGCACAACTTTAATCAAGTCCTTTGGTCGGAACGTCTGCGCTCCGCCGTCCGCCACCACCACCGCCTCCGCTCTCCCTCCCGGATGATCCGCATCAACGAACACTACACCAAGCTCAAGGCGTCCTACCTTTTCGCCGACATCGCCCGCCGCGTGGCCTCCTTCCAGCAGGCCCACCCCGAGCGCGCCATCATCCGCCTGGGCATCGGTGACGTCACGGAGCCGCTGCCGCCGGCGTGCGTCGCCGCCCTCCATGCGGCCGCCGACGAGATGGCGCGGCGCGAGACTTTCAAGGGCTATGGGCCCGATCAGGGCTACGCCTTCCTGCGCGACGCCATCGCGCAGCACGACTACCGGGCCCGAGGCTGCCGGATCGAACCCGACGAGATCTTCATCTCCGACGGGGCCAAGTGCGACTGCGGGAATCTCCAGGAACTCTTCGCCACCGACATTCGCGTCGCGATCCCCGACCCTGTCTATCCGGTCTACCTCGACACCAATGTGATGGCGGGCCGTACCGGTCACGACCGCGACGGCCGCTACGAAGGCATCGTCTACCTCGAGTCAACGCCCGCCAACGGCTACGTGCCCGGGCTGCCGGCCCAGCCGGTCGACCTGATCTATCTTTGCTTCCCCAACAATCCCACGGGCGCCGTCGCCACGCGCGCCCAGCTCACCGCGTGGGTTGAACACGCGCAGCGCCACCGCGCCGTCATCCTCTTTGACTCGGCGTACGAGACCTTCATTCGCGACCCGCAGATCCCGCATTCCATCTACGAGATCGATGGCGCGCGCGCGGTGGCCATCGAGGTGCGCAGCTTCTCCAAGACTGCCGGTTTCACCGGCACGCGCTGCGCCTACACCGTCGTGCCCAAGACCCTGGTCGGCTATGACAGCGCCGGCAACGCGCACCCGCTGCACGGGTTGTGGTCCCGGCGCCAGTCGACGAAATTCAACGGCGTCTCGTATCCCGTCCAGCGCGCCGCCGCCGCCATCTACACGGAAGAAGGCCGGAAGCAGACGCGGGCCCTCGCCGACTTCTACCTCGGCAACGCGCAACTGATCCGCCAGGCCATGGCCCGGCTCGGCCTGCCGTGCGCCGGCGGCGACAACGCCCCGTACCTCTGGGTGCACGTGGGCGGCGACTCCTGGGCCTTCTTCGACCGGCTGCTGGCCAAGGCCGGCGTGGTCGTCACGCCCGGCGCCGGCTTCGGGCGGTGCGGGGAGGGTCACGTGCGCATCAGCGCGTTCAACAGCCGCGAGAACGTCACGGCCGCCCTCGAGCGCCTCGCCGCCGCACTGAAGTGAGCCAACCGCGTGCCGAAGAAGAATCTCCGCGGGCAACCTGCAGCTTTCTCTTGGATTCTGGCCCAAGGACGATCGGGTCCTTGATTGGGAAACATGCGTGCCTCGCTATTCCGAAAAGGAGAATAGGCACGTGCACGGCATGACCACCTTAACCGGGCGACCATCTTTCACGCCGGGTCGGAACTTCCATTGACGGACTGCATCGGTGGAGGCTTGGTCAAATCGGTGATCGGTCGAACTCTCCACCTTCACATCGCCGACGTTGCCTTCCTGATCGACGAGGCAAGACATCACGACCTCACCTTCCGTGCGTGTTTCCTTGAGTGCAGCAGGGTACACTGGATTAACGTGCCGGCGGATAACGGGAATCTGATCGAGCTCCTTAATGGTCCAAACCTTGTCGGCGGAGGATTTCGGATTGGACGCAGGACTGGAGATGCCGTTGTCCCGTTCGCCGGCTGTCTCGGAGACCTTGCCCTGCGTACCGGATGCCGGCGTTCCGATAGAATTGGCGGGCGGAGCGGCCCACACCGTGGCCAGTCCCAGAAGGCCGATCAGCGCAGAGATTGTCATTCCAAGTCTTACGGGGGAATCCTTCCGATTCTGATGATTGAGCACTGCCCGAATACGCGTCTGCAGCCGGATACGCGACATGCCTGACACTCCGGGAAGATTCAATCCGAGTGCATACCGCATCGCTTTGAACAGCCCCGTGGCGTAAATGCGATTGGCACCGGTCAGGCGGAGCACCTCCTCATCGCAGGCGCGTTCGCTTTCCCAACGCAGCCGTCGATTCAGCCACCAGACGAGCGGATGAAACCAGAAAATGGCAACCACTCCCGCCTGGCACAGTCGGAGCAGGTTGTCGTGCCTCTTCACATGCACAAGCTCATGCAGCAGGACGGAATCCGCTTCGCTCTGGTCAAGCGCCGAAAACAATCCCTCGGGGAACAGAATCTTGGATCGAAACGGTCCGACGACGCCCAGCCAGCCGTTGGACGAAACGTAATACCCTGACACCCGGTTAGGAGCGAGCCCGACGCGGGCCGCCAACGCCTTCAAATGCTCACGGTCTCGAACGGAAAACGGCACTTCCTGACTCCGCACCGCGCTGATCCCCCTTGCGACTCGTATAATCCCTAGAGAGAGAACAGCCAGCGTGCCTGCGCTCCATACCACGAACAGAACGGCAGGCCCCGGCAGATGCAGCGCCGACAGCGATATCCCCGGGGAATCTCTGAAGCCGACGATTGCCGGCATCGAAAGGGTGTTAAACGCCGTCGTCCTCAACGCACCGGCAGCCGATGCCCAGGGAAGCATCTCGACCAGCGGGGCAAGGAGCCCGGCCGGAAGCATGAATCGCAGAAGCGCAAGCCAACCCGCTAAATGGCGCAGTCTGGCCGGTCCCGGAAACAACACCATGAACAGTCCGATCGCCAACCCAAAGAGCGTCGTCGCCCAGAGATGAAGCGCGGCGCCGCGCAGCCAGTCATCGAAGAAGGTATTCATCGAGGGCCTCCACTCATTGTTTGCGCGGATACTTCGGTTGAGGCAGCAACGCCTCCAATTCGCGAAGTTCCTTTAGGCCGATCCTGCCGGATTCGATCAGATGGGCCATCACCGGCTCGGCTGTGCCACCGAGCCGTCGGACGAGATCCTCAACCAGTGCACCCACCGTGGACTTGTGGGAAACCGCCGGCGTGAATACATGTGCGTTGCCAATCTTCTTCACCCGTTCCACCGCGCCTTTCTCCTCCAGCCGGTAAACGATGGTCTGCACCGTCGTGTACTCAGGTC
>DATIWI010000224.1:0-30969 GCA_035519475.1 Opitutaceae bacterium
GCCGCCCACGCGATGTACTGGTAGGACATCTTGATCAGGCCGAGCACGGGAAGCAGGTTCAGAAAGAAGAAACCGAGGCCCAGGAGGGCATGGCGCCCCCAGCCGTCACGCCGCGACCACAGCCAGCCCGCCGCGGCGCCGAGGAGGGCCCAGGGGAGGAACTGCCACGCCGATGGCGGATCGACCGCCCAGCGCGGGTAGACAGGCATCAGCCCCACCGGCAGCACGCCCTTGGCGAAATAGAAGCCCACGCCGAGCCCGGAAGCGGCGAATCGTGACAGCAGACCGCCCACCGGAAGCTCGCCGGCCCCAATTGCCCGTTGCTGCTGAAACCACACCGTGACGAAGCCGAACGCCAAGGACACGGCGAAGAATGCCGCGCTCGCCCGCAGAACGCCCCAGCCGATCCTGCCGCGTTTCCACCAAGCGTGGACCAGGAGAATCACGGGCAACATCACCACCGAGCTCTTGCAGAGCATCGCCGCGAGAAACAGCAGGAGTGCCCGCAGGTAATCCCCCGCCCGGCGCCGTGCGTCAAAGTCCAGCCACGCGCACAGTGCCAGCAGCAGGAGCGGAAGGGAGAGGGTGTTCTTGAGCTCGGCAATCCACGCGACGGACTCCACCACCAGAGGATGGATGGCAAAGAGGAGTCCGCCCAACCACGCCCGCCGGAGTCCCAGCTTTCCCAGCAGGCGCCAGACCAGGAGCGCCGCGCAGAGATGCAGCCCCAGGTTGGTCAGGTGATAGCCGAGCGTCGAACGGTCTCCCCAGCACCGCCATTGCAGCCACTGCACGGTGGTTTTCAGGGGCAAATAATCCGGACTGCTCGGCGCCGTCCAGATTCGCGCGAGCCCACCCGGGTCGCGCACATCCCGGGCCTCCAGAATCTCGGCGTGATCGTCCCACAGCCAATCCCCCTCCATGGCCGGCGAGAAGGCCCAGCAGCCCGCCAGGAGTATCAGCAGGGCCGGTGCGAGCCAGCGCTGCCTCCGGCTCGGTCCGGCGATCGCGCGGCTCAAGGCGGCAGGTTCGTTGCTCGGCGGCGTTGGCATGGCATCCGTGGGCCCGGTTCCGGCTACTACCCAGCACACCGGGCGGCACCCGGCAAGCGCTTGCGCGGAATCGGAAAACTGGTAGCTCCACCTCGTGGGAACTCGCGCGAACAGCCTCCCGCCGGCACCGATTGCTGGCCCCGGCGGAAGCCCGGCGCCGGAAACGCCGGTGCCGCCTCCGCCCCGGCTGATGGTGCTGCTCGCGGCCGCGGTGATCGCCCTGGCCGCCGTCGCGGCCTATTCGAACACCTTCTCGGTGCCGCTGCTCTTCGATGATCTGCCGTCGATCACGTACAATCCTACGCTGCTGAGTCTGCGGGAGGCCCTGCTGCATCCCCCGGCCGGCTATGGCGTCACGGTCAGCGGTCGGCCGCTGCTCAATTTCACCCTCGCCGTCAACTACGCCCTGAGCGGGACCGACGTGTGGAGCTATCACGCGCTCAACCTGCTCATCCACGTTCTGGCCGGCCTGACTCTGTTCGGCATCGTGCGGCGGACGATCATCCTCTTGAGGGGAAGGGAGCAAGGAGCAAGGGGCAAGGATGCCACCGCCCCGGCTTCATCGCCGCCCTCCAGCCTGCCCCCTGCTCCCTCCCCCCTGCCCCGGCGCGACGACGCGAACTTCGTCGCGTTTGCGGTCGCGCTCCTCTGGACCCTGCATCCGCTGCAGACCGAGGCGGTCACCTACATCATCCAGCGGACCGAATCGCTCATGGGTCTGTTCTATCTCCTGACCCTGTATTGCTTCATCCGGGGAGTCGAAGGGACCACAAGACCACCGACCACTGACCAGACAGACGCCGATCAAGCAGGTTCCGTGGTCCGTGGTCCGTGGTCCGGTGGCCCGGAGTCCTCTCGTCCTCTGTTTTGGTACGCCCTTTCGATCCTCTGCTGCGTCCTCGGCATGGCCACCAAGGAGGTCATGGTGACGGCGCCTGTGCTGGTCCTTCTCTACGACCGGACGTTTGTGGCCGGCAGCTTTCGCGCCGCCTGGGGCCGACGCCGTTGGGTGCATCTGGCTCTGGTCGCCACCTGGCTGCCCCTGGGCTGGCTGGTGGCCACCACCGGCGGCGATCGCGGCGGCACGTCCGGTTTCAGTGCAGAGGTCGCGCCGTGGGCCTACTGGCTGACCCAGTTCAAGGCGGTGGCAACCTATCTGAAGCTTTCGGTCTGGCCGCATCCGCTCGTGTTCGAATACGGGACGTTCTGGACGCCCCTCCTCGAGGCGCTGGCGTATGCGCTGGCTGTCGTGCCCCTCGCGGCGGCAACCCTGGTCGCCGTGCGGCGCTGGCCGGTCGGGGGATTTCTCGGGGCCTGGTTCTTCGCGATCCTGGCGCCGACCAGCCTCGTGCCGGGCACCATCCAGATGATTGTCGAACACCGCATGTACCTGCCGCTGGTGGCCGTCATCGCGCTCGTCGTCGGCGTGGGCGTCAGCTGGTTCGGGCGGACCGCCCTCGTCGTCTTCCTCGCCGCCGCGGCGATCGCCGGCGTGGCGACCCGGCAGCGCAACGCGACCTATCGCGATGACCTCGCCCTCTGGCAGGAGACCGTGGACCGGGCGCCGGGCAGCGCCATCGCCCAGAGCAACCTCGGAGCCGCTTTGTTCGCGCGGGACCGGCTGCGGGAGGCCCTGCACCACTACGAGGTGTCCTACCGACTTAACCCGAACCTCGCGTCCATCCACTTCAACCTAGGCCTGGTGCTCGTCCGGACCCAGCGCCTGTCGGAGGCCGCGGCCCATTTCGCCGAGGCGTTTCGCCTCAACCCCCGTTTCTATCCCGCCCATCACCAACTCGGCCTCACCCTGCTTCGGCTCGGCCGGCCCGAGGAAGCGCTGGCACAATTCGCGCAAGCCATCCAACTTGCGCCAGCGATGACGGAGGCCCACTACGAAGCGGGCGTTGCCCTGATGAAGCTGGGGCGCGCCGCGGACGCGATCCCCCGTTTTCGGGACGCGTTGCGCCTCAACCCGGATTATGTGGAGGCCGCCTGCGATCTGGGTGTCGCGCTGTATCAATCGAATCGCACGTCGGAGGCCGTGGAATGTCTCCAGCAGGTATTGCGGACCCATCCGCAGATCGCCGACGCGCATTTCAATCTCGGTCTCGCGCTCGCCCAACTCGGCCGGGCCGAGGAGGCCGCCGCCCAGTACGCCGAGGCCGTGCGGATCGACCCCAAGCATCCTTCCGCCCAGCTCAACCTGGGGATCGCCCTCGCCCAGGCCGGCAGGTTGCCAGAGGCGCTGGCCCATCTCGAACAGGCGGTGCAGCTCGGACCTGATTCGCCCGACGCGCACTGCAACCTGGGCATCGCTCTTGCCGAGGCCGGCCGTCTTGACGAGGCCGTCAGCCACTACCGCACGGCGCTCCAGCTCAGGCCCGATTACGCCGGCGCGCACTACAACCTGGGCAACGCGCTGCTCGAATTGCGCCGCGTCGCCGAGGCCCGGGCGCATTTCGAAGAGGCTTTGCGCATCGATCCCCGCTTCGATCCCGCCCGCGAGGTCCTCCGCCGCCTCCCGGCGGCCGAATCCGTCGGCGCCGTGCCGTAGGCGAAGCCGCTTCCGCCCCGCGGATCTTGGCTGGTGCCGCGCGCCGGTTGTGCGTATCAATGCGACTTCGCCACCAGCCGTGCCGGCCGTCCCGCGAATCCCCCGCCTTCTTGCAACGCCCAATCCGGATTGATGTGAAGCGATTCAGCAGCAACGCGCATCTTCTGCAATGGATCGACCGCCGCATCGGCGTGCCCGTGTGCCTGCTCCTGACGGTGGCGCGCCGGCTCCGCGATCTCTTCGGGCGGCGCCCGCTGACGTCCCCCTGGCGCAGCGTGCTTTTTCTCAAGCTGACCGAGCAGGGTTCGACCGTCCTCGCCCACGAAGCCGTGCGCCGGGCCGTGGAGCGCGTCGGCCGGGAGCAGGTCTACTTCCTCGTCTTCGAGGAAAACCGCTTCGTGGTCGATCTCCTGGGCCTGGTTCCTCCGGAAAATGTCCTGACGGTGCAGACGCGGTCCGCCTGGTCGATGGCGGCCAGCGTCTGGCAGCGGTTGCGCACGGTCCGCCGCAAACGCCTCGACGCCTGCGTCGACATGGAAGCCTTCGCCCGCTTCCCGGCGGCTCTGGCGTATCTGACGGGCGCACGCCGCCGGGTCGGTTTCCATGCCTACTTTGGCGAGGGTCCGTATCGGGGGGATTTGCTGACCCATCGGCTGCTCTACAACCCCCACCTCCATACGAGCCAGACCTTCACGGGCCTCGTGCTCGCGCTCGACGCCGATCCGCGGCAGCTGCCCACACTGGCAATCGTGCCGCCGCCGAGCCCTCCCCTGCCCCTGTTGCGCGCCTCGCCGGAAGAGCAGGCCGGGATCCGGCAGCTCCTTGGCCGCGCCGGTAATCCGGCCGATCGGCGCCTGATTCTGCTCAATGCCAACGCCGGCGATCTCCTCCCGCTGCGCCGGTGGCCGGAGGAGAATTACGCCGCGCTGGCCCGCCGCCTGCTCGAGGTGTTCCCGGACGCCGCCGTCGCTTTCACCGGCGCACCGGAGGAAGCGCCCCGGTGCGCGGAGCTGGCCCAAGCCGTGGCCTCGCCGCGCTGCTTCTCGCTGGCCGGCCAGACCACGCTGCGCCAGCTCGTGGTCCTGTTCGGACTGGCGGAGGTGCTCGTCACCAACGACAGCGGTCCGGCCCATTTCGCCGCCCTCACGGAAATCGACATCGTCTCCCTGTTTGGCCCGGAAACTCCCCTCCTTTATGCCGCGCCCGGTCCGCGCAACCATGCCCTGTGGGCCGGCCTCGCATGCAGCCCGTGCATCAACGCATTCAACAACCGCCAGACCGCCTGCCGCGATAATCTCTGCATGCAGAGGATTACGGTTGACCAGGTTTTCGACGTGGTTTGCCGCATCTATCGGGAGCGGGCGGAGGCCCGCGCGCGCCCGGCTCCGCCGGCTTGACACCCCGCCGGGTCAGGACTCGGGCGCGAGTCGCGGATTGCACGTGGCCCGCGGCTCCGCTACTCCAGGAACTCCGCATGAGAATCTGGCCTCGTTCCTCTCGTCTCCGCCTCGCAATGTTGCTCTGTTTTCTGGCGCTTCCCGCCGCCGCCGGCGCTGCCGGGAATTACCGGAATTTCGAGGTCGCCGTCTACATTCCCGCCGGCATTGTCCGCCACCTCGCCGACCCCGCGGTCCGGCAGCGCGAATGGGAGACCATCAGCCGCCAGCTGAAGGTCGACAAAGTCTACGTCGAGTCCGAGCGCGACCGCTTGATGGCCGACGAGGCCACCCTGGAGGATTTGAAGAAGTTCTTCACGGAGCACCGCGTGCGCGTCGCGGGCGGTATCACCTATTCGGACAACACTGACGGCCAGTTCCGCTCGTTCTGCTATACGGATCCGCAGGATCGCGCGTTCATCCAGCACGTCGCCGAACTCACCGCCCGCCACTTCGACGAGATCATCCTCGACGACTTCTACTTCGTCACCACCAAGTACGCCTCCGACATCGCGGCGAAGGGCAGCCGCACGTGGACGCAGTTCCGGCTCGATCTGATGAACGAGGCCGCCGAGAACCTCATCCTCAAGCCGGCCCGGGCGGTCAACCCGCGGGTCAAGATCATCATCAAGTTTCCCAACTGGTACGAACACTTCCAGGGCCTGGGTTTCGATCTGGACCGGGAGTCGCAGCTCTTCGACGGCATCTATACCGGGACGGAGACCCGCGATCCCGGCATCACCGACCAGTTCCTCCAGCAATACGAGAGCTACCAGATCTTCCGCTATTTCGAGAACATCGCGCCCGGCCGGAACGGCGGCGGCTGGATCGACACCTTCGGCGTCCGCTATCTCGACCGATACGCCGAACAACTCTGGGACACCCTGCTCGCCAAGCCGCGCGAGATCACCCTTTTCAACTGGGCCGCGCTGCTGCAACCCATCCAGCCCGGGGAGCGGCCGTGGCAAGGCCAGCCCACCAGCTTCGACTATTTCAAGATCGTGCCGCCCTTCTGGCTTGGACCGGCGACGGATGCGCCGGCGCCCACCATGGCGCGCGTGGCCGCCGCCTCGCTCGAGCAGGTCGACGCCTTTCTCGGCCAGCTCGGCCGGCCGATCGGGATCAAGAGCTATAAGCCCCACCACTCCACCGGCGAGGATTTCCTCCACAATTATCTCGGCATGCTTGGCCTGCCCATCGACCTGTACGCCACCTTCCCCACCGACGCCGACGTCGTGCTGCTCACGGAGTCGGCCAAGTTCGATCCCGACATCGTCGGAAAGATCAAGGCGCAGTTGAACGCGGGTAAGTCCGTCGTCATCACCTCGGGCCTGCTCCGCGCGCTTCAAGGCAAGGGCATCGAGGACATTGTCGAGGTCGAGTGCTCGGAGCGTCGCATCATCGCCGACGGCTACACGACCGGTTATGGGTCTGGCGGCCGGGCCGGCCTGGGCGACGACACCAAAGCCTCCGGGATTCTCATCCCGCAGATCCGCTTTCTCACCAACGATGCCTGGGCGCTCGTCAGCGCCATGTCCGACAATGTCGGATTTCCGCTGCTGCTGATGGACCGCTACGGCAAGGGCGTGCTCTACATCTGGACCATGCCGGACAACTTTCACCACCTGTACCGCCTGCCTCCGGTGGTCACGAGCGCGATCAAGGATGTGTTGATGAAGGGATTCTTTGTCCGTCTCGACGGCCCGAGCCAGGTCGCGCTGTTCGCCTACGACAATCACACCTTTGTGGTCGAGTCGTTCCTGGAGCAGGAAGCCGATGTGAAGGTTTCGGTCGCCGGCGGTGCCACCAAGCTGCGCAATCTGGTCACCGGCGAGATCCTGTCTGGCGAGAAAACGCCCCCGGCCGGTCCCTGGCGGCGCGGACCAGCGCAGGAACGGCGCGTACCGTTCCACCTGTCCGTCTTGCCTCACAGCTATCTCGTATTCGCGGCCGAGCCGTAGTCCGGGCGCGCGAAAGGCGCCGGGATTTTCTTGGCCGCCGCCTTGCCCCGACGGAGCGATTCCACACATTGCGCCGCGATCCACCCTCCATCCCAACCCGCCTCGGCTATGACGACGACCGCCCGCATCTCCCCGCCTCCGCCGCAATCCTTCGACCCGCCGCGCGTGCTCGACCGCCGCCGGTTTCTGGCCGTGACGACCACGGGGTTCGCCGCGGCCATGCTGGCGCGCCCGTCGCCCGCGGCCGAGCGCGATTGGAGCGGCCACATTCCCGTCCGCTATCCTGACCCGGACGTGGTCGTGCTGAGCCCGCGCTTCGCAAAATACAAGGTCGGGGATACGGCCATCCAGCGGCTCTATACCGGCACGCTCTGGGCGGAGGGGCCGGCATGGAGCGCAGTGGGGCGGTATCTGCTGTGGAGCGACATCCCCAACGACCGGCAGCTTCGCTGGCTGGAGGACGACGGCCGCGTGAGCGTCTTCCGCCAGCCCGCTGGCAACAGCAACGGCAACACCTTCGATTTCCAGGGACGCCAGCTGGCCTGCGAGCACGGCAACCGCCGCGTCGTCCGCTACGAACATTCCGGAGCGGTCACGGTGCTCGCCGACCGCTGGGCCGGCAAACCCCTCAACGCCCCCAACGACCTCGTCGTTCATCCCGACGGCGGCGTCTGGTTCACCGATCCCGGCTATGGCATCATGGGCAACTACGAGGGGCACAAGGCCGACCTGCAGATCAAGGAGGCCGTGTACCGCGTCGATCCCGCCAGCGGCGAGCTGAGCCTCGTGGCCGACGATCTCCACAAGCCCAACGGCCTGTGTTTTTCGCCCGACTACCGGAAGCTCTACCTCGTCGACTCCGGCGGACCCGATCCCAAGCCGATCCAGGTGTACGACGTCATCGACAACAAGACTCTTCGCAACAGCCGTCGCTTCGTCTCGATGGCGATGGAGGGCAAGGGGAGCGGCACGGCGGACGGCATCCGGGCGGACGTGGATGGCAACATCTGGGCCGCGGCGGGCTGGGCGGGCGCGGGTTACGACGGCGTGCACATCTTCGCGCCCGATGGCGAACGCATCGGGCAGATCCTCCTCCCGGAGATCTGCTCCAACCTGTGCTTCGGCGGTGCCAAGCGCAACCGCCTGTTCATGACCGGCAGCCAATCGCTCTACGCAGTCTACGTGGAGACGCAGGGCGCGCATATCACGTAGGGCGTCAATTCTCCTCGCGCGCCGCCCCCCCATCGCCGGAGCGCCGCCGGCACGCCCAAAGGGATTGCCGGCCCATTGCCGCGCGACATGATGACCCCATGCCACTGTCCTCCGAGGAATTTCTCGCCCAGCGCGAGTCCCGGCTCGTCGAGGAGCTGACGGATTTCGTCCGCATCCCGAGCCAGTCCGGCGCGCCCGCCTGTGCGCCCCACATCCAGCGGGCGGCCGCGTGGGTCGCCGACCGCTTGCGCCGGGCCGGTCTGGAGAATGTCGCCGTGCTGCCGACTGACGGTCACCCCGTCGTCTATGCGGACTGGTTGCACGCCGCGGGCGGGCCGACCGTGCTCATCTACGGTCACTACGACGTCCAGCCGCCCGAGCCGCTCAACCTCTGGATTTCCCCGCCGTACGAGCCGCAGGTCCGCGAGGGCAAGCTCTTCGGCCGCGGCGCTTCCGACGACAAGGGCGGCGTCCTGTCCGCGATTGCGGGCGTCGAGGCCTGGCTGGCCGGGCCGGAGCGGCCGGGCGTGAACCTTCGCTTTTGCATTGAGGGCGAGGAGGAGATCGGCAGCCCCAACTTCACGCCGCTGCTGCGCCGGGAACGGGCCCGCTTCGCCTGCGATCTGGTGGTCAGCGCCGACGGCGGGCAATGGTCGGCGGACCAGCCGCAACTGGTGCTGAGCCTGCGCGGCGGTTGTGGCGCCGAGCTGCGCGTCTCCGGCCCGAGCCACGATCTGCATTCCGGCATGTACGGCGGCGCGGTGCTGAATCCGCTCGAGGCCATCAGCCGTCTCCTCGCCTCCATGCGCGCCCCGGACGGCCGCATCGCGGTGGAAGGCTTCTACGATGACGTGCTGGTCCCCACCCCCCACGATCGCGAGCAGCTCGCGCGCCTGCCCGCGGACGAGCCGGCCTATGCCGCCGCCATTGGCGTGCCCGCGCTGCACGGCGAGCCGGGATTCACGGCACATGAACGCACCGGTCTCCGCCCCACGCTGGAAATCAACGGCCTGTGGGGCGGCCACACCGGTCCGGGACCGAAGACCGTCATTCCCGCCGAGGCTCACGCCAAGATCCACTGCCGCTTGGTGGCCGGGCAGGATCCGGAACGCATTTTCGAATTGCTCCGCCGCCATGTGGAGCGGCACACCCCGCGCGGCGTGCGCTCTGAACTCAGCCGGGCTCCCGGCAACTCGCTGCCCTATTTCCTCCCGGCGGACCATCCCGCCAACCGGATCGCCCGCGCCGTCTTGACGGAGGTCTACGGCGTTGCGCCCTACGAAACCCGGGTCGGCGGCTCCATTCCGGTGCTGTCGGTCTTCCAGGAATTCCTCGCCGCGCCGGCGATTTTGTTCGGCGCGTCGACCGATGATGCGAACATTCACGCGCCAAACGAATTTGTGTATCTGTGCAGCCTGCAGCGCACGGCGCGGTGCTTCGCCCGCCTGCTCGTGCGCCTGCACGATTACCGCGGGGCCTGACGTCTGGCGACGCCGCGAACGCCACCCGCCCCGGTCGCAGGTACTCTCCCCATCGCCTCGAGTCTCTGCGCGGTGAATGGCGGAGCCCGCCGTCCCCGGCGGGCTGGCGGCGGCCAGGGCGAATCAACCGCCGGGACGGCGGGTTCCGCCACACCGCTACATCGTTTCGCCGTGGCTCCCCGCCACCCGAATCCGCCGCGCCGCGCCGAGGTACACGAGGAAGAAAGCCAATCCCAGCGCCAGCATGGCCGCCTCGCCCGCGGCCAGCGTGACCGTCGTTGTCCACACCAGCGGCGCCACCACCGCGGTGGTCAGGGTGTTGCCCGCCGTCTGCACGAAGGCCTGGCAGGAGGAGGCAAGCCCCCGCTGCTCGGGGAACAGGTCGAGCGCCAGGAGGGTGAGGCTGGGCATGGAGAGCGCGGAGCCGGCAAAGTACACGTAGAGCGGCAGCACGCTCCACGGCACGGCCGGTGGAACGAGCAGGTTGAGCAGCAGGTTGCCGGCCGCGGCCGTCACCATGATGCCATAGCCCCACGCCACGGTCTGCCGCCGACTGATATGACCCGCGAGCCGGCCGGACAGCCACGCGCCCGTCACCATGCCCGTGGTGGCCGGCCCGAACAGCCAGAGAAAATCGGTCTCCGCCAGGTGCAAGTGGCGCAGCAGAAAGACCGGCGCCGACACGATGTAGATGAAGATCGCCGCGAAATTCAACGTGACCGCGAACGACAGGGTAAGAAAGGGCGGCGTCGTGAGCACCCGTCCGTAGGATGCCAGCAAGAACCCGGGCCGGAGCGATTGGCGCCGCTCCACCGGCAGCGTCTCCGGCAGCCGCCGCCAGCACACCAGCCAGACCACCGCCGTGAACAGCACGACAAAGCCGAACACCGCCCGCCACCCGAACCAGACGTGCAGCCAGCCCCCGAGCACCGGCGCCACCGCCGGCGCCACCGCGAACACCAGGGTCACCTGCGACATCAGCCGCTGCGCGGCCGCGCCTTCAAACACGTCGCGCACGATGGCGCGGCCCACCACCATGCCGGCCCCGGCCGTCATCCCCTGCAGCGCGCGGAATACCAGCAGACTTTCAATATTCCACGCCAGCGCGCAGCCGGCGGATGCGAGCGTGAACATCGCCAGCACGGCCAGCGTCACCCGCCGCCGGCCCAGCGCATCCGAGATGGCGCCGTGCCAGAGCGTCATGAGCGCGAACGTTGCCATGTAGGCCGTGAGGGTCTGCTGCACCAGCAGCGGCGAGGCCCGGAAGACGCGGCCGATCTCCGGCATCGACGGCAGATAGGCATCGATGGAGAACGGCCCGACGGCCGACAGCGCCGCCAGCATCGCGGCGAGACCGCGAGGATGCGGGGCGGCGGGCGGGAGCGCATCAGTCATCGGAACCGGCCACCATGGACGATCGCGGGCGCCGCGACAAATCTGTTCCGGCAGGCACCCGCGCCCTGGGCGGTTCCGGGCGCCGGCGGCGCCGCGGGACGGGGATGTAACGGCCCGACCCTGCCATGCGTCTCATTGGTCGAGACATGCAGCGATGATGGAACCAAATCCGCAACCTTCTGGTCTTTCCCGCCCATGAACACCAAGAGCATCTTTCTGCTGGCTGCCGCCGCTCTGCTGAGCGGATGCGTCGGTACCGGCCCGAACACCCAACGTGGGGCCGTCGGAGGCGCGGCCCTCGGCGCCGCGCTCGGCGGCATCATCGGCAACAACAGCCGCAGCCACGACACGGTCGGCGGCATGCTGATCGGCGGCGCCGTCGGCGCCATCGCCGGAGGCACGCTCGGCAACGCCGCGGACCAGCAGGCCGGGACCATCTATCGCTCGGAAGCGGAAGCGACGAGCGATGTGGTCATGGCGGCGCCGCCCGCGCCGCCAGCGCCCCCGGTCGAGGTCGTCACCGTGCGACCCGCGCCTGCGGCGATGTGGATCGGCGGCTACTGGGTTTTCGCCCGCACGGGCTACGGCTGGGTGCCCGGCCATTGGGAGGTGCCGCCTCCGCGCTGCACCGCCTTCGTGGCGCCGCACTGGCGGCACCGCCGCGGTGGCTACGTCTACATCCGCGGCTACTGGCACTGAGCCTCAGCCGGCGCGCCCCTACGGTGGAACCCGCACTCCGTGCGGGTTTCCGCGTCGCTGCGTCCGCCGCGCACACCTATTCAACCTTGACGATGGCGTAGCTCACCGGCGGCAGCGTGACCGTCCAGCCGGGCCCGGCGCGGTGCCACGCCGCCCCCTCGCCCGCGAGCGTGCGGAGCGACGCGCCGCCGGCGGCGGCGGGCAGCAGCGCCTCGCACGGCCGCGCCGACGGGTTGAGCGCGATGAGCATCCGCTCGCCGCCCCCGGCGCGCTCATAGACAAACGGCAGCTTCCCCGCCTCGGCGACCTGCGTGGTGAAATCGCCGCTCGCACCCAGCGCCGGATGCGCCCGGCGGAGGGCGATCAGCGCGCGCACGGCGTGAAGGCTCGAATCGGGGTCCGCCGCCTGCGTCGCCATCGTCGGCCGGTCGGCCGCGGGGTCGATCGGCAGATAGAGGCGGTCGGCGGGAGCCGTGGAAAAGCCCGCATTGGCGGAGCCGTCCCATTGCATCGGCGTCCGGACGCCGGTGCGGCCGAAGCCGCCCTCCTTTGACGGGAGACCGTCAAGCGACCGCAGGCCGATCTCGTCGCCGTAGTAGATGAACGGCACGCCGGGCATCGTCAGCAGGAAGGCGAACGCCACCTTGAGGTCGCGCCCGTCGCGCCCCCGGCCGAGCCGCGGGCTGGCATCGTGGTTGCCCGTGGGAATCGCGATGAAGCCCCGGCCCTTCGTCGCCGCGTACAGCGGCTCGAATTCGTCGAGGAACGCCCGGATGTCGCCGCGCCCGCTGCGGTCGAAGAACGGCGCGGGCTGCGCCTCGGCCTGGCGGAACAGCGAGACGTAGCCGGGCCGGTTGTAGGGCAGCAGGAAATCCATGTGGAAGCCGTTGGGAATGGCGACCTGCGGCTGCGACCACTCCGACACCATCACGCGGTCGGGGTAGTCGCGATCCATCCACGCGCGGAATTCGTGCCACAGCGCGGCGGTGGCGCGGCCGTCGGGGTCGTTCTTCACGAGCGATCCCGCCATGTCGACGCGGAAGCCGCTCGCGCCGAGATCGAACCAGAACCGCATGATGCGCTTCAATTCCTCCCGCACCGCCCGCGGTCCGGGCGCGTCGACCGGCTGCTGCCACGGCGCCTTCGGGTCGGGCTGGGCATGGCCGTAATTCAGCGCCGGCTGAAAATAGAAGAAATTCGGGATGTAATTGGCGTCCCGCTCCGCGGCTCCAACCACCACCGACTGGTTGGGCGCGAACCACGTCCAGACGCTGTCCGTCCAAATGTACCAATCGGTGTAGCGGTTGCGCGCGTGGCGCTGGCTCTCCCGGAACCACGGATGCTGGTCGGAGGTGTGCCCGGCGACCAGGTCAAGCATCACGCGGAGGCCGAGTCGGCGGGCCTCGGCGAAGAGCGCCCGCAGATCCTCGTTGGTGCCGTAGCGCGGCGCGACCTTGTAGAAGTCCGCGACGTCGTAGCCCGCGTCACGGAAGGGCGACTCGAAACACGGGTTCAGCCACAGGCCGGTGACACCGAGATCGCGCAGATACGGCAGCTTCTCGATGATCCCCCGCAGGTCGCCGATGCCGTCGCCATCCGAGTCGCGAAACGACTGGGGATAGATCTGGTAGAAGACGGCCGATTCGAGCCACGACGACCCGCCGGCGGTTTCGTCCGCGCTCGTCGCCCGCCCGGGCAGCAGGGAAGCCGTGGCCATGAGGAGAGAAGGCAACAGTTGGATGATAAGCAGGGGAGGAGGGCAAGCGGGTTCTCCCCGATGCGCGCGGTCTCATCGGGCGGCCGGGTCAGGGCGCGTGCTTCGCATCGCGGGAGCCGCGGGCCGCGGCTCGTGGAGCCTCCGCCTCGCGCAGCCACTGCTGAACGCGCGCCAGGCTCGTGCGCACCTCGGGTTCCGGGTCATGATCCTCGGGCTCGTGCTCGATGCCGATCGGGCCGGCAAAGCCGCCGCGCACCGCCGCCTTGACCACGGCTTCGATCGACACGATGCCGTCGCCGAGCGCGCACGTCTCGTGCCCCATGTCGACGAACGGGAGACCGGTCGGGGCCGTCCGGCGCGCCTTCACGTCCTTGGCGTGCAGGTGCAGCAGCCGCCCGGTCAGCGCCCGCACCGCGTCCAGTGCTGCGAATCCCCGCGTGCCAGCCCAGCCGGTGTCAAAGGCCACGCCCAGCACGTCGGCATCGCCCGCGCCGACGGCGGTCAGGATTTCCGCCGCGCTGGTCTCGGCGTGGTTCTCGTAAGCCAGTTGCAGCCCGTGTTCCCTGAGGAGTTGGACGAGCAGCGGGCGGTCGTCCTTCAGCAACCCGTGGCCGCCGCTGATGATGCGGCAGTTGAGCGCACGGAGGAGTCGCGCGAGCAGCCGAAGGTCCTCCGCCGTGCGGCCCCAATGGCTCGCCACCGTCGTCACGGTCATCCCGTGCCGCCCCAGCACGTCCCGGGCGATCTCGAGATGCCGGAGCGTGGCCCACGCCGGATGCAGGTGGGCGCACCACAGGTCGAGGTGCGCAAATCCCATCGCCTTGATGCCGGCCACCAGCTCGTCGAAACGGTCGGCAAAAGTCTCCACCGGGCGAAACAGATCGTTGGTGGCGGTGTCGCCCTGCATCCAGCCGCGGGTCATACGATAGCCCAGGGGCCGGGCGACGTAGTTGGCGGTGATGAACGCGACGGGGTTCATGGGCGGGACGCGGGGCGGCGCCGCCGGTCAGCGGCCGAGTTCCGCCGTGCGGACCGCCCGGGCGACGGCGTTCCGGGTGGCCTTGGCGGTGCGCGCCGCGGACTCCTCGGCGGGCAGCGCGCTGATCTCGGGGTCAAACGGCTCCGCCGTCACCGGGCCGTCGTAGCCGGCGTCGGCCAGCGCCTGCATGAACCCGTCCAGGTCGATCACGCCGGTGGTGCCGGGAAGCTTCCGGCGGTTGTCGACGAGCTCGCCGCGGGGCACGCCCGCCGGCGCGTCGTCGACGTGCACGTGCACGAGGAGGTCGCGGGTCAATCCCCGCAGATCCTCGCGGGTGCCGCCGGCACAATGCCAGTGCCACGCGTCGAGCAGCAGGCCGCAATTGGGGCCGATCGCGCCCGCGAGCTGCCGGATGGACGCGACGGAGCGGACGAAGGGATGTTTGAATTTCCGCAAGGTCGTCTCCGGCCCGACGAACTCGAGTCCGAGGCGGACACCCTCGGCGGCGAGCAGCCGGGCGATGGGCTGGAAACGGGCGACGTGAAAGGCGAAGTTGGCGTCGAACTCCCGCTCATTGCTGCCCGGCATGATCCACATGCCGCTGCGCCGCGCGCCAAGCGCACGGGCGCTCGCCAGCAGCGGCGGCAGCCGCGCGAGCCAGTCGTGCCATTCCGCCTCGCTCACCTGATAGGGCATGAACGGCAGGTTCCAGGCGCCCAAGCGCAGACCGTGCGCCAGGAACAGATCGCGCACGGCGCCGGCGCCGTGCGCGACGACCTCCTCGTGGAGCACGGCGAGCTGGGCGTCGAAGCCGCCAAAGCCGTGGCGCTCGGCGAGCGCCAGCCCGTCGCGCAGGGGAAGGGAAATGCCGACATGACCGGGATTGATGGAGGCAAACATGGCGGGTGGCCCGGAGGTTCAGCTCGAGAATTCGGCCTTGAGCGCACCGGACGCGAGCATCGACAGCATCGCGCATTTGCCCGGGGGGAGCGGAAGGTCCACCCGACCGCGCCGGCGGGCCGACGCGTGGGTCGCGAAGATGATCTCCGTCGCGCGCAGGGCGCGCTCGCTCGCAAGCTGCGGAACCGTGCCGGTGTCGAGGCAGGCCAGCATATCGGCGATGCCTCGATAGATGGCCTGGTCGTCATGGATCGACTCGCCTGTGTCGATGACCTCCCACTCCGCCCGGCCGTGGCGGCGCAGGCGCAGCCAGGGCGCATCGGGCAGAATCTCCATCACGCCGCCTTCCCCGGTGAGCCGCAGCAGGCAGCCGAGCTCCGCGTGCTGGTGGCCGAAGTGGTAGACGGCGCGCACGCCGTTCTGAAACCGGAATTCGCTGATGCCGTGGCCGGCGTTGACCGCCCCGAAGATTTTGCGCGCGCCGCGCATGTCGATCTGGCCCAGCACCCACTCGGCAGGCGTATCCCCATTGAAGAAGAACATCAGATCGAGCACGTGCGTGCCGGAGTCGGCAAGGTTGTGCCAGGCGCCGTCCAGGCGGAGGAGGCGACCGATGGCGCCTTCGTCGAGCAGCGCCTTGGCCTTGGCCAGCGGCAGGTTGAAGCGGCGCTGGTGGTTGATCGCCAGCCGCACGCCGTTCTTCTCGCAGGTCCGGTGCATCCGGAGACAGGCGTCCCAGTGGACGTCCATGGGCTTTTCGCACAGGATCGCGCGCGGCCGATACCGGGCGGCGCCGCACACGACCGTGGCATGCAGATGGGGCCAGAGGCACACGCTCACCACGTCGGGGCGGATCGCCCGCATCATCTCGCGGTAGTCGGAGAAGATCGCCGCGGCCGGATTGTGCGCCGCGACGAACGCCTGGGCGTTCTCGCGGCTCAGGTCGGCGACGGCGGCCAGCGCGCAGCGGCCCGACGCGGCGTAGCCAGCCATGTGGCGGTGCGCCATGCCGAATCCGGTCGCGCCCTCCGTGAACCGGGGCCGGCCGCAGCCGATCAGGGCAACCTTCAGCAGGGGCGGAGTCGTCATCGAGCGGCAGTGTAGGAACCACCGGGCGGCACGCGATGCTCTTTTGACGTCCCGCCGCCATCCGCGCCGCCAGGAGATTCTGCTCTGCCGCCGCCGCGCTCCGCGCCCGCCGCCCCGGCAACATGTCAACTATTCGTTGACATGTTTCGAAAAGCCCGGGCGGACGCGTTGGTCCGGAGATCCGCGGATGCACTCGACGACCGTGAAGCCGACCTTGCCACCTCGCCGCGGCGTCGCAAATACTGACCAGGCCCATGAGAGCAACTTCCTGGTGCCGCCGGCGAATCCTCTTCCTGCTCGGGTGCGCCGCGGGCGGCCTCGCCGCGAGCGCCCGCGCGGAATCCGCCCTGCGCGACGTGATCCGCGACGACTTCGAGTTCGCGACCGACCAGTACTCCCGCCTGCTCGACCGCGTGAAGGGAGATCCCAACCTGCCCCGGACGTTCTTTCAGAACCGGGTGGTGACGGTGCCCCCCCGGGATTGGACCAGCGGCTTCTTCCCGGGCGCCTTGTGGCTCCTCTATGACTACACGCGCGATCCCCGGTGGCGGTCAGCCGCGGAGGATTACACATCGCGCTTGGAGTCAATCAAGGATTTCACCGGCCACCACGATGTCGGCTTCATGCTTTATTGCAGTTATGGCAATGGTTTCCGGCTGACCGGCCGGGCGGATTACCGGCAGGTCCTGTTGCAGGGCGCGAGGGCCCTGAGCACACGCTTCAATCCTGCGGTCGGCGCCATCCGGTCCTGGGATGACTCCGAGTGGCGGTATCCGGTCATCATCGACAACATGATGAATCTCGAGCTGCTGATGTGGGCCGCCCGGGAAGGCGGCGAACCCCGTTTCCGCGAAATCGCCCTCCGCCACGCTGACAAGACCCTGGCCAACCACTTTCGCCCGGATGGCAGCAGTTTCCACTTGGTAGACTACGATCCGGCCAGCGGCCAGGTCCGGCGACGGCAGACGGTGCAGGGCGCGGCGGATAGCTCGGCCTGGGCGCGGGGCCAGGCGTGGGGTCTTTACGGATTCGTCATGATGTTCCGCGAATCCCGCAAACCAGAGTACCTCGACCAGGCGGCGAGAATCGCCCGCTTCCTGCTCACCCATCCGCGGTTGCCGGACGACAAGGTCCCCTATTGGGATTTTGACGCGCCCGGGATTCCGGATGCGCCGCGGGACGTGTCCGCGGCCGCCATCATGTGTTCGGCGCTGATCGAGCTGGCTGGCTACGCTGATCCCGAGCTCGCCCGCGCCGCTCTCACCGCGGCGGAACGCCAGATGCGGTCGCTGTCCTCGGCGCCGTACCGCGCCCTCCTCGGGGAAAACGGCGGCTTCCTGCTCCAGCATGGCGTCGGACAAAAGCAGATAAATGCCGAAGTCGACCAGCCGCTCGTTTACGCCGACTACTATTTTCTCGAGGCCCTCCTGCGCTTCCGGGCGGAGCTGGCGCCGCCGGCACGCTGATCCGGGCCCGCCCTTTCCCGCAGCGACGCGGGCGTGACAGTTTTCCGACTCGCCGCCGGGGAAGACGCCCTGCAAGACTCCGCGCCGCATGACGCCTCGCGCGCTTTCCCTGGTACTGGCCGTCGCGGGCGGGACGCAGCTCGGCGCCGGCGAGGCGCCGCCCGCCGCGCCCGCCGTTTCCGTCGCGGCTGCGCCGAACGAGGACGCCTGGCCGGTGAACCCGGCCAGACTCCATGCGTATCGGGCGGCCGCGGAGGCCGAACTGAGGGGCGACATCCTGCCGTTCTGGCTCCAGCACGCGCGGGATCGCGAGCACGGGGGCTTTTGGGGACAGATCAACAACGATCTGACGGTGCGGAAGCGGGCGCCGCGCGGCGCGTTGCTGACGTCACGCATTCTCTGGACCTTTTCCGCCGCCTATCGGCGCTACCGCGACCCGGCCTATCTGGAGATGGCCCGCTGGGCGTACGACGATCTGCTCGCGCGATTCTGGGACGGCCAGCAAGGCGGCCTGTTCTGGTCCGTCACCGCCGACGGCCAGCCGTTGGAGAGCCGGAAGGTGATCTACGGCCAGGCCTTCGGCATCTACGCGCTGGCGGAATATCACCGGGCCACCGGCGACCCGGCGCCGCTCGAGCGCGCGATCGCACTCTACCGGATCGTCGAGGCCTACGGCCACGATCGGACGAACCGGGGCTATTTCGAGGAGTTCACCCGCGAGTGGAAGCGGCTGCCCAACTCGCGCCGGAGCTTTGTCAGCCCCGCCCCGAAATCCCAGAATACGCTGCTCCACGTGATGGAGGCTTACACGAACTTGCTGCGCGCCTGGCCGGACGCGGAGTTGCGCGGCCACCTGCGCGATCTCGTAGAGGTCATGTTGACGCGCGTGGTCGATCCCGCGAACCATCACCTCCGCCTGTTTCTGGACGAGGATTGGACGCCGCGCTCCGACGGCATTTCCTACGGCCACGACATCGAATTCAGCTGGCTGCTTCCCGAGACGGCCGAAGTGCTCGGCGATCCGGGTCTCGCTGCGCAGACGAAGACGCTCGCGGTGGAGATCGCCCGGGCCACGCTCGTGGAAGGGGTCGACGCCGATGGCGGCGTCTTCGGTCTGGCGGGCCCGAAAGGCCTGATCGACGGAAGCAAGGAATGGTGGCCCCAAGCCGAGGCGGCCGTCGGCTTTCTCAACGCCTATCAGCAATCGGGGAATGGCCGCTTTCTGCAGGCCTCCCTGAATTCCTGGGAATTCATTTCCTCCCATCTGATCGATCGGGAGCACGGAGAATGGTTTCAGATGATCAATCGGGATGGGACGGTTCGGGCGCGGATGCCCAAAGTGAGTTTGTGGAAGTGTCCCTACCACGACGGAAGAGCGTGCATGCAGTTGATCGACCGCCTCGACGAGGTCCTGGCGACCGCCCGGCCAGCCGGCCCTTCCGCAACGTCCAAGCCGTGACCCTGATCGCGGGCGATCCGGCGGAGACAGCCGGATCGATCTTGGTCCTGATCGGCCAAGCGATAGCGCCCGGTACGCCGGGCAGGAGAAGACCTTGGACGCTGCCCGCCCGATGCCGGCGGCACGAGACGCGCTCGGGGATCCATTTCGCCGCAGGAGCTGTCGCGGACCCCGGAAGTTCTGCCTCCAAGCCGGTTAAGAGGGTCGGGCTCGCCTGTGCGAAGCGGGGAAGGCCCAATGCCTTCCACTAGCCCCGAGCGAGCTGGTGCTCCCTCGGAGTCGCCGCGCTCGGGTCGCGCCGGCGTTTTTCCGACGAGCGGGCGGCGATGGCGAACACCCGAGGCCATCGACATTTGCGCCTGTCTGATCGGTGCTCGCGCGGTTGGCGCTGAGGATCTCTCCCTATGCTTTTTTTGTCCCAAAAATCGCGAAACCAGCGTTGAATTCATTACACCCCATGTTTCCGGGTCCCACGGACGAAATGGGGGAACCCCACCGAGATGGCCATGTACAGCGACGGATCGAAACAGCCGACGGACGAACATCCCGGCCGGTGGCGACTGGCGGCGTGCGCGTCGCTTGTCGCGGTCCTGGCAGCGTGGCCCGTCGCCGCGGTGGCGGAGCCGACCGCACCCACCGACGAGATCGTCACCGACCCCGTCCAGATCTGGCCGATGTCCACCGAGATGAAATCGGTGGCGCATCGGATCCGCTTCGAGGGACGCGTGAGTTACTACGACGTCCGGTGGCACAATTCATGGCTCGAGACGAACGGCGTGGGCACGTACGTGAAACTGTCGCCGGCGCCACCCGACCTGCGCGCGGGCCAATACGTCCGGATCGAAGGCACGATGATCCCGCTGAAGGGTCTGGCCGCCGACGAAGTCAAGGTCACGGTGCTGAAGGACTACGTGCCAGTGGAACCGCTGGCGACGAAAGGGCGGATCCTGGATTTCAACGCGTGGGGGGCCAAGATCGTCACCCTCGACGCCTACGTGGACGGCCAGCAACTGATGGACGATGACCACCTCCGCCTCGCACTGGTGGCCGAGGATCGACCCATCATCGGGTGGATCAAGCCAGACGATGCGCGATCGATACCCGACTGGCAGGGTAAGTTCGTCCGGTTGGTCGGCCTCTATTCGGGCCGCTTTGATTCCACTGGCACCGATTCGTCGATCGAGATCTGGGTCAGCCGGCAAAAGGACGTGAGCGTGCTGGGCGCCCTCGCAACTGACGCCTCCTTCGACCGGCCGCGCATCCACATCGGCGAGATCCCCCAGGTGCCGCTGGGGGAGAGCGTCCAGGTCCGCGGCCGCCTGCAAGCCCATCAACCCGGTGCGTCCATTGTGATCCGGGACGAGACGGGGCAGGTGGAAGCCCAGTCCGTCCAACAGCAGCGTTTTCCGTTTGACACCGAGGTGGACGTGGTGGGTCGGGTGGCGTTGGCGGGATCGCAATGGATTCTGCGGTCCGCCCTGTATCGCAAGATCGGCGCGCCGGCTCCGGCCAGCCAGCCGCCGGCGGAGAGCGCAGCCGTGATCAAAACGGTGGAGCAGATCCGCCAGTTGTCCTCCGAGGAGGCCGCGCGCGGCCATCCCGTCGCCATCGCCGGCACAGTGACCTGGTCGCGGCCGGGACGGGACTTCTTCTTCCTGCAGGATGTGAGCGGAGGCATCCGCGTTCGTTATCCGCCGGCGAAGATGAATGCGCCGCCCCTCGTGGCCTATATCCTCGTCGAGGGAGTGACCTACAACGGCGGCTTCTCGCCGGCGGTGGATCTCAAGACCTTCAAAGAGCTCGGTGCGATGAGCCCCCAGGCGGCCCGGCCCGTGAGTTTTGACCAGGCCATCACCGGCAGGGAGGACGGCCAGTGGATCGAGATGCGCGGATTCTATCGCCGCACCGTTTCGCAGGGCGAACGGCGGCTGATCTACGTCACCACGCCCACCGGGGAATTTGTCGCGGAACTGGAATCGCCGGTTGATTTTGAGGCGACGCCCGGTTCCCTGATCAATGTTCGCGGCGTGTGCGACACGGTGACCGACGAGACCGGCCGGATCGCCGGGCTGACGTTGCGGGTTCCCTTTCTCCACGGCATCTCCGTGGAGGAATCCGCCCCCGCCGACTTCTACAATCTTCCGCTCCGATCGATCAAGACGCTGACCCAGCTCAGCGCGACGCGCGACGCGCTGCGCGTCCGCGTGGCCGGAACGGTGGTGCACGCGATGCCGGGCCAGCTGATCTATCTGCAGGAAGATGACTCCGGTCTCCTCGTGCTCAGCAGCGACCAGACGCCCCTGACCCCGGGCGACACGATTGAGGCGGTGGGCATCCTCGGGCGGGAGGGCGCCCGCCCGCTGCTGCGCGAGGGCGTCTATCGCCGCCGCGGCTCTGGGTCCCCCCCGGTCCCGCTGCGTCTGGCCGATCCTTCGCACCTGTCGACCGCGCTCGATGCGCGGTTGGTCCGGGTGCGCGGCACGCTGCTCGACGCCCTGCGCCGCCCGGAGCGCATCCGCCTGACGCTGCAGGCCGGCAACACCCTCTTCGAAGCCGTGCTCGAGCCGGCGAGCGGCGCGGCCGTGCCGCCCGACCTTCTGGTGGGCGCGGCTCTCGAACTGACGGGGGTCTACAAGAGCGTGGTGGACGATTCCCGGCATCTGCGGGGATTTCAGCTGCTCCTGCGTTCGCCGCTGGACATCGCGGTGGTGCAGAAGGCCCGTTTCTGGACCGTGGAGCGGGCGCTCCTAGCAGTGGGCATCCTCGCCGGTTGCATCGTGCTGGGTCTGGCCTGGATTACGGCGCTGCGGCGACGGGTGAACCGGCAGACCGAACAGATCCGCCGCCAGCTCGAGCATCAGGCGCGTCTCGAGGCCGAGGTGCAGCGGGCGGCGCGGCTTGAATCGCTCGGCGTGCTGGCCGGTGGCATCGCCCACGATTTCAACAATCTTCTGACCATCATCATGGGCAATCTCGGCCTGGCGATGCTCGATGAGAGGACCAAGCGGACGGCCGGCGAATTCCTGCGCGAGATCGAGCGGGGCGCCCTGCGGGCCCGGGACCTCACCCAGCAATTGCTGACCTTTGCCAAGGGCGGCGATCCGCTCCGCACCACCGTGTCGCTCCCCGAGATCGTCCAGCAGGCGGCGGAGTTCGTCCTGCACGGCACGAGCGCGCGCTGCGAGTACACCACCGTCCCCGGCCTGTGGAACGCCAATGTGGACAAGGATCAGATCACCCAGGTGGTGCAGAACATCGTCCTCAATTCCGTGCAGGCAATGCCCCACGGCGGCGTGATAAGAATCTCGCTAGTCAACGAGGAGATCGCCGCGAGGGCGAAAGGCGACCTCGCGGCGGGCCGCTACATCCGGCTGGCCATCGCGGACCCCGGCGAGGGCATCAGCCCCGACATTCTGCCGCGGATCTTCGATCCGTATTTCACCACCAGGAAGTCCGGCAGCGGGCTCGGGCTCGCCACCGTTTATTCTATCGTCAAGAAGCACAAGGGGCGCCTCGAGGTCGATTCCACGCCCGGCCGGGGGACCACGTTCATGCTCTGGCTGCCGGCCGCCGGCACGCGGCCGCCGCAGCCGTCCGCCCCGCCTGCGCCGCCGCCCGCGGCCTCCGTCTCGCCCGTCAAACCCGGCCGGGTGCTGCTGATGGACGACGAGGAGAGCATCCGGCGGTTGGGCGCAGCCCTGCTGCAGCGCATCGGCCTGGAGCCCACGGCCGTGGCGGACGGCGCGGAGGCCGTGCGGGTGTTTAGTGAGGCGCGCAATGCCCACCAGCCGTTCGATCTGCTGATTCTGGATCTGACGATTCCGGGCGGAATGGGCGGCAAGGAGACCATGGATCTGATCCGCAAGATGGATCCCGGCGTACCTGCCATCGTCTCGAGCGGTTACTCGAGCGATCCCGTGCTGGCGGATTTCCGCAGCTACGGTTTCCAAGCCATGGTGGCGAAACCGTATGAGATCAGCCAGCTGACCGGGGCCATCAAACAGCTGCTCGCGCCGCGCGCGTGACGGCGAGGCGGCCGCGCCGCGCGCCACGGGGAGCCGGGAGGGCAGCGCGCGGGTGCAATCGATGGTTGCGGCGCCGCCAGGGTCGTACATCGTTCATGGCACCCCCGCCCACCATGCCCCGGCGATTCCCGTTACTCGCGTGCGGCCTCATCATCGCCGCCAGCGCCAGTGGAGGATCCATGGCCGCGGCGAAGTCCGAGGTTTGGCAGGACACCCAGGGCAACCGCTTCCGCGGGGAACCCGCCGAGGTGCTCGGTCCGATGGCCCTCTTTCGCACCAGCGAGACGACGGGCCGCCGGCTGTTGTGGCGCCAGCTCGCGCCGCCGGATTGCCTGCGTTTCTTCGAGCAGGTGCGCGCCCTGCCGCCGCGCGCGCCGGACTGGGCGGAGGCCCGCGGGGCGGTCAGCGAGGAGCTGCGCGGCCACGTCCTGCGCCTCGACGGCGACCGGTTGGTGCCCGCCGAGCTGGCGGGCCGGCCGGAACCCGAGTTTTTCATCCTGTTCTTTGCCTCCCACGGCGAGGGCAAATCGTGGGAGATGATCGGGAGCGCGGGACCGGCTTATGCGAAGCTCCGTCAGGATTTCCCCGGCATGGTCGAAGCCGTTTTCTACGGCCTCCGCCACACGCGGGCCGAGCACCTCGACATGGCCGCGAGCATGAAGATGCCGTGGCTCGTCACGGACCTCCGCGACCAGGCCAAGCTGAATGTGGTATCCCGCTTCGCCCCGAATGAAGGCTTTGGGTTTGTCGTGGTCAACCGGGACGGGGTGCCGCTGGTCTATTCGGGCGCCGAGGACGAGGCGGCGGTCAAACGGGCCATGGAGGAAACGGCCGGCCTGCTCGACCTGATGCGGCCGGACAACCGGCGGGCGTGGAAGGATCGCGCCTATTACCTGAGCGTGGTCCAGCCGGCGGCCTACGCCACCGGGCGCTGCGACCCCGTGCTGGTGGGCAATCCGATCATCGCCGAAGGCTTGAAACAGCGGAAGATCTTCCGATTCGACGCCGCCATTCACATCGCCGCCGACGGCGGCGTGACGCAGGTGGTGTTCCCGCCCGAGACCGCCCTGTCGCCGGAGATCACCGCGGCGATCGAAGGCGCCTTCCGCAAGGCCGCGGTCTTCGTTCCCGCGGTGGAGAACGGCAGGTTCGTGGACGGCGTCTACGCGTACCATTTCGAGGCCGCACCCTGACGCGGTCCCCGTGGCTTCACGTGCGCCGTCCGTCCCCCGGGGGCACCCCGGGGGGACGACGCATCAAGGGAAGTCGCCGGCTTAGCCCGCAGGCGGGGGTGCTGCCACGGCGGCCGCCGGAGCCGGGGTCTGCTTCGCCAGCATGCCCGCCACGACCAGGACCGCGCCCAGGAGCAGCACGATCACGCCCGACCAGACGAACACGCGAGACTTTCCCGCCGGCAGACTCAGGGCATAAACGAGCGCCTGATTTGGCGTCCCGGCGTTGACCAGCGAGACATCGATCGTGTTGGCCGGCAGGATGACCTTGAACGTATTCTGCTGGTTGCCGGCGGCGGGGTTGTTGCCGCTGAAGAACCACTCGCGGCCCGTGTGGTTGATCATCCGGAGCCACGGTTCGATGGAGACTTCCAGATGCTGGTCTTTGCGCAACTCGGGTCCCGCGGGACTGTGGATCGTGACTTTGGCGGTGCGGTTGAGGTCGTCCTTCTCGAACTTGAAGTCATCGATCACAAAGGCCGCGAATTGGTAACGGAGCATGCCGCGGAGACGGGCCGGATCATCGCCGACCTGGCTCTTCCAGATTCCCCACGGCAGGGCGTCGAACGCCAGCTGGAATGTCAGGTTCACCGAGCCGTCCGGAGCGATTTCCTGGACGAGGTCGAGGGATTTTGCCGGAAGCTGCGCCCTGGCGGCAGGCCCGCACGGGGCGAGCGCAAGCACGAAGGTCAATATGAAAAGACGGGTCTTCATGGGAGGAATGGCACGCAAGGGTTAGCGGAAATTCACCGAGGTGAGGATCGCCTTGATCGTGGCGTTCTGCGCCGCCCACGCCATCGGGTTCGCGCCCGCCGACACCAGCACCACGCCGCCCGGCACCGGCTTGCCGAGGCAGATCCAGCGGACGCTCGACATCTGAGAAGTCGTCGTGCCTTCAAACATGACGACGCCACCAGTGCCCGGCGTGCTCGTGCTGTTGACGCGAATCATGGCGCCCATTTGGCCGAACACACCCGCCACGTAGTTGACCGCCTGGACCGGATCCTGCGTCCCCGTGATCTGCATGACATCGCAGCTCACGCTGCTGACGGGATTGCCGGCCGAGAACAGGATAAAGCCCGGCGAAACGCCCGGCTGCAGCAGCGATACAAAATCGGCGGGGACCGACACGGTCACGAACCCCTGGGGATGTTGCCACATGGTGAAACCCGGGGGCAGCGGTGTCGGGTTGGGATTGGGGTTGGGATTGGGATTGGGATTGGGATTCGGGCCGTAGTCGTTCTGCAGTTGCCCGGGAAGTCGTTTCCGCAACGTCTCCGTCAGCTTGTCCATATCGACGTCCGCCAGCTCCGGGGCAACATAGCCCGCCAATTGCAGCGCCTTCACGGGAACCTTGATGAACTTGCCGTTCTGCTGGGCCATCGCCCATTCCTTCTTGGCCATGGCGACGGATTCGTCGAACGTCACCGGAGCACCCGTTGCTTTTTCGCGAATCTTCAAAGCCACCAGCGAGTCCTCTACCGCCCGGAGCGTGACGGAAGTACACTCGATCGGCATCCCACCCTCAAACGGGATGTTCTGGTTCTCCGAGTATGCGATCACGTACACGTGGCCGGGGACGAAGATCATGGTGCAGTCCAAGCCCAGGTGTTCAAGGAGCGCGCTCCAGAGAATCGCGAGCTCGATGCACAATCCCTGGTTGGTCTGGATGACGTCACGCGGCATCCGGACGGTCTGCACGTACGTGCTGATGTTGTCGAATTCCGCCGGCACGCCGGTGTCGCCCGTATAACGCAGCCCCGTCGCCATCATGTAGTCATAAATGATGCGGCAAAGGCGCACCGCCTCCTCGGCTCCGCCGGCGATGCCAGCCGTGGTCCCACCGGCCAGTCGCGTGATTTCGGAGGCATAAAGGGTCACGACCGGATCGTTGGGCGTGACCATGCAGACCGCGAAGGGAAACGCGCTTTCCGTGTCGAACCAATTGCGGGCCTCGGCCGCGGGGATATCGCCGCCGATGAGCTCGTTGATTCCCCGCAGCACAATATCGCGCGCGAATGACTCCTCGTGCTGCCGCCCCTCCTCCTTCCACAGGATCTTGAAGCGAAACGTCGCGTTGGTGACATTGCGAATCTTGGCAACCGTCGCCGGCAGCTTCGGATAGAATAGCTTCACCAGGGTGAAACCGGCGGGAATCTCATGGAGCTCTTCCGGATCGGTCCATGGGATGTAGTCGTCGATCTTGTAGCTGATGGAGAAATCCGTGATCGGATGCTCCCCGGTGTTCTTAAACACGAGCTTCGACAGGTAGTGCCGGCCGAACTCGACCTTGGGGTTTGCGTAGACCTTGTAGCCGAGGGTCATCAGTGCGGATTTGATCTCCGGGTCACGCCACGTGAGCTTGGCCGGGCGTTCGCCCACCCGCGCCAAACCAGCTGTCAGCAACACGCCGCCGGCAATCAACCCGACTGCACCCCCGATAGTCAGGAGTTTTTGCATGGGGTTCCTTTTCAACTTATTGATATGAGCATGCTTACAGCCAGGTCAACCATATTCCCAACGGAGAAACCATCACTCCCTTGAGCGAGTCTTGCTGCGCTCATCTTGTCGTTCGATCCGCCGCCGTGCGAACCGCCGCCACCACCGCGCCGGGCGTATGCGCGAGCAAAGGCGCGCCCGAGTCCAGCCTACGGCCGGGCGGCACGCATCCTGTCCAGCATTGTGCGCGCGGGTTCAAAATCCGGCCTGAGCTGCGCGGCCGCCCCGAAATGCGCGATCGCCTCGTCCCGGCGGCCGGGGATAGTCGACAGGAGGAGTCCCAAATTGAAATGGGCCTCGAAGTAGTCGGGCTTGACTCGAATCGCGGCCTCGTACTCGGCGATCGCCTCGGCTGATCGATCGGGCGTCCGCACCAGGATGTCCGCCAGGTTGTTGTGGGCCTCGGCAAAATCGGGTCGGGCGCGCAGGGCGGCCCGGTATTCGGCGATCGCCTCGGCCGACCGGCCGGGGATCGCCGCCAGGGCAATGCCCAGATTGTAGTGCGCCTCGGCAAAGTCGGGCGCGGCGCGCGCCGCGGCCGCATACGCCGCCATCGCCTCGGTCATCCGCCCGGGAATGGCCGCCAGCAGCAATCCTCGATTGAAATGGGCCTGGGCGAAGTCGGGTCGGATCCGGAGCGCGGCCTCGTACTCGGCGATCGCGCCGGACACCTGGACCGGGTCCGCGGCCAGGGCATTCCCCAGATGGAAGTGCGCCTCGGCAAAATCAGGCTGCAACCGCAGAGCGGTGCGGAACTCGGCGACCGCCGCGGGCCGATCGGATGCTTTCATCAATGCCAGCCCGAGGTTGTCGTGCATCTCCGCGGAGTCGGGTCGGAGCCGCAACGCCGCCCGGTACTCAAGGATCGCGTCAGCGAGTCGGCCCGGGGTCATCGCCAGGGCGGTGGCAAGATTGTGGTGCGCGTCCGCGAGCGCCGGATCGAGCGTGAGCGCGGCCTGGAATTCGGCGATCGCCTCGGCCAGGCGGCCCGGTGTTTTTGCCAGCGCGTTGGCAAGGTAGTTGTGGGTCGTGGCGACTCTGGGCGCGATGCGCAACGCGGCCTGATACTCGGCAATGGCCTCCGCCCGGTGCCCGGGGGATTGCGCCAGCGCAAATCCAAGGTAGGTGTGGGCCGCCCAGTTGTTCTCGGTCACGGCCAGGGCGTGCCGGAACAGGGTGATGCTGTCCCGCCAGTAATTCAGCTGCCGCGAGGTCAAAACGGTGCAGCCGACGACCAGCAGGCCGGCCGCCGCCCCCACCAGCCCGGGCCGTCTCGGCCGGGACGCCGCCACCTCGCCGGCGGCCCACGCCGCCATGATGAAGACCCCGATCAACGGTAGATAGCTGTAGCGGTCGGCCATGGATTGCTCGCCGACCTGCACGAGGCCGATGACCGGCACCAGCATGCCCAGAAACCAGAGCCAACCCACCAACAGGTAGCGGCGTCGCCGACGCAGACCGCCCACGGCCGCGGTGATCCCCGCCAGCAGCGCCGCGGCCAGCAGAGTCCGGCCCAGCGGCGGCGCGAAGCGATAGGGGTAGAAGATCGCGAGCTTGGCCGGGAACACGCATTTGCCCAGATACCCGCAGTAGGCCAGCAGGGCATTGGCGACCCGTTCCGGCCACGGATAGCCCGCCATCGTCTTAAGCGCACCCACCTGCCGTTGGACGAGGAACGTGAAGATGCTGATCGTCGCCGCCAAGGCGAAGAACGGGACCTTTTCAACCACGAGTGCCCACGCGGCCGCCCTCGCCGTGCGCGGCGCGGCCGGGCCCAGCCGGCTCAGCGGCCAGAAGTCCAGCAGGAGGAGGACGCATGGGATCGTGACCACCATCGGCTTGCTCATGAGCGCCAATGCAAACGACGCCAGCGCCATCCCGTAGAACCGCCCCGCCCCGGGCCGCCGCGCCGCCCGCTGCCGCACCCAGTGCGCGTACGCCCACAGGGTGAGCAGCGCAAAGAGAGCGCTGAGCACGTCCTTGCGCTCCGCGATCCAAGCGACCGATTCGACGTGCAGGGGATGCAGCCCGAACAGCGCCGCCGCCAGCAGACTGCGCCAGACGGCCCCCGTCATCTTTCGCAACACGGCGAAGACCAGCAGCGCGTTGCCCGCGTGCAGCAGGATGCTCGTCAGGTGATGCCCCCACGGATTGAGGCCGAAGATCTGGCAGTCGGCCATGTGTGAAAGCCAGCTCAGCGGCCGCCAGTAGTCGATGCCTCCGCTCAGGAACGCCCATTTCACATTGGCCCACGTCAAGCCATCGCGCACGTGGGGGTTGTCGGTCACGAAGCCGGGATCGTCATCGTAGATGAAGTCGTGCCGCAGCGCGGGCAGAAACACTCCCGCCACCACCAGGAACAACAGCAATCCCAGCAGCCGGGCACGGGTCGTGCCAGCCCCGGGACCGCCGGCGTGCTCGCCGGCAGCGTCGGCCGCGTGGCGGGGCGGGGCCCCCGGGCCGGCGGGCGGCAACACCGACGACAGGCGGGCACCATCCGGGGCCGCGCCCCCTTCCCGTCGGGAATCTTCCTTTCGCGTTGGCCGCCTCGTGCCCACCGGTGAACTCAAATCGGCCGACGCAAGGCGACGCAACTCGTTTTGCCGGCAGACGCGCCCGGTCGCCCCACCCCAGCCGCGCTCGCCGGTGACCAGTTAAGCCTTGTCGATGGCGGCGGCGCCGCCGACAAATGATCAGCCATGAGTTCCGCACCAACGCCCGACCAAGTCCGGGTGGACCACGCCAGTCCGACCGGTTATCGCAACGCCCTCCCCGGCATCGAGCGCAAAACCGCCGTCGAGGGCCACCGCACGCAGTTGGTGACCTTCAGGCTGGCGCAGGACGCGGTGATTCCCGCCCATGCGCATCCCCAGGAGCAGACCGGGTATCTCGTTTCCGGACGTATGATCCTGACGATCGCGCAGGTCGATCACGAGATGCGTCCCGGCGATAGCTGGGTGATTCCGGGCGGTGTCACCCATTCCGCGAAGATTCTCCGTCATTCGGTCGCAATCGAGGTATTCTCGCCTCCGCGCGACGACTACCGGACCTAGGGCGGCCCGGCTGCGCACTCCTCGACCATCGGCGAACCGCCCGCCATCGCCAGCGGCCGGCCGGCCCCGACGCCGGGGCCCTCCTGCCGTGGGTCTGCCAGCGGCGGACGGACAGCCCTCAGCGCGAGGCAGACCCGCGATGGGCGTCCAACGACCAGCGCCCTGGTCCGGCGACCAGCAGGAACACCAGCCCGAACCACATTGAGAAATCCGTGCGGGCCTCATGCACCATGCTGAGGAGGCCGTACGTCTTCAGTTTCATCAGCGAGAATCCCCAGAAACCGTGCCCGAGGAGGACGGGAACCTTTGTGGTGACGATTGCCACCGAAATATTGACGAGGAGCGCCAGCGCGGCCGGACGTGTCAGCAGGCCGGCGATGACGAGAAGCCCGCCGATGGTCTCGACCACGGCAACGAAGGGTCCGAAGAATTCGGGATAGGGGATGCCGATTGTCGCAAAGCGGCCCGCGCCGTTGGTCGCCGGATCGAGGAACTTGAGGATGCCCTCGTTGAGGAACACGCCTCCCACCACCAGACGGATGAGGGCATTGGCATTCGCACCCGCCGTTGCTGACATTGTCATTTGGGAGAAATTCATCGCGATGATCCGGCCGGGAATCATCGCTCGTGATTCGAGCGCCGGCGCCGTCAACGATACCCAGAAAACGCCCGGTGTCACGGTTGCCGGCGGCGGCGCCCTCGCACGACCTCCGCGCGCGCCGCGACCCGGCGTCTCAGCTTCCCTGGCGGCGGTAGGGCG